>JANNQT010000048.1:0-6316 GCA_031400895.1 Alphaproteobacteria bacterium | reverse complement strand
CGCTCAGGCGATGAACGCGGAGGGCACGACCATCCTCTGCTTCTCGCATCTCCGCTGGGATTTCGTCTACCAACGCCCACAACATCTCCTGTCGCGGTTCGCTCGTGAGGCGAGTCAGGCCGGCGACGCCATCGGGAAGCGTTTCCCCCGCCCCGAGCACCATCACCCCGGAGGGTGTGAGCGTTTCGGCGATGCGGCCGAGCACCGCCAAGCGCGTTTCCGCGTCGAAGCTTGGCAACACATGGCAGCACAGCACGACGTCGAACTTGCCGAGATTGCTGGGCGCACGCAGCAAATTGTGCGCTTCAAACCGCACCGCCGCGCGCAGCCGATCGCCGATGCGCCAGAGGTCGCCGGATTTCTCGAAATGGGCGATCAGCTTGCGGATCGGCAAGCCGCGCTGCACCTCGAACTGGGTGTAAAGGCCGGTGCGGCCCTTATCGATCAGCCGTTCGGAGAAATCGGTGGCGATAATCTCGGCGGGCGCGATCTGGCCTTCGGCGCGCATATCTTCGAGCATCATCGCCAGCGAGTAAGGTTCTTGGCCCGTGGAGCAGGCCGCCGACCAAAAGCGCACGCGCTCGCCAGCGCGACGCGCGAACATGGCGGGAAGGACTTCCTCGCGCAGCCGCAGGTAGAGCGCGCGGTCGCGGAAGAAGCGGGTCTCGTTCAGCGCCAACGCCTCGGTCATGGCGTTCCACAAAGCCCCGTCGGGGCGGATGCGGGCGGCGGCGATCAGCTCTGGAACCGAGCCGAAATTCTCGCGCCGCGCCAACGGCGTCAGCCGCAGCGTCGCGGCGTTGGCAAGCTCGCGCGTTAGCACCGCGCCTGAGCGCTGCTTCACTTCGCGCGCGATCAGGGCGAATTCGGCGTCGTTCAACATCAGACCAGGCCCGCTTCGGCGAATTTCGAATGCAGGATATCGCCATCGAACGGCTTCATCAGATATTCGTCGGCGCCTGCTTTCAATGCCTCGGCGATGCGCTCGACGTCGTTCTCGGTGGTGCAGAACACCACCGTGGGCCGGTCGCCGCCTGGCTCCTTGCGCAATTGCTTGAGAAAATCGATGCCCGACATCACCGGCATGGTCCAATCGAGCAGCACCGCGTCGGGCATATGTTTGCGGCACGCCTGCAGCGCCTCCAGCCCGTCGCCAGCTTCCTCGACTTCGAAACGCAGGTCCTCCAGGATGCGCCGGGCGACTTTGCGGATCACGCGGCTGTCATCGACGACCAGACAGCGTTTCATAGTGGGCGGCTCCTCGAGGATTCGCTCGTCACACTGCCGCCCCGAGGTTAACGAGACTTAAAGTACTGGCTCAAAGGTCGGGTGTTTTCGCGCCGCGCATCCAGCGTCGCGCCAGCAGCGCCAGCAGCGTCCATAAGATCAGCACCGCCCCCAGAACGATCCAGGCCCAGGCGCTGTTGTGGCGCATCGCTTCCAGTGCTGCGTGGCCGCCGAACGCTAGCAGCGCCATTTTTGGGACGCTGCCCAAAGCGGTGCCGAAGAAAAAGTCGCTGAACCGGATCGGCGTCGCGCCGGCGGCGACGTTGATCAGCACCGAGGGCACTGTCGGCGCCAGCCGGATCAGCGCGCTGGCCAGAAAGCCGCGCCGCGCCAATTGGCGCATGAATTCGCGTAGGCGCGGCCCGGCGCGTTCGGCCAGAAGGCGCGCGCCGAAGCGCCGCCCGAGCGCAAAGCCGATGCTGCAGGCGAGCAGCTTGCCGATCCACGAATAGGCAAACCCCGCCCACGGCCCGAACACGACGACGACGCTGGTGATCAGCACGATCTGCGGCACGCCGAGCGAGGCCAGCAGCGTATAACCCAGCACCGCGATCAGCGGCGAGCCGGGCGCGGCTTGCGCCTGCGCCAGCAGCGGCCCGAGCCCGCTGACAAGGTCGGGCGGCAGGAACGGCGCGGCAAAGCCCAACAGCGTGATCGCCCCCAGGACCGCAAGGCCGGCATAATGCTGCGGCTTAAGCGCGAGCTTATTGGCGAGCATGATTGCGATTGTCGGCGCTGTGGAGCGTCAGCACAAGCGTATCGCCATTGGAATAATTGCGCCCACTGATTTGCGTCAACGCCCGCGGCTTTACTCCCAGCGCGGTGGCGCGGGCAAGAAATTCGCGTTGGGCGGTGTCAGCATTGTTGCTTTCCCCGCCGACCAGAGCAAGGCCGCAGCTTGGGTCAAGCGCCAGCCGTTCGGCAGCGTCGGCGGGCGATGACGCCAGCTGGGTCCGCGTGCGTCCGTACAGGAACACCAGGCTTGGCTCGTTGTAAGGTACGGTGATCAGCACGCTGTTGGTGCAGGGGCGAAGCTCGCGCGCCAGCGCGTCGATGCGCGGGCTCAGCCACGCCGCGTCGAGATTTGGCGCGCTGGCGCCGAACAGGCCGCCGACGCCAAGCACGCTGGCCGCGGCCAGCGCGGCGATTGTTCGCGTCGTCTCGCGCCGCCAGAAAAACCACAGCGCCGCCGCCGCCATCAGCGCCGTCAGCGCCGCCAGCACCAGCGTCAGCACCGGAATGGGCATGTCGAATTCGTGGAACCCCGCCGGGCCGATCAGCACGATTCCGATCGTCGCCGCGGCCCAAACGATCAACCAGACCACCAGCGCCGACCTCGCCAGCACACCGCGCGCGGGCGCGGGATCGGCCAGGGCCAGCGCGCACAGGCACGCAAGCGCGGGATAGGTTGGCAGCACGTAATGCGGCAGCTTGGTCGCCACGATTTCGAAAATGATCCAGGTCGGCGCCGCCCAGCAGATCAGGAACCGCACCGCCGGCTCGCCGCGCCGGCGCCACGCAGTCAGCACCGCGCGCGCGGCGATCAGGCTGCCGGGCCAGAACATCAGCGCCAACAGCGCGAGGTGATAGCCGGGCCGGCCGCTATGGCCCTGCTGGCTGTCGCCGACCTTGTCGAGCATGCTCTGGCCGACAGCGCGATTGTAGAATTCGCCGTCGCTGACCAAGCCGATGGCGATGTACCAGGGCAGGGCGATCGCCAGCATGATGAGCGGCCCCCAAAGTGGACGCAAGCGCGCGAGCCAAGCGAATTTGCGTTCCCAGGCAAGCAGCGCGGCGATGGTGGCGGCGACCACGATCAGAATGATCGGCCCCTTGATCATCAGCCCCGCTCCGAGCGCGGCCCAGAACACCGCCGCCAGCCAGCGCTTTGCGTCGGGTTCGGTATAGAGCCGCATCAAGGTGAGCTGCGCGGCGACGATGCAGGCCAGCAGCGCCGCGTCGGTCTTAGCGATGCGGGCCTCGAAATTCAGCGACACGCACACCGCCAACAATATGCCGGCGATCAGCCCGGCTTTGGCGCCAAAAAAGCGCGCACCGATAAAGCCGGTCAGCAGCACCGCCAGCAGCGCCGCCAGCAGCGAGGGAACGCGGTAGCTCCAGACGCTGTCATGGTCGGGGCTGTCGAGCGCATGCGTCGAGAGCGATTGCAGCCAATAGATTCCCGCCGGCTGCAAATAGCGCGGCTCGTCCTGGTAGCGGATGTCGATGAAATCGCCGCTCTCGGCCATACGCTGGCTGGAGACGATGTAGCGGCCTTCGTCGCGGTCCACCGGCGGCAGCGTCGCGAAGCCGGGCAGGAACAGCGCCAGGCTGGTCAGCGCCAGCAACAGCCAGGCGCGCGGCGAGAGTGTGTTGGCCGCGCTCACGGCGCCTTGCCATGTTCGCGGACCGAGAGCGGCGCGCGCGTGCGCCGGGTCAGCCAGATCACTCCCAACAGATCGAACACGCCAACCAGGGCGCGGCCCCAATTGGTGTATTTCGATTGCCCCCTGGTGCGCGGGCGATGGCTGATCGGATGGTTGAGTGTGGGGTGGCCGTAGCGCTTGAACAGCGCCGGCAAGAAGCGATGCATGCCCTCGAAGCAGGGCAGCAGCAGAAAATCCGCGCGCGCGAATACTTTCACCCCGCAGCCAGTGTCTGGGCAATTGTCGCCCAGCACCGCCATGCGCAGGCCGTTGGCGATGCGAGTGGCGATCAGGCGCGAGAGCGGATCATTGCGGCGCTGGCGAATGCCGGCGACGATCGGGGCCGGGCTGCGGGCGTTGCGGGCGAGGTCGAGCATGGGCGGCAGATCGGCGGCATCGTTCTGGCCGTCGCCGTCGAGCGTGGCGACCCAGGGCGCGCGCGCGGCGCTGACCCCGGTGCGCACCGCCTGCGACTTGCCGCAGCGGCGGTCGTGGACCACGAGGCGCACGCGCGCGTCCTTGTCGGCGATGGCGGCCAGGCGCCGGGGCGTATCGTCGCTGGAGCCGTCATCGACCCAGACGATCTCGAACGCCCCCCACGGTTCAAGCGCGCGCACGATCTCGTCGCAGACTTCGCTGACATTCTCCTCTTCGTTGAGGACGGCCACGACCACGGAGGCAAGCGGGGCGGTGGTCACGCCTGGGCGCTCGGCGCTTGGGTTTTGGATTGCATGCTTCTGCCCCTGAATTCGCGCCGCTGCCTTAGCAAGAAGCGCCGTGGGGCGCCATGGCGCTGGGGCTGAAACCACGCGGATACGACGCGTTCGTTCCGATGTAGGCGAGCTTCCCTCCCCGAAACGGGGAGGGAAGCTCTAGCCCAGCTTGTAAACGCTGGCGGCGGTGGCGAGGCGGGCGCCGGCGGGGTCGAGCGCTTCGGCCTCTAGGAACAGCAGCGTGCGGGTCTGGCGCTGCACCCGGGTTTCGATCGCCGCCGGGGCCGCCAGCGCCAGCACGCTGATCTCGACCGAGAGCAGCGCCGCGCCGGCCCCGGCCGCGCGCGCGGCGGCTTGGTCCAGCGCCGCCACCAGCCGCGCCGCGAGGTCGGCATTGCTCATGCTTTTTGCTTGCGCTCGATCGCCAGCATAATGCGCTCATGCGCGAATTCGAGCGTCGACCATGTGCCGACCACCGCGCCCTTGCCGGGTTCGAGGTCCTTGTAGTGGCTGAAGAAGTGCGCGATCTGCTCCACCAGCAGCGGCGGCAGATCCGCGTGCGTCTTCACGTCCTTGTAGAACGGATTGAGCGCATCGATCGGCACGGCGAGGATTTTTTCATCGACGCCTTTTTCGTCGTCCATCAGCATCACCCCCACTGGGCGCGAGCGAATGAAACAGCCCGGCACCACCGGCATCGGCGTCACCACCAGAATGTCAAGCGGATCTCCGTCCTCGCCCAGCGTGTTGGGGATGAAGCCGTAATTGCTGGGATAGATCATCGAGGTGTGCAGGAAGCGGTCGACGAACAGCGTCGATGATTTCTGATCCAGCTCATACTTCACCGGCAGGCCCCCTTGGGGAATTTCGATGAAGGCGTTGACCTCGTGGGGAGGATTGCGGCCGGGGGGGATGTCGGAAATGGGCATGTTTGGCTCGGATTTGGGATTTGGGGATTGGGGATTGGATTATCATCCATTCCCGGGGCGCCGCGAAGCGGCAAGCCCGGGAATGGGTGTTGAATGTGCCGTTACATCTCCTTCCGCAACACCAACAAATCTGGAAACACGGCCTCCCGTTTTTCCGCCTTCGCCGCGAACGCTTCGGCGATGTGTTCGGGGGCGAACATGCCGGAATTCCAGGTGGCGATGTAGTCGAGCGCGTCAGCGCTGGAATGGTCGCGCGAATAATTGATGATGCGTTTGGAGCCGGTCACCGCGAGCGGTGATTTCTCCGCGATCTCGCGCGCCAGTTCCATAACATGCGCCAGCATCGCTTCCTGCGTGGGGAACACCTCGTTCACCAGCCCCAGCTCTTTCGCTTTCGCCGCATCCAAGCGCCGCCCGGCATACGCCAGCTCGCGCACCCAGCCGTCGGGGATCAGTTTGCACAAGCGCGGGAACGTGCCGACATCGGCGGTCATACCAATATTGATCTCGGCGATCTGGAAGAAGGCGCTGTCGGTGGCGAAGCGGATGTCGCAGGCGGTGGCGAGATCGACGGCGCCGCCAATGCACCCGCCCTGGATCGCCGCGATCACTGGCAGGCGCGCGTCCTCCAGGCACGAGAAGCTCTGCTGCAGCAATTTCACCAGATGCCGGAACGCCTCGGCGCGCGCATAAGCATCGCCGCCGGCGCCAACAATGCCCTCTCCGAACACCGACACGTCCATGCCGGTGCTGAAATGCTTGCCGCTGGAGGAGATCACCATCACCCGCGCCTTGGCATTGTCGCTGATGTCGCGCACCAGCGCCGGAAACTCATTCCAGAACGCGCGGTTCATGGCGTTGAGCGCCTCAGGGCGGTTGAGGACGATGTGGGCGATAACGTTTTCGATGGAGAGGGAGAAGCAGGATGTCATGGGCGAATAGCGAATGGCGAATGGCGAAT
>JANNQT010000047.1:0-7769 GCA_031400895.1 Alphaproteobacteria bacterium | reverse complement strand
GACGCTGTTCGTCACAAAGCTCTATCGCGCGACGCTGGAGAGCGCCAAGGGGCTCAACGCCGAGCTGCTGAAATCCTGCCGCGTCATCGCCGCCGAGGATGAAGCCGGCAAGGCCTGGAGCCGCGCCAAAGGGTATGGTGGCTACACCTCCTATGCTTCGCTGAACGATCTGCCGCAACGCGATCCCGCCTTCGCCGCGTTGAAGAAGGAGCTCGACAAGCACGCGGCGGCGTTCGCCAAGGCGCTGCATTTCGAACTCGGCGGCAAAAAGCTCAAGCTCGACTCGATCTGGATCAATATGCTCGCGCCTGGCGGCGCGCACTCCGGCCACCTCCATCCCCACAGCGTGCTCTCGGGTACATATTACGTCGATGTCCCAGCCGGCGCGTCGGCGCTGAAACTGGAAGACCCACGGCTGCCCATGATGATGGCCGCGCCGGCGCGCGCGGAAGACACCCCGGAGCAAGAGCGCACGTTTGTGTATGTGGCGCCCGCCGCCGGCGAGGTGTTGCTGTGGGAGAGCTTCCTGCGCCACGAAGTGGTCGCCAACGCCGCCAAGAAGCGCCGCGTCAGCGTGAGCTTCAATTATGGCTGAGTTGGCGGCGGTCCGATCAAGGCGCCCAAGCGCGCGTTATCGAGGTAAGCGGTCATTTCGATGACGCTGGCATTAACGTCCGGGTGATCCATGATGCCGGTCATGGCGGCCTCGCCCAAGGTTCCGAACGGAATCTCAAGCGCTTTTTCGCCTTCGGCCTGGAAAGAAGCGCGGGTCTCGTTTGGGCATGAATCCAGCAGAAGCCGGTTGAACAGCGCGCCCATTTGCCGGTTCGCCGCCACTCTCTGCGCATCGGGGATTGCCGCGAGTCCGGATACCGACGGGTGGCGCGCCATGGCGACGAATATCCAGCGGATCAGCACGATGCGATCCGCTTCCGAGGCAGAGCGGAGCAGGCAAGCCGAAAGCGCTTGGCTGGTGGGCGATGGCGTCTGCGCCCAGCTCTGCATCGGCGCCAAAGCGCACACGATTGCAAGCGCCGCTGACTTCAATCTCATAAGCGTCCCCTTCTATTGGTTTTGACCCATTAGTTTTGGCTGTTTCTTTTCCGCTCGAGCGGGCGATGTCAATGACATCGCCCGCCGCCGGCGCGGTGGCGCCGCCGCGCTTGGCCGGCCGGCGGTCGCGCAGTCCGCGCATCTCGTCGCAAACCGGGTGGGCCGACCGGGGCCTCGGGATGAATATCAGGGCGTTTAGGAGCAAACCATGGTCCGCGCGTTGCTTGCTCTCGCTTTTGCCGCCGTGTCCAGCGGCGCGCTTGCCCAGCAACCGCCGGCTCAACCGCCCGCGCCCGACAGCATGAGCCGCCAGGAGCTCCGAGACGAAGTCGCGCGCCTCCGCCGCATCGTACAAGGCCGCGCCGTGATGCCGCAGCGGCCGGCTGGTTGTGAGAGCGCCGAAGCGCGCGGGTTCGATTTCTGGCTGGGCGAATGGGACGTCTCGCCGACCGGCTCGACCTCGGCTGCAATCGTCGCCGAGAGTTCGATTACCCTGCACGACCAGGGCTGCGTCATCATTGAGCACTGGCGCCCGTTCGGCGGCGGCCACGGCCATTCGATCAACGGATACGATGCAAGCGACGGAAAATGGCATCAGACCTGGATCGATGCCAACGGCCAGCGCACCGAATTCGCCGGCGCCATCGACGCCGAAGGCGTGCTGCGCTTCGACGTGCTCGGCCCCCCGCAGCAAGGCCAACCCCCGGGCGCGCGGCGGATGAACTTCCAGCGCCTCGACGCCAACACCGTGCGCCAATGGGGCGACCTCGCGCCCGAAGCCGGCGGCGAATTGGTGGTGGAATGGGATTTCACCTACCGGCGCCGGGCGGGGACGCGGTAGGGCGCGTTTGCTTGAATTTCGATTAAGCTTTATCTGCGAGTGTTCTTGACCGTTCCGGGGGAGCGCGATGAGAAACCTCGTTGGCCTGTTGCTGGGCGCCTCGGCGGTCGGTGTGGCCCAGGCGGAGGAAACCGCCGATCCAGCGCCGGTCGAGTTTTCGCTGGCCTACAGCGCCGACCTTATGGGCGTGGTCGATGGCGGCTTGGCCCAGCGCGGGCGCTTGCTGGACAATCTCGACCTGGTCGCCTATCTCGATCTCGAACGCGCCGCCGGCTGGCGCGGGGCCAGCGCGCATTTCGACGTGCTCAACAATTCCGGGTCGATGCCCAACGACGCCGCCGGCACACTGCAGGGCATCGACAATATCGAGGTGCCGAGCCAGCGCCTGCGGCTGTTCGAGGCGTGGGTCGAGCAAGCCTGGGGCGCGTCAACGTTGCGCTTTGGGCTCTACGATCTCAACAGCGAATTCTACGCCAACGATTCCGCTCGCCTGTTGATCGCGCCGGCGTTCGGCATCGGCTCGGAAATCGCCGCCACCGGCCCCGGCGGCCCTTCGATCTTTCCCTCCACCGCGCTGGCGGCGCGCTTTCACACCACTTTCGCCAACGGCATCTTCGCGCGCGCGGCGGTGCTGAACGCGCATGCCGGCGTGCTTGGCGATCCAGACGGCGTCGATCTTTCGTTTGACGACGGTGCGCTGGTAATCGCCGAAGCCGGGATCGAGGGCGAGCGCAAGCTGGCGTTCGGGCTCTGGCGCTACACCAGATCGCAGGGCGACATCCGCGACCTCGATGGCTTGGGTAATCCCCTCCAGCGCGAGGCGCAGGGCGCCTATCTGGTGTTCGAGCAGCCGCTCAATGACAGCGAAGGAACGCGCGCGGCCACCGCTTTCTTGCGCGCCGGCATTTCCGATGGCAACACCACCCCGTTCGTCGGCGGCTGGCAGGCGGGCGTGCTGGTCAAGCGGGTGTTTGAGGGCCGACCCGACAGCGCGCTTTCGTTCGGGGTCAACCAGGGTGTCTTGTCCGACGGCTATCGCCACAACCAGATCGATCTCGGCGCCTCGACGGCCAATGCCGAAGTTCAATTCGAACTCACCTATTCCGACAAGCTCACCCCCCACCTCACCCTGCAGCCCGACCTGCAATGGGTGCGCAATCCCGGCGGCGACCGCGCCGTGCCCGACGCGCTGGTGGCGGGGCTGCGGCTGAGTTTGGAATTTTAGCCCTGCGCACGGTGAATGTGGGTTGGACGCCAAATCACGTACAACGACGCACCCCAATCCGGAACCGGGGGCGCTTGTGAAGCCGCGCGGTGCGTTAAGCTCCCCCCTTCAACCCGGCCCGCAACGCGATGCGCCCGAGCGCGCCTTTGACGATGACGTCGAGCTGGCTCTTGGGCTGGTAGTCCGCCGGGGCGACATAGTTCACGCGATCCTCGGCGATCAGGCGCGAGATTTTGTCGAGGCTGCGCGGCTCGGTCCATTGATAGGGATCCAAGACGGCGATGGCGCAGCCGCCTTGGCTGGTGACCATGCGCATCGAAGGAATGTCGGTGTCGCCGTCGCCGATGAAGATCATCCGCTCGAACGGCAGCGCGCGCGCGTCGTCGTGCATCCAGCGATTGATCGCCTCGGTGTCGTGGACATTGTCGATGCCCTTGTTGATGCGGAACAGGAACTGAGTTTTGGTGGTGTAATTGATGGCCACGCTCGGCCATTTGGCTTCGCCGCGCTTGTCGTACAAGAAACGCGAGGCAAACACCTGCCGGAAACGCCCGAACAACGGGCAGCCTTCGATCATCTCGTAGATGCCGGAAGAGACCACGTAATGATCGAGCGCGAGGCCGATGTCATCGGCGAAGGCGCCGATGCGCTCGAACCAATGATCGAGGCCGTCGAAAAAATCAGGATCGCGCCCGCTCTCCTGCAATTGCTGGCGCGTCACCGGATGGCCGGCGGCGCGCGCCCGGTCCAGCATTAAATGCATGTAGACCAGGATCTCGTCGGCGTCCTCGGCCTTGGCGAGGCGCTTTACCTCCATCCAGAAATCGGCATGGCTCATGCCGGCGATATCGGGAATGAAACTCCGCTCCTGCAAATTCCCGCGCGCCAGCGTGCCGTCGAAATCGTAAACGATGGCCGCGCGGAGCGGGGCGGAGCGGCGGTTGGACTCGGGCATGGGACCGGGCTGCGGGGAGTCGGGGCCCTGGTCAATCATTGTGGGGGTGCGTTGCGTACGCCTGGCCCGCGACCCAAAACCCTCCGTCATTCCGGGTTCCGCAGTCGGCGGGCCCCGGAATGACTTTGTTTTTTCTACAAGCTTGGGGCGAGTTTGAACTGCCTCAATTGCCTGCCTCTCCGGTCGGGAAGCCGCGCACGCGCAGCAGTGCGTTAACGTCGGGGTCGCGGCCGCGGAATTGGCGGTAGGCTTCGGCGCGGTCGGTGGAATTGCCGGGGGCGAGGATGATGTTGCGCATACCGGCCGCGGCGGTCGGGTCGAACACATTGCCGGAAGCCTCGAACATCTCCCAGGTGTCGGCGTCCATCACTTCCGACCAGAGATAGGAATAATAGCCGGCCGAATACGCGTCGCTGGAGAACAGGTGCCCAAATTGCGGCAGTCGGTGGCGCATCGCCACTTCGCGCGGCGCGCCGATGGCGGCCAGCGTTTCCCGTTCGAACGCATCGGCATCGGTGACCGGTTCGGCGCGATTATGCATCGCCATATCGACCAGCGCCGAGGAAAGATATTCCACCGTGGCGTAACCCTGGTTGAAGGTGGCGGCGTTATTGATGCGGTCGACCAGCGCCTGCGGCATCGGCTGGCCGGTCTGATAATGGCGGGCGAAACGGTCGAGTATCGGGCGTGACAGCACCCAATGCTCATGCACCTGGCTTGGATATTCCACGTAATCGCGCGGGGTGTTGCCGAGGCCGGGATAATTCACCGTCGACACCAGATAATGGATGGCGTGGCCGAATTCGTGGAACAGGGTCTGGGCATCGTCGAGCGAGATCAGCACCGGCTCGCCCGCGGCCCCGCGCACGAAATTGTTGTTGTTGGAGGCGATCGGCGTGATGGCGCGTCCGGTGAAGGTTTCGTGCGATTGATAGGTGTTCATCCAAGCGCCCGAGCGCTTGCCGGCGCGGGCGAAATAATCGCCGTAAAACAGGCCGAGATACGAGCCGTCGCGGTCGGTCACTTCCCACACCCGCACGCTGGGTTCGAACACCGCCACCGTACCGGTGATTTCATGAAACGACAGCCCGTAAAGCTGGCCCGCCATATAGAACGCGGCGTCGGTCATGTTGCCGAGTTCGAAATACGGGCGCAGCTCGTTCTGATCGAGATCGTAGCGGTCGCGGCGCACTTGCTCGGCGTAGTAATTATAATCCCAGGGCTCGATGGTGAGGCGCGCGCCCTGGCGGCGGGCCAGCGACTGCATGTCGGCCACTTCCTCGCGCACCCGCGCCACCGCCGGTCGCCATACCCGCAGCATCAATTCCTGCGCGCGCGCGGGATCGCGGGCCATGGTGTCGTCCATGCGGAAATGCGCGTGGGTGGGAAAACCGAGGATTTGCGCGCGCTCGGCGCGCAGCGCCATGATCTCGGCGATCACTTGGTTGGTGTCGTTGGCATCGCCATTGTCGCCGCGGTTCTTGAACGCGCGCCACACCTGCTCGCGCAAGCGACGGTTGGACGAGAAGGTCAGAAACGGATCGACGCTGGAGCGGGTGTTGACTACCGCCCATTGGCCGGCGTGGCCGCGCTCGGCGGCGGCGGCGGCAAAGGCGGCGCGCATGTTGTCCGGCAAGCCGGCGAGATCGCGGCGATTGGCGATGAAGACCGCGGTGTTCTCGTCGGCGAGCAAACGCCGGCCGAAATCGGCGAACTTGGAGGAGAGCTCCTCGTTGATGGCGCCGAGCCGGGCTTGCTGTTCGGGCGTCGCCGCCGCGCCGGCGCGCACGAAGCTGGCGTGCGTGCGTTCAAGCAGGCGCAATTGTTCGGCATTTAGGCCGAGGCCGGCGCGCTGCTGGTAGAGCGCGTCGATCCGCGCGAATAGGGCGCGGTTGAAGGTGATGGCGTTAAACGCCGCGGTCAGGCGCGGCGACCAATCGGCCTCAAGCGTCTGGATCGCCTCGTTGCTGACGTTGTCGGTCATCACCCCGAAGATGGTGGTGGCGCGATCGAGATGGCGGCCAGCATTTTGCAAGGCCTCCAGCGTATTGGCGAATGTCGCCGGGGCAGGGTTGGCGGCGATAGCGTTCACTTCCGCGGTCTGCAGCGCGATACCGATCTCGAACGCGGCGGGGATCAGTTCGGATTTGGCCTGGTCCCAAGGCGGCACCCCGCCATGGGGCCCGCTCCACGGCTTGAGCAGCAGGTCCAGGTCGGCCTGCGCGGCCAGACGCGCGACTTCGGCCTGGGCGGCGGCGTAGGCAGGTGAGGTAGCGGCCGCGCTGGCGCTGTCCTTGCCTGGTGCGGTGGCGCAACTGGTCAGAGCCGTGGTGGCGAGCAGCAGCGCGGCGAGGATCGGGGCTTTCATGGCGTCTCCTGGGGCAGCCGGCGGCTTCTGGCCGCTGGCGCTTGTTTGACGGCTATTTTGCCGGGCCGGGCAGGGGCAGCGCAAGCGTCAAGGCGCCGTGGTGCGGTGAACGGCGCCGATGGCGCGACTAGCGGCGAAAGTGTGGGCGCGGCGCCACAAATCCTCCGCTTTGCCGCGTGAACAAATCGGAACGAACGGCGCCTTGGGGCGTTGTGCGCCGCAGTATTGCGGTGTTACAGATAAGGGCTCGGCCCCAGGCCAAGCGCATAATGGGCCACGGACGTATAATGGTTGAATTCGCGGAAGCAGCGGCGGACGCGCCCGATTGGGCGGCATGGCTCATGCGCCAGATTCCGCGCGAGCTGCAGGAGGCGTTCCTGCAATCGCCCGACCTGTTCATGCTGTTTTTGTCGGCGGGGCTGGCGGCGGTGCTGATCGGCGCCTTCTGGATGCTGGCCGGCATGAACAAGGCGAGCCAGGTGGCGCGGGTGGCGCTGCGCGCGCAGGCGCTCAAGCGCAACAAGGATCACCGCGCCCTGGTGCTGATCTGCGAGATCGAGGGCGGCAGCCACCTCTTGCGCCAGGAAATGAAGGAGGCGGTGGAGGACAATTTCGGCCTGTTCTCGTTCGAGAGCGACGTGCAGGTGGACCTGTTTCCGCTGCGGCCAAAGACGGTGGCGACCACCGCCCATCCCGAAGCGCGCCGCCGCGTCACCGTCGAAGCCTCTGACGCGCTCGAGCGCGCCGCCGCCGACGTGATCGTGTGGGGCAAGCGCAACTGGATCGGCCGGCTGGATTTGCGGCTGATGACGCTGCCCGCCTATGGCCGCGTTCCCGAAGTGCTCGATCTGCAAATGACCTGGAAGACCGGGCGGCCCGAGGAATTGGTGCAGCGCGCCTTGGCGTTCGCATTGGCGCGCAAGGCGCGCCCGGTGCTGCACCGCCCGCAGGACTACAAGCCCGAGCGGCTGCAGCCGATCGTCGAAGCGCTGGACAAGATGGTGGATGCGCAGCCGAACGATCTCAGCGACGGACTGCAGCTCGAGATCATGTCGGATTTCGCCTCCGGCGCGCTCAGCGTCGGCGAACGCGGCGGCCACATCAAATGGCTGCAGAAGGCGCTCGATGCGCGCCAGCTCTATCTGGAGAAGGTCGATCGCACCACCGATCCCGCCTCCTGGGGCGCGGCGCAGCAGGAAATCGGCCGCGCCCTCACCGCCTTGGGCGAACGCGAAGGCGCGCGCGACAAGCTGGAAGAAGGCGCCGCGCGCCTGCGTCTGGCCATGGACGCGCTGCGCTCGACCGATTCCTTGCAGCAAGCCGAAAT
>JANNQT010000046.1:0-20740 GCA_031400895.1 Alphaproteobacteria bacterium | reverse complement strand
CTTTGCTGGTGTCGCAGGCGGTGCAGGGTTTGGGCTTTGGGCTGGCGCGCCCGGGCTTCAGCGGCGGCGCCTCGGTAGCGGTGCGGCCCGAGGAGCAAGGGGCCGCGGCTGGCCTGGTGGTCGCGGTGAACGGCGGCGGCTTTGTCATTTCGCCGCTGCTGGGCGGGATGGTCTATGAACGCGTGGGCATCACCGCGCCGCTTTGGATCGCGCTGGCGCTGCTGATGGCGAGCTTTGCGTTCGTGTGGCGCAGCCGGCGCTTGCGCCACGCCATCATCGCCACCGCCCCCAGCGACGCGCCGACGCCTTAGAGCAGGTTCGGTGATCTCCGATTCACGAAAGCGCTTAACTGACCGCCGCCCGCGCCGCTTCCAGCACAATCGTCGTCGCGCGGCCGCGCACCTCCATGCCGCGCGCAGTTTCGAAGGCGCGGATGGCGGCGCGGGTGCGTGCGCCGATGCGACCGTCGGCGCGGCCGGAATAATAGCCCAGGCGCGCCAGCAGGCGCTGCAATTCGCGGATGCCCGCGCGCGCTAGCGGCCGCGGCGGCGCCGGCGCTTCCACCGCCACGCCCGCTTGCGCCCGCACCTGGCCTAGCAGCGCGGCGGTAGGGAAGCCGTCCGCCGGCAGATTCCGCGCCGCTTGGAACCCCCGCACGGCGCGGCGGGTGCCCGAGCCGAACAAGCCGTCGGGCGCGCCCGCATCGTAGCCCAGGCGATTGAGCAGCGTCTGCAGTTCGAGGATTTCCTCGCGGTTCAGCGAGCCCGCCGCGCGCGGCCAATCGGCGACCAGGCCGCCACGGCCATCGAACGCGCGCGCCAGCAAAGCCACCACCAGCGCATAGCGATCGGAATTATTGTAGCGGCGGATCACTCCGAAATTGTGGTGCAGCAGCAGCGCTGGGCCTTGCGCGCCGGCGGGGAGGAACAATTGCGACTGCAATCCCCGTTCCTCTGCGCGCCACGCTTGCGCATCGATGCGCGCGATTCCGCGTTCGGCCCATTCGCTGACGCTGCGCGCGGTTCCGTCCGCTAGCGCGTAGTCGAAGCGCTCCGGCAACAGCACTTCGTCGAACACCGGTTCGCCGCGCCGCCAGCCGCGGTCAGCGAGATAATTGCCGATCGAGGCGGCGACATCGCCGCGATTGTTCCAGATGTCGCGATGGCCGTCATTGTCCCAATCGACGGCCGTCGTGAGGTACACGTCCGGCATGAATTGCGGCTGCCCCAGCGCCCCGGCCCAGGAGGAGCGCAATTGCTCCTGGTCGACCAGCCCGCGTTCGACCATTTCGGCGAGCGCCATGAGATAGCCCTCGAATTGCGCGCGCCTGCGGCCTTCGAACGCCAGCGTCGCCAGCGCGGCGGCGGCGTCGTAAGTGAGCGGGGCTGCGCCATAATTGCTCTCCAGCCCCCAGATGCCGAGCAGGATGCCCGTAGGCACGCCGTAGCGGGCTTCGACCTGATCGAGCACCGAGCCGATCTCGGCCTTCAGCGCGCGGCCATCGTTGATGCGCCGCTCGGTGACGCGGTTGGTGACATAATCCCAGACCGGGGCGACGAATTCCGGCTGCCGCTGATCGAGTTCGACGATGCGTGCATCCGGCGCTACCCCGCTCAGCAGCCGCCCCAGCACAGCCGGGTCCCTGCCCCGCGCCACCGCCCGGGCGGCGAAATCGTCGCGCCAGGCATCGAAGGACGTGTCTCCGGAGGAAGCAAAGCTCGGCGGCGCCGGCGGCGCCTGGGCCCGCCCCACCGACGGCCCGCAAGCAATGGCCAGCGACATCGCCGCAATAACAATCAGCGCGCGCTGCATGAACCCGATCCCTCACTTCCCCCCGCCCCTCTAAGCGGCGTCGCGGCGGGGTTCAACCTGCTTGAGCGGCTGGGGCGCGGGGTTCCAGCGCCGACGCGCCCGGGACGCCCTCGCACACATCGCGGTCCTCGCCATGATCGCGCAACCAGACCTCGCGGATCAGCGGATCGGCGCCGATTTCGAGCGCACTAAAACGCCGGCCGTCGGGGCTGAGGAAATTGGTGCACGCGGCGAGCGCGAGTTCGGGCATCGGCTGCGTGAGGCGGCGCACATCCCACACGCGCGCGGTGTCGCCAGAGGCGGTGACGATGCGGGTTCCGTCCGGGCTGAAGCTGGCGCTCACCACCCCGTCCTCATGCCCGCTCAGGGTGGCGATGGCGCGGCCGCTGCCCGCGTCCCACACGCGCGCGGTGTTGTCGTCAGAGGCGGTGACGATGCGGGTTCCGTCCGGGCTGAAGCTGGCGCTCCGCACCACGTCCTCATGCCCGCTCAGGGTGGCGATGGCGCGGCCGCTGCTCGCGTCCCACACGCGCGCGTGTTCGTCGGCAGCGGTGTAATTGGGGTTGCCAGCGGCGTGGGGTTCGCCGTCGACGATGACGGCGAAGATGCGCTGGCCTTTGCCGAGCTGTTTGAAGTACCGGATTTCCTCGTTGACGTATTTGCTGCCGCACGAGCGCGGCGAGCAGAGAACAATGAGCGCGTCGGCGTTTTCGAGGCCCTCGCGAATTTCGGCGCCGAGATCATGGGCGGCCGAGAGATCGGCGCGGTCGCGGAACACTTTGCCGAGGCGCTCTTGATCGGCCCGTTCGGGGCGTCGCGGCCGACCAAAGCGGAGGGGACCTGATAGGTCTCCAGCCGCTTGTGCAGCCAGTCGCCGAATTCTTCGTCGGTGTGCGAATAGGAGATGAAGGCAGCGTAGCGGCCCGCTTGCGTTGTATCCTGCCGCCCCTGAACTGCGCCCTCGGCCATGCCCCGCTCCCAGCGCCGCCAGCTAACCACACAAGCGCCGGTCCGGCCAGCATGACTCGCCCAATGATTGACTTCCCGCCCCCGCCCGCCTATTCACGCCGCTTCGTTTTCGCCCCCGGAACCTCGGCCATGAAAGTCAAATCGTCGCTCAAATCGCTCAAGACCCGCCACCGGGATTGCCGGGTGGTGCGCCGTAAGGGCAGGGTTTATGTGATCAACAAGGTCGATCCGCGCTATAAAGCCAAACAAGGCTGAGCCGGCCCCTCGCGCCGACCGCCAAACCGCGCTAGCATGGCGGCGATTCAAAATCACATGCAGCGCATCATCCTTTCTCTGTTGCTGAGCCTCGGGCTGTTCGCCTGCGGCGCGAGCGCGCCTGGCGCTGGCCGGGCCGATCCCGCGCTCGAAGCGCTGTTCACCCAGCTTGCGCAATCGCCAAGCGAAGCCAGCGCCGCTTCGCTCGAGGCCGAGATCTGGGCGCGCTGGGCCGATAGCGGCTCGCCGACGGTGAACATCCTGCTCGAACGCGCCGCGGCGGCGGAAACCGCCGGCGACAGCGACCAGGCGCTGCGCTTTCTCGAACGCGCCAGCGTGCTCGCGCCCAATTTCGCCGAACCGTGGAACCGGCGCGCCAATCTGGCTTACGCCGCCGACGATTTCAGCGGCGCCATCGCCGCCATCCAGGAAACCCTGAAGCGACAACCGCGCCATTTCGCGGCGCTGGCCGCGCTTGGGCTTATTTATGAAGAACTCGGCCAGGATCAGCGCGCGCTGGACGCGTTCCGCGCAGCGCTGGCGGTTCACCCCTATTACGAGACCGCCCTCGAAGGCGTGCAGCGGCTGTCGCCGCGCGTCGATGGCCGCGAGGCATGATGCTTTGGGCAATCGCGGCCGGGCTCGCCGCGCTGGTCGCTCTGCTCGTTTTCAACGCCAGCCTTTATGTCCGCACCGCCGAGGCGCGCTGGCCGGCGCAAGGGCGCATGCTCGACGCTGGCGGCGCGCGCCTGCATGTGCGCGAGGCGGGAGAGCCGGACGCGCCGCGCGTGTTGCTGATCCACGGCGCGAGCTCGAATCTGCGCGAACTCTGGGGGCCGCTGGCGGACGAGCTCAGCACCAAATATCGCGTCATCGCCTACGACCGCCCCGGGCTTGGGCATTCCACGCGTCCGCGCCGCGGCGGCGCCTCATTGGCGCTGCAAGCACGGATGGCGGCGCAAGTGCTGCAGCAAACCGGGCAAGGCCCGGCGCTGATCGTCGGCCATTCGCTGGGGGCGGCGGTGAGCTTGCGGCTGGCGCTCGATTTTCCGCAACTGGTCAAGGGCCTGGTGCTGATCGCGCCGGCCAGCCATCCCTACCCGCACGATAACGCCTGGTGGGTCAAACTCGCGGCCATTCCGGGTTTGGGTCACGCTTTTTCAAGCCTGCTGGTTCCCAGCATCGGCCCAATGCTGGCCCCGGCGGCGGTGGCGGCGAATTTCTGGCCGCGGCAACCGCCGGTGGAATATCCCGAGCAAGGCGGCGTCGGGCTGATGTTTCGCCCGCGCGCGTTTCGCGCCAACGCCCGCGACGTGCGCGCCACCAAGGCCGAGTTCGCCGCGCAGGCCCCGCGTTATGGCGATATCTTCGCTCCCGCCGTGATCGTCACCGCCGAGAAGGACAAGATCGTCAGCCCCAAGCGCAACGCGCGCGCGCTGGCTGTGGAGCTGGCGGCGGCCGAACTGGTGATCGCGCCGGACACCGGCCACATGCCCCACCGGCTGCGCACCGATCTGGTGCTGGCGGCGATTCGGCGTGTCAACGAGATGGCGGCGCCCGCGCTCGCGCGCTAGCCTTCCCCTACGATTCGATTCTCGAAAACCAAGGGGCGGGAAATGGCTGATTTTGGCGCGTCGGCGGCGACGGAAACGGTGGCGGCGCAATCGCTGACGCAAACCACGCGGGAGAAATTGCGCCAGCTGGTGGCGCGCATCGAAAAGCTAGAGGAAGAGAAAAAAGGCATCGCCGACGACATCAAGGAAAGCTACGCCGAAGCCAAGAGCTTCGGCTTCGATTCCAAAGTGCTGCGCCAGGTAATCCGCATCCGCAAACTCGACCGCAACGAGCGCGAGGAGCAAGAGCAGCTCCGCGATCTTTATTTGCACGCGCTGGGGGAGATTTAGCGCCGCCGCCCGGTCTCTTGAGATTCGTTCTGCTTTCTTTCTGCTTTTCCAAACCGGGTTTTTCGGCATAACCTTACCGCAGGGTAGGGATGTACAATGGCCGACAACCAGAATGAGACCGAAGCGCAAGACCGGCTCAAGGTGTTCGTCTCCTATTCGCGCGCGGACATCGCTTTCGCCGACCAATTGATGCTGGCGCTGGAGGACAAGGGCTTCGAGCCCCTGCTCGACCGCCACGACATCGACGCCGCCGAGAAATGGAAAGATCGCCTCGGCGCGCTGATCTTTTCCTGCGACACGGTGGTGTTCGTGCTGAGCGAGACCAGCGCGGCCTCGCCCATTTGCCGCTGGGAGGTGGAGCACGCGGCCGCGCACGGCAAGCGCATGATCCCGGTGACGCCGCACCCGGTGGAGGGCGTGGCCCCGCCGCCGCAGCTGAGCGAACTCAATTACATTCCCTTCCACACTAGCCCGGCGCTTCCGGGCTCGGGCTTTTATTCCGGCGTGCAGAAGCTGACGCACGCGCTCAAGGTGGATCTCGGCTGGCTGCGCCAGCAGACGCGGCTCTCGGAGCAAGCGGCGGAATGGGCGCGCGATAAGCCGGACGATCTGTTGCTCCGCGGCGTGGCGCTAGAGGAAGCTTTGGGCTGGCGCACGCGCACGCCGAAGGGCGGCCAAGTGCTGGCGCTGGTGCGCGACTACATCGCCGCCTCCGAAACCGCCGGCGAGCAGCGCAAAGCCGAAGCGCAAGCGCAAATCGCCGAACGCGAAAGCGCGCTGGCGCAAGCGGAAGCCGCGCTGGCGCAGAAGGCGCGCGCGGACAAGCTGGCGCGGCGGGCGACATTGATCGGCGGCGGTGTGGCGGCGGTGCTGATCTTGATTTCGGGCTGGTTGAGCTTCACCGCGGCGCGCGCGACCCACACGGCCGGCGAAAACCGCTCCGCCATCTTCGCCGGCGAAGCTGATGCACCCATGGCGGATAATCGTCATGCCGAAGCCATGCTGATCGCGCTGGCGGGCGATCCGGCGGCGCGGCGCGGCTGGTTCGAGCAGCTGATGGCGGCCGGGCGGCTACAATGCGGCGCGCACCGCGCTGGTCGCCGGCTACACCCACACGCGGCTCGTTCGGATACTCGAAGGGCATGAGGGCTGGGTGTCGAGCGCCAGCTTCAGCCCGGACGGAACCCGCATCGTCACCGCCTCTGACGACAACACCGCGCGGGTGTGGGATTCGAGCAGCGGCCGCGCCATCGCTGCGCTGAGCGGGCATGAGGGCCGGGTGGAGAGCGCCAGCTTCAGCCCAGACGGAACCCGCATCGTCACCGCCTCTGAGGACCACACCGCGCGCGTGTGGGACGCGAGCCCAAACACTCCAGATGATCGCCGCGCCATCGCCACCCTGAGCGGGCATGAGAGCGAGGTGACAAGCGCCGCGTTCAGCCCCGACCCCGACGGCACCCGCATCGTCACCGCCTCCGGGGACGGCACCGCGCGAGTGTGGGACGCCGGCAGCGGCCGCGAGATCGCGGCCCTGCGCGAACGTGAGTACACGGTGACAAGCGCCGCCTTCAGCCCCGACGGCGCCCGCATCGTCACCGCCTCCGAGGACAACACCGCGCGGGTGTGGGCGCTCGATCCCATCGTCTTCGCCTCCGCCGGCGAGCAGGTGCGCATGGCTTGCGACCGGCTGCGCGCGATCGGCATGATCAATTTCTCCGACGCCGACCGCCAGCGTTTCCCGATCCTGCGCGATGAACCGGCGAGCCCGTGCCCGGCGGCGCGGCGGTGAGGCTGCGGGCCATGGCATAGCCTCCTTGAAATCGACGATGGAGCAGGCCTTGCTTGACGCTGGCGCACCGCCCCGCCATGTGGGCCCCCTCGAAAGCGAAGGGAATCATGACCTACGTCGTCACCGATGCATGCGTGCGTTGCAAATATATGGACTGTATCGAGGTCTGCCCCGTCGACTGCTTCTATGAGGGCGAAAACTTCCTCGTTATTCACCCGGACGAATGCATCGATTGCGGCGTCTGCGAGCCGGAATGCCCGGTCGACGCGATAAAGCCCGATACCGCCGACGATCCCGATGGCAAGTGGCTAAAGGTAAATACTGATTTCTCCAAGATCTGGCCAAATATCACCCACAAAGGGAAACCCCCTTCTGACGCCGATGACTACAAGGACCAAAAGGACAAGTTCGACAAATACTTCAGTTCTAAGCCCGGCGAGGGCGATTGACCTCAAAGGCGCCCCTTGGACCATTTTGGGGCGCCGGCTTCCGCAACGCGTAAAACTGTGATATGCATAACTTCTCGTTTAGGGGTGGCCCAAGCCGCGCCCGGCAGCAATCGGATCGGTCCATAACGCAAATCATTACGTTCGGAGCGGCGCCGGGGGCCTGAGGGCCAGCCGTCCATGGCTTTGTGCGCGCTGATTTGACGTCTGGGTAACCGGCTGCCGCAATAACAATATTGAGGAGCACAAGAATGCAGACCGCCGCCATGCCGACCTCTTTCCGTCCGGGCGACCACATCGTTTACCCGGCGCACGGCGTGGGACGCGTCATGGGAGTCGAAAAGCAGTCCGTCGCCGGGCTGGACCTCGACGTGTTCGTGATCTCCTTCGAGCAGGACAAAATGACCCTGCGGGTTCCCACCGCCAAGGCCAAGGCCAGCGGCATGCGCCAGCTCGCCTCCACCGATGTCGTCAACCAGGCGATGAAGACGCTGCACGGCCGCGCCCGCATCAAGCGCACCATGTGGAGCCGCCGCGCCCAGGAATACGAAGCCAAGATCAATTCCGGCGACCTGGTGCAGATCGCCGAAGTGGTGCGCGACCTTTACCGCGCCAGCGACCAGCCCGAGCAATCCTATTCTGAGCGCCAATTGTTCGAAAGCGCGCTCGACCGGATGGCGCGCGAGCTGGCGGCGGTGGAAAAAACCGACCGCGACGCCGCCGTGCAGCGTGTTTCCGCGTCGCTGGCGCTGAAGCGGGCGCGCGCGGTCGCGGCAGCGGCGGCGGCCGAAGAAGCCGCGCCCGAGGACGCCGAGGCGGCGTAGCCGGCTCGAACCAGCAAGAATGCCAAAGGGCCGGGCCGCAAGCTCGGCCCTTTGTTTCATGCGAAGGTCAAAGTTAGGGACCGCTGGTTTACTCGGCCACCAGCTCGATCTGCAGCGCGTCATCGACGCAGATTTGCGGCGCGTCTCTGAACACGCCGAGGGCTCCGCGCACGCGCACGCGCTGCCCGGAAAGGCTTTGCAACGGTTCGCCCTCCCAGCCGCTGAACGCTTCGCCGAACACCACGGCGCTGAAGCGCGGCGCGCCCGCTTCGCCTATCTCGAAATCTAGCGCGGCGCGGCGCTCATTCTGGAACACGTTGGCGATGCGGCCCTCGACCAGCCGATAGGGCGCGGCGGCGCGCGCGCAATTTTCGCCGTAGGCCAGCGCCGCCGCAATTGCGTCGGCGGCGCTCAGCGGACGATAGCCACGCTTGACCCACAAGCCGCGTTGGCTCGCGCGCGCCTGCGCTTCGAGCGCGATCAGTTCGCCGCTGCGGGCGTGATTGTCGCGCCGCGGGCGCACGAACGCCGCGCCGCGCGAGACAAGCTCATGCTGCAGCCAGAACCAGCGCCCGCCCTCGCTTTGCACGTAAACGTGCGCGATTGCGGTCTCCTGCGGCGCTTCCGCTGGCGCCGGCTCGCCTTCACGCGCGCGCCGCACCCAGCGGCGCGTTCCCCCGTATGCGAGGCGCACGTTGCGATGCAGCGCCAGCGCTTCCAATTCGCCTTGCGCCTGGGCGGCGTATTCCTGCTCCCCGCGCGGTGCGTCGATTTCGGCGAGGAACACGCGCAGACCGGATTCCAGCTCCAGCGTGTCGCCGCCATAAGCGCGCGCGACCTTGCCCTCCTCGCCTTTCTCCAACGCGCCGATGTTCGGGCCGCAGGCGCTGAGGATGAGAGCGATCAAGAAAAGCGCCACACACCAAACACCAATTCCCGGATTGGCGCGCAGCGCCAAGTCCGGGACCCAAGAACGCCGAAAGCGCATGGTCGCAATGCAAGTGCTGAGTTCATGGGCCCCGGAACGCGCTCCGCGCGTCCGGGGATGGGTGAAGAGAAAGGCGGTCGGCACCCTCAATAAGCCCCCGCGCTGCCGTCCTTGCGCATCTCGGTGGCGGCTTCGTACACGCCATTCTGGTTGCGCATGATCGCCTGATAGCCGCCAAAGCTGCCGTCGGCCGGCCGCACGCGATGACCGCGGCGTTCGAGTTCGGCGCGCACCGCTGGCGGCACGCCGTTCTCCATGGCGACAAAACCGACTCCGTCAGGCTGATCGCCGGTGGGCTCGGCGCCGCCATGGAAGCGATAGCGCGCCGCATCGCCAGCGGCCTGCAAATCCATGTCGTAGTCGACGAGATTGACGATGATCTGCACATGGCCCTGCGGCTGCATGTCCCCGCCCATGAGTCCGAACGCCAGCCAGGGCTGGCCATTTCTGAGCGCGAACGCGGGAATGATGGTCTGGAACGGACGCCGGCCGGGCATGTATTGGTTCGGATGACCGCGCTGCAGCGCGAACATCTCGCCGCGATTTTGCAGCATGAAGCCGAGCCCATCCGGCACCAACCCCGAACCCATGCCGCGATAATTGGATTGGATCAGCGACACCATCATGCCGCTTGAGTCAGCCGTGGTGAGATAAGTGGTGTCGCCATCGATGCGCAGCTCCGCGTGCGGCGGCGGGGGCATGGCTCGATCATTGGAAATCATGGCGCGGCGCTCAGCAGTGTACTCATCAGTCAGCAGCCGACGCACGTCAAAGTGCGTGAACGCGGGGTCGCCGTAGAAGCGCGCGCGGTCAGCGAAGGCGAGCCGCGTCGCCTCGATCTGCGTGTGCAGCGAATCGGCGCTCAGGAAGCCCATCTTGCGCAGATTGAAGCCGTCCAGGATGCGCAGCGTCTGCAGCGCGGCGACGCCTTGCGAGTTCGGCGGCAATTCGCACAGCTCGACATCGCGATAAGGCACGCACACTGGATCAACCCATTCGCCCTGGTGCGCCGCAAGGTCCTCGTAGCGCAACCAGCCGCCAATGCGGCGCATGTAGGTGTCGATGGTGCGGGCGATCTGGCCCTTGTAATACCCGTCGCGCCCCTCCCTGCCGATCAGCTCCAGCGTGTCGGCGAGGTCGGGATTGGTGAAGAGAGAATGGCCGTCGGGCATCCTGCTGCCGTCACAACCCCGGAGTAGCCTCTGCGAAATCCCGTCGGCATGGCGTGTCACGAGCGACTGGTCGCACCAATATGTTCGCCAAGCATTGTCATATTCTTCGAGTCGTCCTTCCGTGAATTCACGCTCCAGCCGCCGGCGATTGTTCGCCCAATACATCGCGATCGTTTGCGGAATTGGCGCGCCTTCGCGGGCGGCGGCGATGGCGGGCGCGAGCAGCTGCGCCATCGGCGTGCGCCCGAAGCGTTCGTGCAGCGCAAACCAGCCATCGACCGTTCCTGGCACGCTGACGCTCGCCGCGCCGAAACTCGGCACGGCGTTGGCATTGCCGCGCGCCGCCGCCACGCGGCGCATTTCAGCGAAAGACAAGCCGCGGGGGCTGCGCCCCGAGCCGTTATAACCATGCAGCCGCCGCGTCGCTGGATCCCAGACGATGACGAAAATATCGCCGCCGATGCCGCTGCCGGTGGGCTCGACCAAGCCGAGCATGGCATTAGCGGCGATGGCCGCATCAATCGCCGTGCCGCCAGCGCGCAGCACATCGAGCGCGGTCTGCGTCGCCAGCGGATGCGCGGTTGCGGCCGCGCCGTGCGCGCCCAGCACCGGCGAGCGGGTGGCGAAGCTCTCGCCGCTCACACGCTCGCCGCGACCGAAGTTTGGATCGCGCGGCGGGGTTTGTGCATCGGCGCTGGTCATGAGCGCACCCCCCAACAGCGCCGCGAAGATGAATGCGCGCATGAATGTCCCCTCTTGTGCTCATTCACTCAAGCGCTTGTCGCCGGCCAATACAAGTTTCACTTGACGAACAGCCTCGGGAGCGCTTGCTACTCGAAATCGGGTGGTTATGGACTATGCTTCGCTAGAGCGCCGAGCAGGGCGAGGAAAATGCCATGGCGCCCAACCCGGAGATCATCGTCACACGTCGGTTCAACGCGCCCCCGGTGGGCGTGTTTGACGCTTGGCTCGACGCCGAAAGCATTCCGCAATTCCTGTTCGCGACCCCCGGCGGCAAGATGGAGAAAGTGGAAATCAACCCGCGCGTCGGCGGCGGCTTCGTGATCGCCGAGCGGCGCGGGGAGGTGCTGGAGACGCATTTTGGTACTTATCTCGAGATCGATCGCCCGCGCCGGCTGGCGTTCAGCTTTGGCGTTGACCCCAATGCGCCGTCAACACAAGTGGCCATTGAAATCGCGTCCAGCGGCGATGGCGCGGAGCTCAATTTGAAACACGAAGGCGTTTGGCCCGATTATGCCGAGCGAACCCGAGCCGGCTGGACCATGATCCTGCAAGAGCTGGCGCGCACATTGGGAGAAACGGCATGAAGCGAACGATCCTGGCCGCGGCGCTGCTGGTCGCCGCTTGCGCAGAGCCCCCGGCGCCGGTTGAGCATGCGGCCATCGTCCATGATGCGCCGGCGGGCGCCTACCGGCTCGATCCCTCGCACGCCGATCTGACGTTCCGCGTCAATCACATCGGCATGTCGATGTACACCGCCCGCTTCACCGAATTCAGCACACAGCTGCAATTCGACCCCGCGCAAATCGAGGCGATGGGCGTGACCGCGAGCATCGAGGTGCGCTCGCTCACCTTGCCCGCCCCGCCGCCGGGCTTCACCGCGGAGATGCTGGGTCCGCAATGGTTCGACGCCGCGCGGCATCCGCGCATCACGTTCCAATCGACCCGGGTTGAGCCCACCGGCGCCAATACCGCGCGCGTCACCGGTGACTTCACGCTGCACGGCGTGACCAGGCCGGTGACGCTCGAGGCGCGCTTCAACGGCGGCTATCGCGGCCACCCGATGGATCCCAACGCCCGCATCGGCTTTTCCGCGCACGGCGTTTTCAAGCGCTCCGATTTCGGTATTGCCTTCGGCGTGCCCGCGCCGGGCTCGACCATGGGCGTGGGCGACGACGTCGAATTCGCGGTCGAGGCGGAGTTCATTGGGCCGCCGCTACCCCCGCAACCGGAACTGCCGCAGCAAGGCGCCAATCCATGAGCGACGAATTGCATTTCTACACCAACCCGATGTCGCGCGGGCGCATCGTGCGCTGGATGCTGGAGGAGGTTCGCCAACCCTACACCACGCACCTGCTCGATTACGCCACAACGATGAAGGCGCCCGAATATCTGAGCATTAACCCGATGGGCAAGGTGCCGGCGATCAAGCATGGCGATGCGGTGGTGACCGAGTGCGCGGCGATTTGCGCGTATCTTGCTGATGCGTTCCCGCAGGCGGGTCTGGCGCCGGTCAATAACGAAGAGCGCGCCCGTTTTTATCGTTGGATGTTCTTCGCCGCCGGGCCCTTGGAAGCGGCGAGCACCAATAGCGCCATGGGCTTTGTCGTTCCCGCCGAGCGCAAGGCGATGGCGGGTTACGGCTCGCTGGCGGATGTGGTGGACGCGCTGGAAAGCGCCGTGCGCGGCCGCGACTACATCGCCGCCGACCGATTCACCGCCGCCGACGTCTATGTCGGCGCCCAGATCGGCTGGGGCCTGCAATTCGGCTGGCTGGAAAAGCGCCCCGCGTTCGAAGCCTATTCGGCGCGCCTGCAAGCCCGCCCCGCTGCCATCCGCGCGCGCGAGATCGACGACGCGCTCATGGCGAAGAAATAGCGCGCCCCCAATTGGCGACCCCGGAGAGACTCGAACTCCCGACCGTGTCCTTAGGACGGACCTGCTCTTCCAACTGAGCTACGGGGCCAGCGCGCTCCCTGCTAGGCGAACGGGGCGGCGCGTGCAACTCCGCGGGCTGGACACGCCCCGCCGCCGGGACAACAATGGCGCGGGACTGGGGGTCGGGCGAAGCTGCAGGGGACGTTAGAGATGGCGCATCAATACGGCAATGCCTGGTCGAATGCGGCCGCCCGGCTCACCGCGCTTTCCCATGCCCGCGCCAGCGTGGTGCGCTGGATCATCGTCATTGGCGTCACCCTCACCTGGATCGTCGGCGGCCTGATGTATTGGCGCGACGCGCCGCTGCCCGACGCGATCTACCGCACCATTGGCGCGGTCAGCATGTGGGACACTTATTTCGAAGCGCCAGCGCGCCCGGGCATGGATGCTTGGCTGCTCGACGTGGTGCGTTTCGCCGCCATCGGCGCGCCGATGATCGGCTTGTTGTTTGCGTTCTCGGGCCAATTAGGCGGCGCGCTGGCGCGGCTGTTCAACCTCGGCGCCGCGCGCCATGTGGTGGTTGCCGGGCAAAGCCCCGGTGCATTGTCGCTGGCGCTGGACTGCCGCCGCGCCGGCGACGCGGTGATCCTGATCGCCAAGGATTTAGCCGACGAAACCGCGCTTGGCCTGCGTCGCAAGGGCGTGGTGGTGCTGGTCGGCGAGGCCACTCAGTTGGAAACCTTACGCACCGCCCGGGCCGACCATGCCGCGCACGTGGTGGCGTTCGAGCCGGACGACACCTTCAATTTGCAGATCGAAGCGGCGGTGCGGCGGCTGGTGGGGAAGGCGCGCCGTCAGCCCCCGATCGGCGTCCACGTGGCGACGCGCTCCTCCATGCTGCTCAGGGAGGCGCGCGAGATGCGCTCGGCGCAGTCGCGCAAGCGCAAGGGGCCGCCGGCGATCGATCCCAAGCCGTTCTCGCTCAACGAGACCGCCGCGCGAGCCCTGTTCCAGCAAGAGAGCCAGACGCTGCTCACGCTGGCGCGGCAATTGAAGCAGGACCGCGTGCACCTGGTGTTCTTCGGCTTCGACGCCAATGCGGAAATGGTCGCCAATTGCGTGCTGAAGAGTTTGTGGTCGGCGCACTTCGCCGCCCCGCGCCTGACGGTGATGACGCCCGATCCGCAAGCCGCCGAAGCCGGCTACCGCGCCCGCCACCGCGAAGCTTTCGCGCACCCGGATTTGTGGAGCGCCGACATCGCCTTCCTGCCGTTCAACTGGGACGCGGTATCGGTCGGCGGTGAATTGCTCGATTCTGTGGAGGCCGCGCGCGGCAAGCCGACGGCGCTCGTGGTCGCCACCGGCGCCGATCCGGGCAACATTCACCTCGCCATCGCGCTCAAGCGCGCCTGCAACCACCGCCTGCGCTGGCCGACGCCGATCTTCATGTACGAGAGCAGCCAGTCGGAGTTTTCCCAACAATACGCCAAGGGCGACGAGACCGAAGAGCTTGACGCCTATTTGCAGGCGTTCGGCGCGCACCAGGCCACGGCCACGCGCGCGCGCATCCTTGATGGCGCGCTCGACCGTGGCGCGGCGGTGGCGCACGAGCATTACAACAAAGGCCTGGGCGAGAAAGACCCGATGAGTCTGCGCGAATTGCAGATGGCGATGAAGGACTGGACCGAGGTGCTGGAAACCTATCGCGCCGCCAACCGCGCCGTCGCCGACGCGGCGCTGGTGAAATTGTGGGATGCCGGCTGGCGCCCCGCGGGAAAATCAGCCGACGAGAAAAGCGACGCCTTGCCCACCATCGCTGCCGAGCTGATGCCGAAAATGGCGCAGCGCGAGCACGATCGCTGGGTGGCCGAGCGGCTGATGTCGGGCTGGCGTCCGGCCGGCCCCGGCGAAAAGCGCGACAACGACCTGATGATCCACGACAAGCTCGCGCCGTGGGAGGCGATGACCGAGGACGACAAGGAAAAAGACGCCGCCCAAGTGCGCGCCGCCCTCGACATCGCCCGCATGATGAAGCCCAACGGCTTTATCGCCCGGGGTTAGCATGCTTGCGCTTGATCAGGGGCATGGGCTCGGTTCAAACGGGGCCAGCCAAATCGCGCCAAACCCGCTCAGCCAGGCGTTGAAAGCTTGAGCCCGACTATCCCCACCACGATAAGCGCGATGCAGCCAAGCCGCAGCGCATTCGCGCTTTCGGAGAAAAGCATGATGCCCAGGAGCGCCACGCCTACCGCGCCGATCCCGGTCCACACCGCGTAGGCCGTGCCGATCGGCAAATTGCGCGCCGCCAGCGCCAGCAGATACACGCTCGCGGCCATGGC
Organism: Alphaproteobacteria bacterium; assembly: GCA_031400895.1. Taxonomy (GTDB): domain Bacteria; phylum Pseudomonadota; class Alphaproteobacteria; order Caulobacterales; family Aquidulcibacteraceae; genus Vitreimonas. Next base: position 5,623 of record JANNQT010000046.1, on the reverse strand, counting down.
GGCGATGGTGATCGCGGACGGGATCGGCTTGGTGAAGCCGTCGGCGTATTTGAGCCCGATGGCCCAGACGATTTCCAGCGCGCCGGCCACAAAGAGAAGCGTCCAGGTATTCATGTTCGTTACCTTTCACCGCTCCCCGGCCAAGCCCTCAAAGCGGGCGCCGAGCCGGTCGCGTGGACCGCACACACTAGGGCCTGCCCGCGTTCGCGCACCGCGCGCCCCGGGGAACGAAGTTTCAATAATGCGTCGACAGTCCGCCATCCACGGCCAGCACCTGGCCGGTGATGTAGGAGGCGCCAGGTGAGCAAAGCAACAGCACCGCGGGCGCGACTTCCTCCGGCTCGCCCCAGCGGCCGAGCGAAGTGCGTCGCTTCAAGAATTTGGCGGTTCGCGGATCGGAGGCAGCGGCGGCGTTCGGCTCGGTGTTGAAGAATCCCGGCGCGACGCCGTTGACGTTGATGTTGTACGGCCCCAGTTCGGCGGCGAGCGCGCGCGTCAGCCCATCCAGCCCAGCCTTGGTGATGCCGTAAACCGGATCGCCCGGATTGGCGATCGCGCCCGCTACCGAGGAGATATTGACGATGCGCCCCCCGCGCCCGCCGGCGATCATGATCTTCGCGGCGCGGCGCGCGAGTTCGAACGGCGTGGTGAGATTGGTTCCGATCAACCGGCGCACCGCTTCGCTGTCGATCTCGAACAGCCCGCGACGGTCGCGCAGGCCGACATTGTTGACCAGAATATCAAGCCGCCCCGCCTCCGCTTCGATGCGCGCGAATGCAGCGGCGGCGGCGGCTTCATCGGTGACATCGAACACCAGCGCGCTCGCCGCCCCGCCTTCGGCCTGGATGCTGGCGACCGCCGCATCGAGCTTTGCGTGGTCGCGCCCGTTCACCCACACATGCGCGCCAGCGCCCGCTAGCGCTTGTGCGCTGGCGAGGCCGAGGCCAGCGCCAGAGCCGGTGATCAGCGCTTGCTGGCCGGTGAGGTTGAAGGGGTTCATTCCAAATACATACACCGTCATTGGGGCTCGGCGAGAGCCGATCTACTCGGACCGCGCGTCTTCAGACGCGCTTCTGTGCGGGCCGAAAAATTACCCCCTGAGCACTCCGCCCGTCGCCTTTATCACCGCACTGACGATTTTCGCAGCTGCCGCTTCGATCTCGGCATCGGTTAGCGTCTTCTCGCGCGGTTGCAGCGTCACTTCGATGGCGAGGCTCTTCTTGCCTGACGTCATTCGCTCGCCGCGATAGACGTCGAACAGCGACACATCGGCGATCAGCGTCTTGTCGGCGCCGAAGGCGGCGCGCACGAGGTCGGCGGCGGCGATCTTATCTTCCACCACGAAGGCGAAATCGCGGGTCAGCGGCTGCAGTTCGAGCTTTTCCAGCGGCGGCTTGGAACGCCCGGCTCTTGCACGCGGTGCGGGCAGCGCATCGAGGAAAATCTCGAACGCCAGCGCCGGGGCCTCGACATCGAGCGCTTTCAGCGCGCGCGGATGGATTTCGCCGAACAGCGCCATGGCTTTGTTCCCGAGCCGCAACGCGCCCGCCTTGCCGGGGCGCCAATGCGCGGGAACATCGCTTGACGTCTGCAGCGAAGCCACCGGCGCGCCGATGGCTTCGAGCACCATCATGAGATCGCGCTTCACATCGAAAATGTCGGGCATGTGCGCGGCGCGCCAATGCCGGGGCTGACGCGCGCGCCACAGCGCGGCGATGGTGCGCTGCTGGCCAGCATCGCTGTCATCGAGATAGATCGGCCCGGCTTCGAACAGGCGCGCATCGTCGAAGCCGCGGTCGGCGTTCTTTTGCGCCGCGACCGCCAGATTCGGCAATGCCGAAGGCCGCATACAATCGAGATCGGAGGAGATCGGGTTGGCCAGCATAAGCCGCTCGCCGCCGCCGCCGAACGCCAACGCGTGTGCGCGCGAGCAGAAACTCCAAGTGATCGCTTCGTTGTAGCCGAGCGAAGCGCAAGCGCGGCGCGCCAGCCGCATGCGGCTTTCGCCGGCGCTGGCCGGCGGCGCACGATAGCCGGACGCGCGCGGCGGCGCGGTTTCCGGCATTTTGTCGAAGCCCTCGATACGGGCGATTTCCTCGACCAGATCGGCCGGGCCTTCGATGTCGCGGCGCCATGACGGCGGCTGCACGGAGAGTTTTTTCCCGTCCGGCTTGGTCCCAAAGCCAAGCGCGTGGAGAATTTCCTTGCTCCGCGCCACGCTTACTTCGATGCCGGCCAGGCTGCGCACGCGCGCGGGATCGAAGCTCACCGGCTTTGCCGGCGCGGGCGTTTGCCCCGCGATCATGATCTCCGACGGTCCGCCGCCGCAGAATTCGAGCACCAAAGCTGTCGCCAGCTCGATGCCCAGCGCGCAGCTTTCGGGATCCACGCCGCGCGCGAAGCGGTATTGCGCGTCGGAAACGATTGCAGTGGCGCGCCCGGTGGCGTGTGTCAGCGTGGGATCGAAATAGGCGCTCTCGATCAACACGTCCGTGGTGGCTTCCGAGCAGCCGGAATATTCCCCGCCCATGATTCCGCCGAAGCCGAGCACGCGCGCATCGTCTGCGATCACGCATTGCTCGGGGGTGACTTCATAAGTGTTGCCGTCGAGCGCCTTGAAGCTTTCGCCCGCCCGCCCCATGCGCGCGCGCACCGCACCGTTCAGCTTTGCCGCATCGTAAACGTGCAGCGGCCGCGCGCGGTCGAGCGAGATGAGATTGGTGATGTCCACCAGCGCGTTGCGTGGCCGCAAGCCAACGGCGCGCAGGCGCTGCTGCAACCAAGCCGGCGACGGACGGTTCTTAACGCCGCGTATCAGCCGGCCGGCGAAGGTGGGACAAGCCTCCGGCGCTTCGGTTGCCACCTTTTGCGGCGAAACGAATTGGCCGGGAACCGGCGCGATATCCTTGGTGATCAGCTTGCCCAATCCCGCCGCGGCGAGATCACGGGCGATGCCAACAACGCCGAGCCAATCGGGGCGATTGGGCGTGACTTCGATATCGATCACCGGATCGCCTAGGCCCAGCGCTTCGGCGAGCGGGGTTCCGACTTTGAGATTGGAATCAAGTTCGAGAATGCAGTCGGCATCGGCATCGAGCTCCAATTCCGCGCCCGAACACAACATGCCGTTCGACACCACACCCCGCACCGGCCGCGCCTCCAGCGTGATGCCGCTTCCGGGGATGAACGTGCCGATCGGCGCGAACGCGGTGACCAGACCGCTGCGCGCATTCGGCGCGCCGCAAACGATTTCAAGTTGCCCGAGCTTGGTTTCAACCTGACAGACGCGGAGCTTGTCGGCGTTGGGATGCTTCTCCGCGCTGATCACGCGCGCGACCGTGAACGCCGCGAGCTTCGCGCCGGAATCTTCCACACTCTCGACCTCAAGGCCGGTCATGGTCATGCGCTCGACGATCTCGTCGATGCTGGCATCGGTGGCGAGATGCTGCTTGAGCCAGGAGAGCGTGAATTTCATGAGCTATGCGCCCCACTTTCACTGCGCCAGGGAAGCGTGAATCTCATCGGGCGCGCTCCGCTGGCGCCAAACTAGCCACCGTCATTCCGGGGCTCGGCGATAGCCGAGAACCCGGAATCCAGCGGCAGCCACCGCTTATGTTGCCGCTGGGTTCCGGATCGCGCTCCGCGCGTCCGGAATGACGGAGTGTATTTTGACGCGTGGGAGTCATCACCCCACCCCCTGCGCCAAGCCAGGCAACAGGTGCGGCGAAAACCCGTAATGCCTCAGCCAGCGCGTATCCGCGTCGAAGAAAGCGCGCAAATCCGGCATGGCGTATTTCAGCATCGCCAGGCGATCGATGCCCATGCCGAAGGCGTAGCCTTGGTATTTTTCCGGATCGATGCCGCAATTTTTGAGCACGTTGGGATGAACCATGCCGGAGCCGAGAATCTCCAGCCAATCCTCGCCCGCGCCAATTTTGATCTGCCCGCCGCTGCGATCGCAGCCGACATCCACCTCCGCGCTCGGTTCGGTAAACGGGAAATGGTGCGGGCGGAAGCGCAGGCGCACGTCGTCGACCTCGAAGAACGCCTTGATCGCCGCGATCAGCACGCTCTTTAAATCCGCCATGCTCGAAGTTTCGTCGATCACCAAGCCCTCGATCTGGTGGAACATTGGCGTGTGCGTAGCGTCGCTGTCGCAGCGATAGGTGCGGCCCATGCAGATCATGCGGATCGGCGGCTTCTGCTTCAGCATGGTGCGCACCTGCACCGGCGAAGTGTGCGTGCGCAGCACTTTGCGCGCGCCGGATTCATCGACCGCGTTCATGAAAAACGTATCGTGCATTTCGCGCGCGGGGTGTTTAGGCGGAAAGTTAAGCGCGGTGAAATTGTTGAAGTCCGTCTCGATGTCTGGCCCTTCCTCGACCGCAAACCCCATCTCGCCGAAAATGCGTGCGAGTTCTTCCATCACCTGGCTCACCGGATGGATCGTGCCCAGGCGCGGGCGCACTGGCGGCAGTGTCACGTCCACCGCTTCGCTCTTCAGCTGCGCATCGAGCGCGGCCTCCGCGAACGCGGCCTTTTTTGCGAGGATCGCCTCGGTGACCGCCTCCTTCAGCGCATTGAGCTTGGGCCCAAATTCCTTGCGTTCATCGGGGGCCATCGAGCCCAGCGTCTTCATCAGCGCCGAGACCGAGCCTTGCTTGCCCAGCGACTCGACGCGGATAACCTCAAGCGCCGCGTCGTCGCTCGCGGCGGCGATGCGGGCCGGGAGATCGCGTTCGAGCGCGCGGAGATCAGTTGTATTTGCGGTCATCACTACCCACCCATTCCCGGGGCGCCGCGAAGCGGCGAGCCCGGGACCCATGAACACGAGACGAAGGCGCTTCGCACAATTACGCCCGCCATTTGCCCGTCCGGTGTTCATGGGTCCCGGACTTGGCTTTCAGCCAGTCCGGGAATGGGTGCAACACCACCCGGATTGGATCACTTTAACCCAACGCGCCCTTGGCTTGGGTGATCAGGCCCTTGAACGCGTCGGGCTGATTCATCGCCAAATCGGCCATCACCTTGCGGTCGAGTTCGATACCGGCTTTCACCAGACCGCTGATAAATCGCGAATAGGTGAGCCCCTCTTCGCGCACGGCGGCGTTAATGCGCACGATCCAGAGCGAGCGGAAATTGCGCTTCTTCACCTTGCGGTCGCGGTAGGAATAGAGCGCGGCCTTCTCCACCGCGGCGTTGGCGGTGCGGAAGGTGTTCGAGCGCCGGCCGTAATAGCCTTTGGCTTTCTTCAGAACTTTCTTGTGGCGGGCGTGCGCGGTGACGCCCCCTTTAACGCGTGCCATTTTTTACTCCGTCAAATTTTGTTGGACTGCACTTTTCTCGAAAAACCGGTTTCCATTTTTTCGATCGTGCAATCAATCGAGCCCGTACGGGATCCAGAGCTTGACGCGCTTGGCGTCCGGCTCGGCGAGCACCGACATGCCGCGATTTTGACGGATATATTTGGCATTGTGGCTGATCAGGCGGTGGCGTTTGCCGGCGGGGCCGGCCTTCACCTTGCCTGAGGCCGTGAGCTTGAAGCGCTTCTTGACGCCGCTCTTGGTCTTCAGTTTGGGCATTTTGTCCTCCAATGGGATGAAGCGGCGCTCGCAAGAACGCC
>JANNQT010000045.1:0-13405 GCA_031400895.1 Alphaproteobacteria bacterium | reverse complement strand
CGCTCGACCGTTTCGACAACACCGAAGGCCTGTCGGGTTCGGCGTTCGCAGACACTTTGCGCGGCGACGACCGCAGGGTTGGGGCCGCGCTCGCGCCCGAACTGACCATGGTTGGCCACGAGCTGACCGCGGAAGGCATTGCGCGCATCGACGGCTTGCAAGCTCTCCTAGGCTTGGCTGGGGCCGGTCTGAACGGGGTGATTGACGGCAATATCGCCGGCAGCGACGACATGTTCACTGGCGGCAACATCATCCTGGGCGGCGCGGGCTCCGATATCATTGAGGGCCGCGGCGGCAACGACATCATTGATGGCGACGCCTACCTGCGCGTCGCGATCGGCGTTGATCGCAACAATGACGGCGACTACAACGACGCAAACGAACGCGCGAATTGGATGAGCGACATTGAAGCGGAATTGCTGGCCGGCACGCTCAATCCAGGCCGATTGGGCATTGTCCGGGAGATATTGGTCTCTTCGACCTCGGACCTCGACACAGCGGTGTATACCGGAGTTCGCGCCGATTACTTCATCGAAGGCGAGGGCACGTCCGAAGGCATCAGTGATCAGGACAACGACGGCTTCATTCGCGTGTTGCACTTAGCGCGTGATGCGCAGGGAAACATTGTTCCCGGCGAACCTGGACTCAACGGCATCGACTTGCTGCGCAATATCGAACGGCTGCAGTTCAACGACGTTCAGGTCGAAATCATTGCGACGCCCAACTCGGCGCCGGTCGGCGTGCCTACCATCGACGATACGACGCCGACGGAGGGCCAGACGCTGACGGCGGAGTTTGCGGGGGTTTTCGATCCGAACAACACAGCGACGGGCGGCGTCATCACCAGCCAAGTGACCATCACTTGGCAGATGCAGGACGGCGAAACCGGGCTCTGGGCGGATATCATGGTTCCGGGCCCCGAGGGTTCGGAAGTTCCGATTCCCGCCACTGGACTGACCTTTACGGCCGGCCAAGACCAGGCGGCGTCCGCGATCCGCGTGCGCATGAATTTCCTCGACCAGAACGGCGTGGCGGAGACTGTGTTCTCCGCGGCGACTGACCCAGTCGAGGGGGTCAACGATGCGCCCGTCGGCGCGGTGCTCATCAGCGACCCGACGCCGACTGTCGACGACACGATCAGTGCGCTGCTCGCCTTCACCGATGCGGACGGCATCCATGGTGCGGTGTTTGCGTACCAATGGGAAGTTTCGAACGGCGGGCCGTTCACGCCCATCGCCGGAGAAGTCAACCCAACGCTGGTGGTCGGTGCGGCTCTTGCCGGTCAGCTACTGCGCGTGGTCGTGACCTATGTCGACGATTTTGGGTTCGACAACACAATCGCTTCCGCGGCCACCGGCGGCGTCGGCAGCCACATCGTTGACGGCGAAACCGGCAACACCGTCGACGGCACGGCGTTCGATGATCTGATCGAGGGCAATGGCGGCGCTGACACACTGAACGGTCTCGCCGGCAATGATCGCCTGCTTGGCGGCGCCGGCGACGATACGCTCAACGGCGGCGACGGCGCCGATCGTCTGGAAGGCGGCATCGGCGAGGACATTCTCAATGGCGGCAATGGCGACGACACCGTGATCGGCGGCGCCGGCAACGACACCGCCAACGGCAACGCCGGCAACGACCTCTTCCTCTACACGATGGGTGACGGCGCCGGTTCGATCAACGGCGGCGACAATCTCGACACGATCAGCATCGCCGGCACCGACGCCGTCGATATCCTGGACGTGCGTCTGACGGCCGGCGGCACACTGGATCGCATCGAGGCCGGTGTGATCTCCAACGTCGAGCGGGTCGATGCCAACCTTCGGCTTGGCGTGGACACGTTGAATTATTCAACGACGCTGGCTGCGGTGGCGGTCTCGGTAAATCTGGCGATCGGAACCGCCTCGGGCTTCACCAACATCCTCGGAATCGAGAACGTCGTCGGCGGCGCGGGCAACGATAGCCTGATCGGCGACGGCAATTCCAACAACCTGACCGGCGGCATGGGCAACGACACCATGAACGGCGGCGGCGGCGACGATCTGCTGATCGCTTCGCTGCCCACCGGCGGCCCCAACGACGGCGTCGACCAGGTGATCGGCGGGCTGGGCTTCGACACCTATTCATTGGCGCTCACCAACGCCGGGGCGGTGGTCAATCTGGTTGCCGGCACGGCGACCAGCGCCCAGATCGCTGCCGACACGCTCAGCAGCATTGAAGGCGTGCTCGGGTCAAACGGCAACGACACCATCACCGGCAGCACCGCCGCCAATTTCATCGACGGCGGCGTGGGCGCGGACACCATCAATGGCGGCGACGGCGCCGACACCTTGATGGGCGGCCTCGGCAACGGCGATGTGGTCAATGGCGACGGCGGCGACGATCTGATCATCTACCGCTTCGGCGACGGAACCGACGTCAGCTACAATGGCGGCGCCGACACCGACACGCTGCGGATCGATGGCAACAACGGCGGCAATGCCTTGACCGTGGTCTATAACGGCGCGGCGCTGGCCAGCTTCAACAACATGACGCTTACCAGCATCGAGGTGGTCAACACCGACCTCGGCGGCGGGACCGACACTTTGAGCTTTGCCGGTACGCTGGCGGGCAGTCCGGTTAGCGTCAATCTGACGGCGGGAACGGCGAGCGGCTTCGGCACAATCGCCGGGATCGAGAACGTCACCGGCGGCTCTGGCAGCGACACCATTGTCGGCAACGGCAACGCCAACAATTTGCAGGGCGGCGCCAATGGCGGGGCCGACGTGCTGGACGGCCAGGGCGGCAACGACACCCTGTCCGGCGGCAACGGCAACGATACGCTGCTCGGCGGCGCCGGCAACGACACCATGAACGGCGATGCAAACGACGACATCATGAACGGTGGCGCCAACAACGACACCATGAATGGCGGCGCCGGCAACGACATCTTCGTGTTCGCGCCGGGCTCGGGGTCGGACACCATTAACGGCTTCGACGCCGACGCGACTGGCGGCCAGGATCTGCTCGATGTCACGGCGTTTGTCGGTCTAGGCGCTGGCGACATTGGCACCCGCATCATCATCGCTGATCTGGGCGCCAGCACCCGGGTCACCATCGATGGGGTGAACACGTTCTTGCTGGTAGGCGTTAACGGCGACCTCAACAACGTTATCACCGGCGCGGATTTCCTCTTCGGACCGTGAGCGGGGTAAAAGGCCAGTTAACGGCAAAGTGGCGCGTCCTTCTGGGGCGCGCCACTTTCGCATCTGCCCATTAGGTGAAACTGCTGTCGGGGGAAACTTGTGTCCCCTAGAGGCCGCTAAGGCGATTGTGCCAATTGGCTGGCTGGAATCTTGAATGGGGGAACACATGGAACTCTCTCGCATCCCCGTGCTTGGCCGAATTTTCAAGGCGCGCGCCGGCGCTGACACGCCAGATGAGGGGCCTTCGCCCCATCTTCGCGCCTATTTGGAGCAATTTAGGCAAAAGCTCTGGGCCTCTGCCCCCGCCCAACGGGCCAAGGTCTGGTGGACCAAAACAGAGCAATCGACCCGTAGGGTGACCGAGGCGCTGCAGGAGGCGGAAGTGCTGGGCGTCGGCAAGCAGGGGCTGCGCGAGCATTTCTGGTTAATCATAGGTTTCAGCGCCGCCATTAACCTGCTCTACTTGGCGCCCTCACTCTATATGCTGCAGGTCTATGACCGCGTGCTCCCGACCGGCGCGCTGCTCACCTTGGTGCTGCTCAGCGTGGTGCTGGTGGTGGGGCTGGCAGTGCTGGCGCTGCTCGACGCGGTGCGCAGCCGGTTGCTGGCGCGCGCGGCGCTGCGGGTCGAGCGGCTGGCCGGCGACGCGGTGATCCAGGAAAGCATGCGGGCCCGGCGCATGGGCGTGCAGCCGGCCGCCACCGCCCGCGATCTCGACACGCTGCGCCAGGGCATCACCAGCCCGGCGGCCATCGGTCTGCTCGATCTGCCATGGACGCCGTTGTTTGTCGGCATCTGCTTCATCATCCATTTCTGGATCGGCATGCTGGCGCTCGGCGGCGCGGTGGCGATCATGGGGCTGGCGCTGGTCAACGAACGCGCCACGCGCGGGGCGCTGTCGCAATTGTCGGCCAAGGCCGGCGGCTTTTACGTCGCCCACGACAGCGATCTCGGTGCGGCGGAGACCATCCACGCGCTCGGCGCCGGGGCGCGCATGCGCCAACGCCGCGCCCGCGCCCGCGCCCGCGCCGAATATATCGACGCGCACACCGATTCCACTTTCAAGGGCGCGGGATTTTCCGCCGCCACCAAGGCGCTGCGCATGTTGCTGCAATCGGCGGCGCTTGGGCTCGGCGCCTATCTCGCGGTGCAGCGCGAAATCTCGCCAGGCGCAATCATCGCCGCCACTATTTTGACCGCCCGCGCTTTCGCGCCGGTCGAGCAGATCGTCGGCGGCTGGCGCCAGATCGGTCTCGCCGTCGCGGCTTATAATGGCTTGCGCAAGCTTTTCGGCGACGCCAAGCCTGCACAAAATCATACGCCGCTGCCCGCGCCCAAGGGCCGCATCCAGCTGGAGCAGGTTTCGGCGCTGGCGCCGGACGGACGCACGGTTGCGCTGCAGCAAGCCAGCTTCATCGCCGGTCCGGCCGAGATCGTCGGCATTATCGGCCCCAGCGGGGCGGGCAAGACAACGCTGGCGCGCGTACTCGCCAATGCAGCGGTGGTGAAGCTCGGCGCGATCCGCATCGACGGCGCCCGCTACGCTGATTGGGACGAAACTGAACTCGCCCAGCACATCGGCTATTTGCCCCAGCGCATCGATCTGTTTGACGGCACCGTGGCCGATAACATCGCCTCGTTCGCGCCGCAGATCGACCAGAGCGGCGCCCCGGTCGGCCCCAAGGTGGTGGCGGCGGCCATGCTGGCGGGCGCCCACGAGATGATCTTGCGCCTGCCCAGGGGCTACGAAACTGAACTTGGCCCGTCCGGATCTGGGATTTCCCCGGGCCAGGCCCAGCGCATCGCCCTGGCGCGGGCATTGTTCGGCGATCCCACTGTCGTTGTCCTAGATGAGCCCAATTCGCACTTGGATGCCGATGGCGAGCTGGCGTTGGTGGGGGCGCTGGAGGCGGTGCGGGCGCGCGGCGGCACGGTGTTCGTGGTCGCCCACCGGACCGGGGTGGTGAAAGCCGCCGACAAACTCATAGTGTTGCAAGATGGCCGCATCGCTGAGTGCGGTCCACAGCAGACAGTACTTGCGAAGCTGTCGTCTGTGGGGAAAACTCAGGTCAACCAAATCGCCGCGGGGGCGCAGTCATGAATACCCAACCTGCCAATGAGCAGGCGAAAGACGATGGTCCCTGGATTGAGGGGCGCATCGGCCTTATCGCGATCACGCTCTTTTTCGGGGTGTTCGGGCTCTGGGCGGCCCTGGCGCCGCTCGACGCTGGCGTGGTGGCGACCGGCGAGGTCAAGGTGGCCGGCAATCGCCAAGTGGTGCAGCATCGCGACGGCGGCGTCATCTCGCGCTTGGCCGTGCGCGAGGGCGACCATGTCGAAGCCAACCAAATTCTGGTGGAATTGTCGGCGGTGGAGCTGGCCGCGCAGGAGCGCGGGCTGGCGGTGCAAGGCATCGAACTCGAAGCCTCGCGCGAGCGCCTGATCGCTGAAGGCGCGCGGCTTCGCGAAATTCCTCGCCCCGCGAGTTGGGAGGCGCTGCCGCCGGAATATATCGAACTGGCTGACGCGGTGCTGGCGCGACAGCAGGACGAATTGACGGCGCGCCGATCGGCCGTACAGGCCCAGACCGGGGTGCAGGGCCAACGTCAGTCGGGGCTCACCGCCCGCATCGCCGGTTATCGCCAGCAGATCGTTGCGATCGACCGGCAAAGCGTGCTGGTGACCGATGAATTGGAAGGCTTGCGCGCGCTGCAATCGGAGGGCTTCGCCGCCGAAACCCGGGTGCGTGCGGCCGAACGCACCGTCGCCGAACTCACCGGGCGGCGCGCGGAACTCCTGGGCCTGATCGAGCAGGCCAACGAAGGCATCGGCGAAACCCAGATGCAGAGCTTGTCCATCCGCGAGGATCGCGCGCAGATGATCGCCCAGGAATTGCGCCTGGTGGAAACCCAATTGGCCGAGGTGCAGCCGCGGCTGCAAGCGGTGCGGGTGCAACTCGAGCGTTCACGCGTGCGCGCGCCGGCGGCCGGCCGCGTGCATGAGCTGGCGGTGTTTAACCGAGGCGCGGTTGTCGGCCCCGGCGAGCGCATTCTGGAAATCGTGCCCGACGAGCAGGACATGATCATGCAGGTCAATATCCGCCCGATGGACGCCGACAATGTCATAGCCGGCCAGGAGGCCAATGTGCGCCTAGCGGCGTTCGAGGGGCGGCAGATGCCATACGCTCGTGGCGTGGTGCACCGCCTATCGGCAGACCGTTTCGAGGACCCGCGCAACGGAGTGCTTTATTTTAAGGCCGAAATCCGCGTGCCGCATTCTGAAATCGAGCGGATCTCACGCGCTTCCGGCAACGGCCAGGTGACGCTGTCGCCTGGCTTGCCGGTGGAAGTGGTTATTCCCCAAAGGCGGCGCACCGCGCTGCAATACCTGCTCGAACCGTTGAGCCAAACGGTTTGGCGCTCATTCCGCGAGAACTGAGATGCGTAAATCGGAACTGATGATGGGTTTGGCGGCGGTGGTCTGCATGGTCGCGCCCGCCTACGGGCAAACGCTCGAGGAGGAGACCCGCGCAGCCATCGCCACCAGTCCCGAACTCGGTCGCGAACGCGCGCGCCTGGAGGCGGTACGCGAAACCCGTCCGATCGCCTGGGCGGAATTGCTGCCGCAGATCAGCCTCGAGGGCAACGCCGTCGCGATCGACCGCAGCGAACCTTATTTGGCGGTCAATGTGCGCGACCAGCCGGAATTCTGGGTGGCCACGCTCAGGGTCTCGACCATGCTGTTCTCCTCGGGGCGGGTATGGGCCTCGACCCGGCAGGCGCGGGCGCAGATCGCGTCCGCCGCCGCCACCTATCAGAACGCGGCGCAGGAGCTGGCGGTGGAATTGGCGGGGACCTACGGCGACACCCGCTTGGCGCGCGCGGTACTCGAGGCCCAGGAGCAATCGCTGGTCAATCTGCAGGAACAAGAGCGGTTCGCGCGCGCCAATTTGCGCGAAGGCTTCCTCACCCGCACCGATGTGGCCCAGGCCGAGGCGCGGGTGGCGCAGGCGCGCGCCGACCTTTCGCGCGCGCAGCTGAGCGTCATCGAGGCCAGCGAAGCGTATTACCGGATCACTGGCCACTCACCCGGCGCTCTGGATGCGCCGGCCTCGCTGGTCGGATTGCCGGCCACCCTGGGAGAAGCCATCGAACTGGCGCAGGACCATCCCGCCCTGGTCGCAGCGGTGGCGGACGTGGCTATCGCGGAAGCCAGCGTCGACGCCGCCGCCGCCAGTGGGCGCATGCGGGTATTTCTGGAATCCTCCAATTCCCGCTTCGATGTGGTCGGTTCCTCGCCCTACCAGGAACAATCGGAAGACCAGGTCAATCTGCGGGTCAGCATTCCCCTGTTCTCCGGCGGCGCCACCCGCGCCCGCACCCGTCAGCAGCGCCATTTGCGCGATGCCGCTAATTACGATCTGGCCGACGTGCAGCGCCGCGTGCGCGAGCGCGTCACCGTGGCCTGGGCGCAGTTGGAAGCTTCGCGCTTCCGGCTCGAGGCCTCGCGCGCGCGCCTGGAAGCTGCCGAATTGGCGAGCCGGGGCGTGCGCCGCGAACAGCAATTCGGCCAGCGCTCGATGATCGACGTGCTCAACCAGGAGCAGGAATTGCTCTCCGCGCGCACCGCCGCGGCGCAGTCGGAGCGCGACCAGATGGTGTCCGAGCGGGCGCTGGCGGCGGCGGTGGGCCGCGGCATGCTGATGCTCGGGGCGCAATGAGCCAGACGCGCCGAACGCTGCTCAAGGCGGGCGCGGCGCTCGCCCTCGCGGCGGCGGCAGGCTGCGGGCAGGACGATGTGCGCCTAACCGACCAGAATGGGCAAAGCGTGCATTGGGGCGATCTCAAGGGCCGCCCGCGCGCGGTGTTCTTCGGCTTTACCCATTGCCCGACGATCTGCCCGGTGACGGTGTGGGAGTTGAACGATGCGCTCGACAAGATCGGCGCGACCTCGATCGGCATCGAATTCATCACCATCGATCCCGAGCGCGACACGCCGGCGCGGCTGGGGGAATATCTAAGTGCGTTCGGGCCCCGCGTGCGCGGCTTCACCGGTTCGCCCGAAGCCATCGCCAAGCTGGCCGCCCTGTTCGATGTCACTTACCGCAAGACACCGCTTGAGGCCGGCGGCTACACCATGGATCACACGGCCACGGTTTTCCTGGTCGACGCGCAAGGCAACGTCGTCGATTTGGTGGCTTATGGTTCGCCGCCGGATGTGATGCAAACCCGCCTGCGCGCGCTGGCGGAAGCGAAGCCTTAGCGCCCGGCGACGGGCCGCCAGCCTAATTGCTCAAGCGAAAATTCGGCGATAATCGCGCCGTCCTGGTCGGCGATGGTCGCCTCGAGCCGATAGAGCGTGACATCGAACTCGCCGGAGCTGCTGCGCGTCGGCGGCGAAATAGCTTCGGCCTGCCAGCGCAAAACTTGACCTGCGCCCAGCTCACGCGAGGCTTGCGGCGCATCGGCGAGATTGACCTCGCGCAGCAGCGCCAGCGCGTTGCGCTCGGCGTTCAGCCGCACTTGCGTCTCCTGCTGCCGCGCCACAGTGCGCGACACCTGGCCCTGCAGCGACGCCAGCGGCACGAGCGCCAGCGCCACGATCGCCACCGCCACCAGCGCTTCAATGGCGCTGAAACCGGATTGCGCCGTGCGCTTCATGCCGCGCCCCACAGCCGCAACCCAGCCATGAGCGCAAGCGCGGCGGCGAGGCCAACGCCAAACGGCGCGCCAGCGCCCAACGTGGAAGCGCCGTTACGCAACACGCGCGGCGCGGCGATCGCGAGCGTGGCCAAGCCCGCGCACGCCACCGCCAGCAATCCGTATTGCGGCCCCAGCAGCGCGCCCATGACCAGCGCCAGCTTCACGTCGCCCAAGCCGAGCGCCTCGTTCTGGCCGGCGCGCGCGAAACCGGCGCGCACCGCCAGAAAAAAACCACCTAGCAACAGCGCCCCGGCGAGCATCTCAATCGCTGTGGTGGCAAACGGCGCGGTGAGCGCCAGTCCCGCCAAGGCCAGCACCAGCAGATCGGGGATGAGAAAGTGGCGGCGATCAATCTCGGCGATCAAGCCGCAGCAGAGCGCCAGCGCGGCGAACCATGCCGCATGGTGTGGGAGAATTGGCGTCAGCGCCAACAGCGCGGTCATGGCAATCATTAATGCGGTGATCGCGGGAATTCCAAATTGCAACTTCAGGCCCAAATCCTGCCGTGCCGCGAATGCCGCGAGCATCGTTGCGGCGATGGCGGCGAACCAGGCGGGGTCGATCGCGTTCACGCCTCACCCGATCGAATCGTAGATGCTGGCGAGCGCCGAAACGAGACCCAACACGATGGCCCCGATCAGTCCGGCGACGACGGCGATCGCGGCGGGCTCCAGAATCGCGGTGAAGCGCTTCAGGGCGTCGCGCATGTCTTCGTCGTTGCGGTCGGCGACGGCGCGGAACATTTCCGCGAGCGCGCCCGAGCGCTGCCCGGCGCGCACCAGGCTGGCGTCGATCTGGCTCAGCGCCCCGGCTTTCAAGAACGCCTCGTCCAGCGGCCGGCCGGCGCGCAGCATCGGAATGGCGGCGAGCGCGCCTTGCTGGGTCTTGCCCACCGGTAAGGCTTGCGCCGCCAGCGTGGTGGCTTCGAGCACATCGACCCCCGCCGCCAGCGCCAGCGCCATGATCCGTGACCAGGCCGCGCGCTGGCGAGTCAGCAGCAGACCGCGCAGGCCAGGCGTCGCGTGCGCCACCGCGCTCAAGCTGGCGCGCCCCTCGGCGGTCGCGGCGAACGAGACCAGCCCGATCACCAATGCGGCCAAGACGCCGAGAACCATCACGAAATTGTCGTGAAAAAACACGCCGGCGTTCAAGACGAAGGCAGACAGCCCGCCAATATCGGCGCGCGCGTTGCTCAGCATAACCGCGAAGCGCGGCACCACGACGTAAAACAAGAAGCCGACGCTGGCGAGGCCGCTCAGCACCAGGAAGCCCGGATAGAACAGCGCGTTCTGAATGTCGCGGGCGACGCGCCGCTCGAACACCATCTGCCGCGCCGCCTCCTCAAGCACCAAGGGCAGCCTGCCGCTGGCCTCGCCAGCGCGGATGAGCGCGTATACATACGGCGGATAGAAGGGCGCGGCCTGCTGCAGCGCCGCGCCCAGGCGCTCGCCTTGGCGCAGCAACAGCGCCGTTGCGCGCAGCGCCTCCGAGATCGGCCGGCCCGGCAGCGAGGCGGCGATGATCTCCAGCGCTTCCAGCAATTCGATGCCCGCGCGCGTCATCACCGCCAGCTGGCGCAGCGCCAGCACTGGTTCTTCAGTGCGCGCGCGTGCGCCGCTGGCTTTGGCGGCTTTCTCCTCCACTTCGGTCAGTTCGAGCACGGTGCGCCGCTCGCCGCCGAGACGGCGCAAGGCGTCGGCGCGGGTTTCGGCGTTGAGCGTGTCAGTGCTCTGGGCCCCATCGGGGCCGATCGCGCGGTAGCGGAAGCGTTTCATGTCGCGCCCAGCACCCGCAGCGCTTCAGGGAACGCGGTCTCGCCCGCGCGCGCTATGGCGAGGCCGTTTTCAAGCAGGGTGGTGAAACCGCGCGCCCGCGCCAGCGTCGCCAATTCCGCCTCCGGCGCGCCGTTGCGCAGCGCTTCCTGCAGCGGCGTGTCGATCGCGGCGGCCTCGAACACGCCGATGCGGCCCTGGAACCCGGACTTGCCGCAAGCTTGGCAGCCGCGGCCGACCTGAAAGCGCGGCGCGCCCGCGCGCATCGCCGCTGGCAGCAGCGCCTGTGCGCGCGCTTCGTGGCTGGGGTCGGCGTCGGGCGCGGCGCAGCGCGGACAGAGCCGGCGCACCAGGCGCTGAGCGATCACCGCGCGCAACACGTCTGCGAGCAGGAATCTCTCAACCCCGAGATCGATCAGCCGCGAGGCCGCCGCGAACGCGGAATTGGTGTGTACGGTGGAGATGACGAGGTGGCCGGTGAGGGCGGCCTGCACGGCGGTGCGTGCGGTTTCAGCGTCGCGAATTTCGCCAACGAAGATCACGTCGGGGTCCTGACGCAGGATCGAGCGCAGGCCGGTGGCGAAATCGAGGTCGATGTCGGCGCGCACATTCATCTGCAGCACGCCGGGAAGGTCGAGTTCGACCGGATCCTCGATGGTGACGATTTTGCGCACGCCGTCGTTCAAGCTCTGGATCAGGCGATAGACGGTGGTGGTCTTGCCCGAGCCGGTGGGGCCGGTGACCAGCACCAACCCGTTCGGCTGCGCAATCGCCTCGGTGAGCACGGTGCGCTGCGCCGGGCTGAGGCCCAGCGCGCCGAGTTCTGGGATATGGTGGGTGTTGCCGAGCAGGCGCACGACGATCGACTCGCCCCAGGTGGTCGGCAGCGTCGATACCCGCACATCGACATCGCGCCCAGCGATGCGCACGCTCTGGCGCCCGTCCTGGGGCAAGCGACGCTCGGCGATGTCCATGCCCGACAACAGCTTGATGCGCGAGGCGACGGCGTCGAACAGGTCGCGCGAAACCACGCGCCGCTGCGCTAGCACGCCATCGACGCGCACCCGCACCAGCAGCTTGTCCTCGAATGGTTCGAAATGCACGTCGCTGGCGCGGCTGGCCAGGGCCTCGGCGAACACCGAATTGACGAAGTCGATCACCGGCGCTTCCTCGGCGAGCTCCAGCAGCCGTGCGGGGTCGGCATCGGCGCGCCCGGGGCCGCCGCCAAGACCGCGCAGCGACAGCAGCACCGGCTCGAGAATAAGCGAACGCGCCAGGTAGATGCGCGCGCGCGCACCCCATTGGTCGATGGCTTCCTGGATCGCAGCGTCGTGCACGCGCGGGCCGGCGACGTTGAGCGTTCCCTCACGCCCGCGCCAGACGATGGTTTCATTATCGATCAACCAGGCAATCGGAACGTTTAGTGCGCGCGCGGTTTCTTGTACTGCTTCTGCGCCCGGCGCCTCGGCTGGGTCGAGCAGCGGCAGGCCCACTTGCTCGGACAAGACCTGCAGCAGCGATTCCTCGGAAATGGCGCCCATACGAACCAGGGTGGCGGCGAGGCCGCCGCCGGCTTCGCGCTGGATCGCCTCGGCTTCCGCGCAGTCGCGGTCGCTGATCAGCCCGCGTTCGCGGAGCAATTCGCTGAGCCGGCGCATCCTGTTCATCCTAAAAATATAGTGTTGCTCTAGCGCAGATGTGGCGCGCCGGCCAATCGAAGCAAGCCGCGGGCGAGGTTTTCGCGCCGGAAGCCGGACTTGGCAACACACCTCTTCGGTGATTGCAATTTGCCTGCCCCGCAATCTGACTGATATAGGACGCGTGATGAAAACACTGCTCGCTCGCCTTACACGACGCCGCCGCGACGGTAACCAAGTGCGAGCCGGCGAGCGCGGCTACAGCCTGCTCGAAGTGTTGATAGTGTTAACGATAATCGCTTTGGTCGCGACCTTGGTGGGGCCGCGGCTGATGGCGCAGCTGGACCGGTCGAAGGTGAAGGCGGCGTGCGTGCAAATTGGCACGCTCGCCTCGACGCTGGAAACGATGCACATTGATCTCGGCCGCTACCCGACCAACCAGGAGGGCTTGGCGCTGCTGGTCGAACCCCCAGCCGGTGACCGCGACCGCGCCAAATGGCAACATCAATATCTCGACGCCGCGGTACCCGACGATCCTTGGGGCAAGCCCTTTGTTTACACCGCCCAACAAGGCGATTTTGCGCGGCCAATCGTAAGGAGCCTCGGGTCCGATGGCGTTGAGGGCGGCGAGGGTTTGGCGGCGGACATCGAAAATGGCTGCGATCCGTGAGCCCCGCGCGGGCGAGCGCGGCCTCAGTCTGATCGAGGCGCTGATCATCGTCTCGATCACGGCGATGCTGGCGCTATTGCTGTTGCCGATGGTGTCGAGCGCGGCCGGGCGCAATTTCGGACGCGCCGATCGAGCCCTCGAAAGCGCACGCGCCGCGCGGGCGGAGCGCGACTTTCGCGTGCTGCTGAGTTCGCTGACCATCGGTTACGGGCCAGGTCTCGAGGGCGGGGCATTGGGCCTGGGCTTTCAGGCCAACCCTGAATTCGCCGCCGGCTGCGTGACCCCCGGTGCGGCCGCGCCGGTAAGGTTAACAATCGTGAACGGCGCCGATGGCGGGGGCCGGCTTTGGTGCGAGGCGCAGGGCCGGCAGGTGGAAGTGTTGGCCTGGTCCGAGGGGCAGGCGCGCTTTGCCTATGGGGGCGAAGGCGGCGCGTGGGCG
>JANNQT010000044.1:0-12875 GCA_031400895.1 Alphaproteobacteria bacterium | reverse complement strand
GCGCAAAGCCCGCCGCGCGGCTTCGCGCTCGCGCTCGAAGCCGCCACCGACCGCCCTGCCCTGATCGCCGAGATCAAGCAAGCCTCCCCCTCACGAGGGCTCATCCGCGCCGATTTCGATCCCCCGGCGCTAGCGCGAGCCTACGAACAAGGCGGGGCGGCGTGTCTCTCCGTGCTTACTGACGGCCCGAGCTTTCAGGGCAGTGACGATTATCTCGTCGCCGCGCGCGCGGCCTGCGCGCTGCCGGTGCTGCGCAAGGATTTCATGCTCGATCCCTGGCAGATCGCCGAAAGCCGCGCGCTGGGCGCCGACGCCATCCTCATTATCATGGCCGCAATCGATGACGAACGCGCCGCCGATCTCGCCGACGCCGCCGCGAGCTTTGGCATGGACGCGCTAGTGGAAGTACACGACGAAGCCGAACTGGAACGCGCGCTGGTCCTCAACGCGGCGTTGATCGGGGTAAACAACCGCTCGCTGGCGAGCTTTACCACCGACCTTGCCATCACCGAACGCCTCGCCGCGCGCGCGCCAAGGGACCGCCTGCTGGTCTCGGAATCCGGCATCGCCACACCCGCCGACATCGTCCGCCTCACCCGCGCCGGCGCGCGCGCGTTCCTAGTGGGGGAGAGCTTGATGCGGGAAGCCGATGTGGCGGCGGCGACGCGGGCGCTGCTGGCGACTTGACGCGGACCCCGGAACGGATATAGAACATTTTATCGTTCACCGTTTGGTCCAAACCAAGCACCAAACCAACCACCAAGCCAACCACTCTGGGGCGCGCCATCATGCTGACAGCGAAACAAAAAGAGCTGCTCCTTTACATCCATGAGCGGATCAAGGAGAGCGGGGTTTCTCCTTCGTTCGACGAGATGAAGGAGGCGCTGGATCTGGCGTCCAAATCCGGCATCCACCGGTTGATCACGGCGCTGGAGGAGCGCGGCTTCCTGCGCCGCCTGCCGCACCGGGCGCGCGCGCTGGAAGTGCTGAAGCTGCCCGAAAGCGCCGCCCCCGCCGCCCCGCCCAGAGGGCGCGGATCGTTCCGGCCCTCGGTGGTGGCGGAAGGCCGCGCCGCCAATGACGGGGTGCCGATCCTCGGCAAAATCGCCGCCGGGGTGCCGATCGAGGCGGTGCAGAACGAGATCGGGCGCATCGCCGTCGGCCCCGATCTGCTGGGCGAGGGGGAGCATTTCGCGCTTGAAGTGCGCGGCGATTCCATGATCGGCGCCGGTATTCTCGACGGCGACACGGTGATCTTGAAGCGCACCGAGAGCGCCGAATCCGGCGACATCGTCGTCGCCCTGATCGACGCCGAGGAGGCCACTTTGAAGCGGCTGCGCAAACGCGGCAATTCCATCGCCCTCGAAGCCGCCAACCCGGCCTACGAGACCCGTATCTTCGGGCCCGACCGGGTGCGCATCCAGGGCAAGCTGGTCGCCATGGTGCGCCGCTATTCCTGATCCAGCCCCGGCGCCGGCGCCGTCCAGGGGCGCTGCGCCTGGCCCGCTGCTCGATCGAGGCGCGCGCCCGTGGGCGCGGGGTAGAGGAAGCCGCCGCCGAAGCGGGCAAGATCGCCCGCGTCGATCACACGCTCGGCGTCGCAGCGTTCGCCAAAGCCCGCCGGCGCCGCGAGTCGGGTGAGCACCAGCGCACCAGGCTTGCACGCCGCCGCGAACCCCTCCTCGCTCAACACCAGCAACACCCCAACAGCGCGCCCGGCTTCCAGCACACATACCGCCTCGCCGCATCCCACTGGCGCGGGCAGGCGCGCGACCGTCAGCGGCGCAAGCCCCAGCATAGCGCCCAGCCGTTCGCGTGCATAAGTGGAGCGCCCACGTCCCGCCGCGAGCGCCCAGCCGCCAGCTTGCTTGATGAACACCGCGCGCAAATCTGAGTCGAACGCCAGCACCGGACGCGGCGCGGCGAGGTAAACGCCGACTGCCGCGAAAAATAACACCAGCCCGCCCCAGCGTAGTCCCCCGCGCCACAAACAAGTCCACAACAGCGCGCCCACGCAAAACACAAACGCAAGATCGGGCGGGCGCGGCAGCGCGCGCACCGCCTCCGGCCGCTCTCCGAACACGGCGCCCACCGCCACCACCAGGTCGAGCGCGCTGGCCATCACTTCGAGCGCCGGGTCGGCCCAGCCGAACGGCGCGAGCAGCACCGCCGCCCCCGCCGCCGGCGCCACCAGGAACGACATGATCGGGGCGACGATCAGATTGGCGGGCAGCGCATAAAGCGAAAAGCGCTGGAAATGGTAGATCGCGAATGGGTCGGTGGCGAGGCCGGCGACCAGCGAGATCAACAGCACCGCGCCGATTCCGCGCGTGGCCCAGTTGAGCGCGCCGATGATCGGGCCAGGCGTCGGCAAGGCCGGCTCGTGCGGTGCGCGCTTCATCATTTCAAACAGCGCCACCAGCGCCATGGTGGCGGCAAACGACATCTGGAAGCCCGGCTCCAACACCGATTCCGGCAACAGCAATGTCACCAGCAGCGCTGCCAGCGCCAGCCCGCGCATCGAGATCGCCGGTCGGTCGAGCAGGATCGCGCCGAACGCCACGCACGCCATCACGAACGCGCGCAGGGCTGGCACGCTTGAGCCGGAAATCACCAGATACGCCCCAAGCGCAGCCAGCGCGCCGATGGCGGCGAGCTTCTTGACCGGCCAGCGCAACGCAATCGGGCCAAGCAGCGACAGCGTCCACAACAGCGCCCCGAACACCAACCCGCCGACCACGCCCATGTGAATACCGGAGACGGAGACCAAGTGACCAAGGCCGGAATCGCGCAGCGCCGCGTTGGTGTCGGCATCGACGGGCGAGCGGTCGCCGGTGACCAGCGCCGCCGCCAGCGCCCCGCCCCTGCCCGGCGCTGCCGCCACAATCGTCGCAGCAAGATCACTGCGCAACGCCGCGAGGCGCAAGCCGAGCCGATCGAGCCATGCCGGCGGCGGCGCCAGATCGGCCGGTCGGCAGCGGCCGAAGGCGAACCCGGTCGCGCCCAGCTGCTCGAAGAAAGCCCGCCGCGCGAAATCATAGCCACCCGGCGCCAGCGGCCCCGAAGGCGGGCCCAACACCGCGCGGCAGCGCGCGCCGCGCCCAGGTGTGAGCACGCCGGCATCGCTGACGGCGACGCGCACATAGCGCGGAACCGCGCTCGCGCCTTCGATGGCGCGCACCAGCAATCGGAGGCGCGGACCGGTGTCGCTGGCATCGTTAGCGAGCACCCAGCCCTCGACCAACACCGGCGCCTCGCCGCTTTCGACGGGCGGCGCGACCAGGCGGCTGGTCCTGAACTGCGCCGCGCTGGCGCCGAGGCAGGCGGCAGCGACCAGCGCCAACAGACCAGAGCCGATGCGGCGCAGGCTCACGCCCCAGCCGTCCGCGCGCGCACCTGGCCAGGCCGCAAGCGACCAAGCGGCGCATCCATTGGCGAGGAAAAGCGTGGGCCCAAGCCATAGCGGCGGATCGGCCGGCAGGGTGAGCCAAACCGCCGCCCCCGCGATCAGCGCCGGCGCCAGCCATAAAATCCAGCGCTCGCGCTGCAACGCGACCACATCAGCCAAGGCCCGGCTAGGAGAAAACCCCGCCAGCGTGCTACCACGCGCGCGCTTTGAAAAAGGTCCGCTGCCCGCCATGAGCGTCGTCACGCGCTTTGCCCCTTCACCGACCGGCTACCTCCACATAGGAGGCGCGCGCACGGCTTTGTTCAATTGGCTTTTTGCCCACCGCATGGGCGGGAGATATATGCTGCGGATCGAGGACACCGACCGCGCCCGCTCCACCGATGCTGCCATCGCCGCGATTTTGGACGGGCTTGACTGGCTCGGCCTCAATCACGACGGCGACATCACCTACCAGTTCGCCCGCGCCGAGCGCCACCGCGAAGCGGCGGAGGAGATGATCGCGCGCGGGACCGCGTTTCGGTGCTACGCCACGCCGGAGGAAGTCGAGGTGCTGCGCGCTCAGTCGCACGCCGAGGGCCGCGCGTTGCGCTCACCATGGCGCGAGGGCGGTGCAACGCCGGAAGCCCCGTTTACAGTGCGCCTGCGCGCGCCTGATGAAGGAGATGTGCTCAATTCCGACCTGATCCAGGGCGAGGTGCGGATCAAGGCGCGTGACATTGACGACCTGGTGCTGCTGCGGGCTGATGGCAACCCGACTTACATGCTTTCGGTGGTGGTCGACGATCACGACATGGGCGTTACCCACGTCATCCGCGGCGACGATCACCTCACCAACGCCGCGAGGCAGATTCCGATATTCCAGGCCATGGGCTGGACGCCGCCAATATTCGCGCACGTGCCGCTGATCCATGGCGAGGACGGCAAAAAGCTGTCGAAGCGGCATGGCGCGCTGGCGGTGCACGAATGGCGCGATATGGGCTATCTGCCCGAAGCGATGAACGCCTATCTGATGCGCCTGGGCTGGAGCCCGGGGCATGATGAGATCCTCTCCAAGGAAGCCGCGGTCGCCCAGTTCGAGCTGGCGCAAATCGGCCGTGGCCCAGCGCGGCTCGATTTCGCCAAGCTGGATTCGGTCAACGCGCACTTCCTCAAGGACGCCGACGACGCGCGCCTGGAAAAGCTGGCGCTGGATTTCATCGCCGCCAACAAGGATTGGGTCATTTCGCAAGCGGCGCGAGCGCGCGTCGCCGCCGCCATCCCCGTGCTCAAAAAAAGGGCAAAAACGCTCGCGGAATTGGCGGAGGGGCTGCGTTTTCTCATCGCGGAACGCCCGCTTGCATTCGCCGGGGATGCGCAAGCGCTGCTCACACCCGATATGAAGTCCAGGCTCGCGCGTTTAACGCTACGCTTGGCGGCGGCGCCGGCTTGGGATAGCGCATCGCTTGGCGGCGAACTTAAGGCTTTCGCTACCGAACAAGGCGTTGGTATGGGACAAATTGGTCCGGGCCTCAGGGCGGCGCTGACGGGCGGCTCGCCGGCGCCGGATTTGGGCCAGACATTGGAATTGCTCGGGCGCGAAGAGGCGCTCGCGCGGGTGCAAGATCAGACGAGGTGATGGCGATGGATAGCAAACTCACGAAAAAGGACCCGGCCACGCTGACGCTTGGCGGCAAGAGCATCGAGCTCCCGGTCTATGGCGGCTCGGTCGGTCCCGATGTGATCGACATCCGCAAGCTCTATGGCCAGACCGGCGCCTTCACCTACGATCCCGGTTTCCTATCCACGGGGAGCTGCGAGAGCCAGATCACCTTCATCGACGGCGATGCCGGCGTGCTGCTCTATCGCGGCTACCCGATCGGCCAATTGGCCGAGCACTCGACCTTCCTGGAAGTCTGCTACCTGCTCGCCAACGGCAATCTGCCGAGCGAGGCCGAACTCAAGCGCTTCGTTCGCGACATCACCTATCACACCATGCTGCACGCGCAGTTCGATCGCTTCTTCGAGGGCTTCCGCCGCGACGCCCACCCGATGGCGATCATGGTCAGCACCGTGGGCGCGCTCTCGGCTTTCTATCACGACAGCACCGATATCGACGACGAGCATCAGCGTACGGTGGCGAGCCACCGGCTGATCGCGAAAATGCCGACGCTGGCCGCGCGTGCGTTCAAGTATTCGATCGGCCAGCCGTTCATCTCCCCCCGTAACGAGTTGGATTATCCCTCGAATTTCCTGCGCATGTGTTTCGCGGTGCCGGCCGAGGACTACACGATCAACCCAGTGCTGGCGCGCGCGCTGGACGTATTCATGATCCTGCACGCCGACCACGAACAGAACGCCTCCACTTCAACCGTGCGGCTGGCCGGCTCCTCCGGCGCCAATCCATTCGCCTGCATCGCCTCGGGGGTCGCTTGCCTTTGGGGCCCCGCTCACGGCGGCGCCAATGAAGCCGCGCTGCAAATGCTCGAGCGGATCGGCAAGCCGGAGAGCATTCCCGACTTCATCGCCAAGGTGAAGCAGAAGGATTCCCCGGTGCGGCTGATGGGCTTTGGCCACCGCGTGTACAAGAATTACGATCCGCGCGCGACGGCGATGCAGAAGCTCTGCCATCAGGTGCTGAAGGAAGTCGGCGCCGAGGACAATCCGTTGCTCAAGGTGGCGATGGAGCTGGAGAAGATCGCCCTCAACGACGAATATTTCGTCTCCCGCCAGCTCTATCCCAATATCGATTTCTATTCCGGCATCACGCTGCGGGCGATGGGCTTTCCGACCTCGATGTTCACGGTGCTGTTCGCGGTGGCGCGCACGGTCGGCTGGATCGCGCAATGGACCGAGATGATGGAGGATAAAAGCCAGAAGATCGGCCGCCCGCGCCAAGTCTATACCGGCGCGCCGCAACGCGATTACGTGCCGGTGGGGCGGCGGGGGTAGAGCAAGTTCCGTCGTCATCGATACACCCATCCCCCGATTGCGCAAAGCGCAGGCCCCGGACTGAACGCTGCGCATTCATGCGGGGAGGGGTGGTGTTTTCACTTATGCGGTCCCTATCACCGCCAGCACCGCCTCCGCCGCGATCTCCGCGGCCGGGCGGTCGCCGCGGCCCATCAGCGCCAGCGCTTCGTCCTGGGCGCGCACTTGTTGCTCGCGCGCGGCCGGATCGTCGAGCAGCGGCGCGGCGGCGCGGGCGATGTTTTCCGGCGTGAACCGCGTCTGGATGAATTCCGGCGCGACTTCGGCAGCGGCGGCGACGTTCATCAAGGTCGCGTACTTCGACTTGAACAGAAACGCCCGCGCTACCGCCCAGGTGATCCAGCCGAGCTTGTAGCCGATCACTAGCGGTGTGCCCTGCAGCGCCACTTCCGTGGTCACCGTGCCCGACGCCGCCAGCGCCACATTGGCCGCGGCGAAAGCGTCCTCCTTCTCGCGCTCATCGATGACGCGCGCGTGCGGCGGCGTTTGCGCCAGCACCGCGCGCTTGACGCTGCCGGCGGCGACCACGAGCAGGCGTAAGTCCGGACGCTCGCGTTGGAGCAGCACCGCCGCGCGCCACAATGTCGGGCCGACGCGGCGGATCTCGCTGGCGCGACTGCCGGGCAGCACCAGCAGC
Organism: Alphaproteobacteria bacterium; assembly: GCA_031400895.1. Lineage (GTDB taxonomy): Bacteria > Pseudomonadota > Alphaproteobacteria > Caulobacterales > Aquidulcibacteraceae > Vitreimonas. The sequence goes on along the minus strand of JANNQT010000044.1, from coordinate 5,862 downwards.
AGCTTGTCTTTCGCCGTGAGGCCCTGGCGTTCGCGCAGCGCCGCGCCGTCGCCCTGCTCGAAGCGCCCGAGCGCGGGGTGGCCGCACACCGTGCAGGGCAAGCCGAACGGTTGATAGAACGGCACTTCGAAATCGTGGATGCAGATCAGGTGATCAATTGTGGCGGCCAGCGTTTTCGCGCGCCCCGGGCGCGTCGCCCACACTTGCGGGCCGATATATTTCACCAGCTTGATCTCTGGCGCCGCCGCCCGCACGGCTTGGGCCACGCGCAGGGTAAAACCCCAGGAATCGATCAGCACCACCACGCTCGGTTTGCACTCAAGGATCGCCGCCACACTTGCCGTCACCGCGCGTTTGACCCGCGCGTACGCCAACAGGCCGTCGATGAAGCCGAGGATCGCCAGCCCCGAGATATCGGCGCGCGAAGCCATGCCTTCCGCCGCCATGAGCGGCCCGCCCACGCCGGCGAATTCGAGGCTGGCGTCGCGCACGCGCAGCGCCCGGACCAAGTCCGCACCGAGCGCATCGCCCGAACTCTCCGCCGCGACCAGGAACACGCGCGTGTTCAAGGCTCGCCCACCTCGGCGGGGGTGAAGCCATAGAGGAACATCCCAGCGCGGTCGGCGGCAGCGATCAGTTCGGCCCGGCGCACCACCAGCGCGCCGCCGGCTTCCACCGCGATTCCGGCCAAGCCAGCGGCGGCGGCAAGTTCGATGGTGGCGACGCCGACCACCGGCAGATCGATGCGCCGCTCCTGCATCGGCTTGGGGCGCTTCACCAGCACGCCGCGCCGCGCGCCGTGAGCTCCGCGGACCGGCGCCGGCAAGTCCGCCACCCGGCGCAGCATCGCATCGGTGCCCTCTTGCGCTTCAACCGCCAGCACCAATCCTTCGCACACCACTACGCCTTGCCCAACATCGAACGAACCGACGGCGGCGGCGACAAGAGCGGCCTTGGCAATATCGGCGCGCTGGGCGGAATCTGGCTCGCGCGCGCCCCACGCCCCCGCTTGCGCCAGCAGCTCGCGCATCGCTTCATCGGCGCCGACGACGCGAAAACCGGCGCGCTCATGCTCGGCCATCAATGTGCGCAACAGCGCATCGTCGCCGAGTGGCGCCGCTGCAAGCAGCGCCGGAACCATGGCCATGCCTTCGCCGTCGAGATCGAGCGTGCGCGGATCCTGACGCGCGACTTTTCCCAGCATGACGATGGCGTCGCAATCGGCGGCGCGCAGCGCCAGCATGCGCGCGCCCATGGCGCCAAGCGCGTGCGTGGCGCCAGGATGGGCATCGAGCGCCGCATCGGCGAGACCGCCGATGCGGGCAACGAAATAGTCGCGCCCTTCCCCCTGGCAATGCTCGGCCAGCAGCACTGGCAATTCGCCGCCGCCGGCGATGATGCCGAGCTTACGCCAGGGGGTCATTGTTTGAGGGCCCCGGTTTTACGTGACTTTGGCTTACGTGTCTTTGGCCCGCCGCTTACGCGGCCTCCCGGGGATAGGTGGGGGAACATTCAGCGGACTCGCGTCTTCTTAATCCCGCGGCATGCAGAGCGGGCGGGCGGCGTCGGCGCGGACGAAATTGACGATCTCCATCACCTCGGGATTCTTGGCGTAGAGTTCGGCGCAATCCTCGATCCGCTCCTGGAAGGTGCCCTCCTCCGCGAACAGCAAGCGATAAGCCGCGCGCAAATCGTGAATCTGCTCGCGCGAGAAGCCGCGGCGCTTGAGGCCGACAACGTTCAAGCCGCCAAGGTGGGCGTGATTGCCGATGGCGGACCCAAATGGAATGAGATCGGTGGTCATCAGCGCGGAAGCGCCGACAAACGCGTGGTGGCCGACGCGCCCATGTTGGTGCACCCCGGAGAGGCCCCCCAGGAAAGCGTAATCACCGACTTTGACGTGCCCGCCGATGGTGGCGGTCTGGGCCATGATGACGTGATTGCCCACGGCGCAATCGTGGGCGATGTGGCAATTGCCCATGATCAAGCAGTGATCTCCCACGGTGGTCACCGAACGCCCGCGCACGGTGCCGCGCGCCAGGGTGGCGTGCTCGCGGATGATATTGTGATCGCCGATCTCCAGCCGCGTCGGCTCGCCCTTGTAGGACAAGTCCTGCGGCGTGCCGCCGAGGCCTGCGAACGGAAACACGGTATTGTCGTTGCCGATCGTGGTGTGGCTTTCGATAAAGACGTGGGCGATAAGCCGGGTGCGGTCGCCGATTGTGACATTCGGACCGATGACGCAGCCGGGGCCGATCTCAACATCGCGCCCGAACTCTGCGCTCTTATCGACCACCGCCATGGGGTGGATGGTCGCGCTCATCGCCCACCCTCCGGCCGATCGGCCTTCATCGCCGCGAATTCGCAATCCGTGGCGAGTTCGCCGCGCACTTCGACGCGGCCGCGGAACTTGAAAATATTGCGGCGCTGGAACAGCACCTCCACCGGCATCTCCATCACATCGCCCGGCATCACCGGTCGCTTGAAGCGGGCGCGCTCCACCGACATGAACAGGATCAGATGCTTGGAGATATCGGCCTCCAGCGTTTTCGACATGAGCAGCGCCCCGGTCTGCGCCAGCGCCTCTATCTGCAGCACCCCGGGCATCACCGGCGCGCCCGGGAAGTGGCCGGGGAAGAACGGTTCGTTGATGGTGACGTTCTTGATGCCGCGGATGGATTTATCGGCCACGTAATCGGTGGCGCGGTCGATCAGCAGGAACGGATATCGATGCGGGAGACGGCGCAGAATTTCGCCGATCTCGATCACATCGTCGCTGGTCTTGAGCTTGTCGGTGAGGTCAGTTGCTTGCATTGCCAGTCCCCGCGGCCTTGCGGCTGATCCAGGCCGCTTCCCGGAGCCATTTGCGTAAGGGCTTGGCTGGATAGCCGCTCCATACTTCGCCCGCCGGCACGTCTTGGAACACCGCCGCCCCGCCAGCAAGCGTCGCGCCGTCGCCGATCACGCGATGATCGCCGATGCCGACCCGCCCGCCCATGGTGACCCCCTCGCCAACCACAGTCGAGCCGGAAATTCCAGCAAACGCCGCCACCAGGCTGCCCCGCCCGATGCTGCAATTGTGGGCCACGTGGCAGAGATTATCGAGCTTGCAGTCCTCGCCCAGCACGGTGTCGTCGAAGACGCCGCGATCGATGGTGGAATTGGCGCCGATGGTGACACGGTCCTGGATGATAACCCGGCCGAAATGAGGAATGTCGATTGGCCCCGAGGCGTCGCCGGCGACGCCGAAACCCTGCTCGCCGATCACCGCGCCCGGGAGGATCGTCACGTCGTCGCCGATCAGCGCGAAGGCGATCGAGGCGCCTGCGCCGACCTTGGTGCGCCTGCCGATGGCGACGCCGGGGCCGATCACCGCGTTGGGCCCGATCACAGCGCCCGCGCCGATCTCGGCGTCCGCGCCGATCACCGCGCCGGGGCCGATGGAAACACCCGCCTCTATCCGAGCGCTCGGGTCGATGGCCTCGCCAGCAAAGCCGCGCGGGCGCGCCAGCGATATGACGATGCGGGCGAACACCGAGCGGGGGCGGTCAGCCAAAATCAGCGCGCCGGCGTTCGGAACCAAATGGGCCGCCACAGACGAGACCACGCACGCTGCCGGCGCCGCTTCAAGCGGCGCGGTGTTCTTCTTGGCCTCGAAATAGCAGAGATCGCCTGGCCCCGCGCGTTCGGCCGGCGCAGCCGAATACACCAGCCGCTCGGCGTCGCCGCCGATATTGGCGTTAGGCGCAAGCGCCCGGACCGAAAGCGGTCCGAGCGCCCGATAGAAACGGGGGTCAATCATCGCCGGCATGCTGACGCAGCCGGCCCCGAATGTCACCGGACTTATTGTTGCCTATTGTTGCGGTGCGGCCGGCTGCTGGCCGGTGCACTCGGCCATGGGATGGCGGGCGACATTAGCCACCCGCGTCGCCGGATTCTGGTCAAGCTGCTGGATCACGGCGGTGGTGATGTCGTTATCCGGCGCGGAGTAGAATACCGAGCTGGCATCCACCACGGTAGTGGCCCCGCGCGAGGTCATCACGTTCTGCGCAATCGGCAAGACCATGTTCTGAAAATCCCGCAGCGCGATCGCTTGCGAGCACTCGACATCGCCGCGCAATTGGGCCGCACGGCCTTCCAACTGCCGCGCCCGTTGCTGAAACTGCTGGAACTGCGGGGCCAGAGCGGCGTCGGCGCGTATCTGTTCTTCGGTACGGTTTCCGCGAAGGCGGGTGAGGCGCTGGCCTTCTTGTTGCAGCGATTGCTGCTCTGGCGCCAGCGTCTGGGCCTCGGCGCCGACCGCAGCCTGCACTTGCTGCAGCTTGGCGGCCATGTCGCGGCCCAGCACGGACTCGCTGACCACGCGCTGGAAATTGATCACTACCACGCTTGGGCCGCCGCGATTGCGCTGCGCCAGCGCGTCGCCGCTCACCGCCGCCATCGCCGCGACAGCTAATGCCGCGGACACAAAAATTGAAACACGCATTATAGAAACTCCTTAGAAATTGGTCCGGGTGGAGAACCTGAACTCCTCCCGGCGGTCGAATTCCTCGTATTCGAGCGGCCTCGCGAAATCGAATTGAACCGGGCCGAAGGGCGAATCCCAGAACACCGACACGCCCGCCGCCGCCCGCAGACTGGTCGAGTCATCGACGATGAGGTTTTGGCTCCCCAAATCGATGGGCTGGCGGCTCGCGGCATCGACCACCCCGAGCGTCCCGACATCAACGAACAGCGCCGCGCCGAGCGAGAACGACTCTGGAAGCGGCAAGGGAACATCCAATTGCAGCGTTCCAATGGCATAAGCGTTGCCGCCAATGGCATCCCCGGACTGCACCAGATTGCCGGTGGCCTCATCGACCAGCAATTGCCGCGGGCCGATGCCGGCGACGTCAAAGCCGCGGAACGAGGAGCCGCCCTTGAAGAAGCGGTCATTGAGACGAACATCGGAGCCGCCCCAGCCTAAAATATAGCCCGCCTTCAGCCGCGCGGTGGCGCGGAATCCGCCCCACAGGCCGTAATAGACCCCGCTCTCGACCTCGGTGCGCAGGTAATTAACTTCGCCGCCAAGGCCAGCGATGTCTTGCCGCAGCACGAAATCGAAGCCGCGCGTGGCTCGGACGGGCTGGTTGCGACCGTCCCAATTGACGGTGTACCCCATCAGCGACGTGAGGAAGTCGCCTTCCTGGTTGCACAACAGCGGACGTGTCGGGTTGAGCAGGTTGCATTGATCGACCGGGGCGGTGTTCACGTTGGCGTCGTGATCCACCAGAATGTTGGCGATCTCGGTGCTGTCCTGGATCAGCGAATAGGTCAGCCCCAGGCTGGTGCGCTCAGAAGTGGCGAAGCCGACGCGCAGGCCAAGCCCGGTCGATTGGTTCTCAAACGAGGACTGCTCCAGGAAATCCGTATGCAGCGAGTAGAGATCGAAGCCGGCCGAGATCTCGCGGTCGAGAAAGCGCGGCTCGGTGTAGCGCAGATCGAGCTGCTGGCGCTGCGAGCTTGACGAAGCGCGCAGGCGCAGGAACTGGCCGCGGCCGCGCAGATTGCGCTCGGTGATGGAGACGTCGAACAGGAAACTCTCGGTCGATGAATAACCGGCGGCAAACGCCAGCTCGCCGGTGGATTCCTCTTCCACCGTGACCGTGACCACCGAACGGTCCGGGGCCGAGCCGTCGGCCTCCTCCACTGTCACTTCCTTGAAGAAGCCGAGCGACTGGATGCGTTGGCGCGAGCGGTCCAGCAGCACCCGGTTGAAGGCGTCGCCCTCATTGACGCGCATTTCGCGGCGGATGACGCGATCGAGCGTGCGGTTGTTGCCGACGACATCAATGCGCTCGATGAACACGCGCGGGCCTTCGT
>JANNQT010000043.1:0-26127 GCA_031400895.1 Alphaproteobacteria bacterium | reverse complement strand
GTTCGCGCCACTCGACGAGGCCTCGATCGAGAGCGCGCGAGCGAGCGGCGCACTCATCGCGCCGCTCGCCGCCACGACGGCGGCGCTGGAGGTCTCGTTCCGCTTCCAACCGGCGACGAGCGACGGACAACTCGCCGCGATCGTGCCGCTCGCGCCGAACGTGGTCGTGCTCGACCTCGCGCGCACCGCCGTCACGGACGCGGCACTGGCCGACGTCGCGCGCTTCGCTGAGTTGCGCCGACTGCACCTCGAAGGCACGGCCGTCGGCGACACGATATCAGGAACAGCGCCGCCAGGATGCCGGCGATGAAGGCGATGACGGTGAACACTTCGCGGATCAGGCCGCGGGCAAAGCCCATCACCCCCGAGAGCCCAAGAATGGCCATGGCGGCGAAGTCGAACCATTTGAAATCGAATTCCATCCGCGTTCTCCCCTGTTGGCCCCCAGGGATAGACGGCCCCGGCCACGAAGGAAAGGGCGGCGCGCCGCGCCTTCAGGCCGGGGCGTTGCCGCGTCCACGCCGTTGGGGGCTTGGCCTTGGCGTGATCAGGAGGGAGAGGGAGCGCGAGCGGTGCGCGATGATTTCAGAGAGCGCCGCGATGAACCCTCGCCCCCGAGAGGGGGGAGAGGGCAGGGTGAGGGGTCGCTTCGCGATCCCGGAATGACGGAGCGATTATTTCTTGTGCCACGGGTTGTCGTGGCGCCGCAAATGCTCCGGCAGCAGCAAGTCCTCATACAAGTCGCGCCATTGCGGATTGGCCTTCTCGATCAGTTCGAGCTTCCACGCGCGGCGCCATTTCTTGATCTGTTTCTCGCGCGCGATGGCGGCGGCCATGTCGCCGCAGCTTTCCCACCACACCAGCGTCTTGCAGCCATGCCTTGCGGAAAACCCCTCAATGCGCCCCTCGCGATGCTCAAGCCCGCGCTGCAACAGATCGCTGGTGACGCCAAGATAAAGCGTGCCGTTGCGCTTGCGCGCCATTATGTACACCGCGATGAAATCGTAGCGCGCCATCCGCCCATCATACCCATATAATTTCACACCGTCATTCCGGGATCGCGAAGCGATACCCGGAACCCAGGGGATCGCAGCACGCCGACCCCGCCAAAGCCTTGTTGCTCGAACAAAGCAGCTGCAAACAAATGCGCACGCGGCCCCTGGGTTCCGGGTTCCGCCTCCGGCGGCCCCGGAATGACGGCGTTTGGGTTTTGTGGGGGGAGTTTGTGTTTGACGATTTCTCCCAACCAGCGCCGTCATTCCGGGATCGCGAAGCGAGACCCGGAACCCAGGGGATCTTAGCACGCCGACCCCGCCACAGCTGTGTTGCCCGAACAAAGCAGCCGCGAGCAAATGCGCATGCGGCCCCTGGGTTCCGGGTTCCGCCTTCGGCGGCCCCGGAATGACGGGGTTTGGGTTTGTGGGGTTTTGGTGTTGGTGTTTAACGTTGCTCACCACTCCCTCCACCGTCATTCCGGGATCGCGAAGCGATACCCGGAACCTAGGGGGTGATGGAACACATGCGTCCGAGCACGTTTTTTTTGCACGAAAGCAGCGGCGCAAAGCAGTGCGCTGGTCCCTGGCTTCCGGGTTCGGCGCCGTCGCCCCGGAATGACGGAGTTTGGGTTTGGGGTGTGTGTGATGCGGAGTTTCAGCACTCCGCCGCCAAACACATTACGCCACCCGCGCCGCCGTCATTCCGGACGCGCGAAGCGCGATCCGGAATCCAGGGGAGCAAGCGCGGGGAGTGAAAGAGTGTGTGTCCCGCACATCGCCACACATCGCCCCGCCAAGAGGGGGGAGAGGGCTGGGTGAGGGACGACGCTGGTGTTTGAGAAAGTGTGTTTCACCGCTCTCAATTGTTGGCGGGTGGCACCGTCGCCGGGAGCCGCGGAGGCGCGGTCGCGCTTGCGATGGCAGTTAGCACACCTGTGAAGCGCTCCTCATCGAGGGCTTCATTCGAATAGAGGTCATTATTGTCGGCGATCAACACCGCAGCCCATGGCCGTTCAATCTGAAGAAGGTCTACGAACTGCGTGATCGAGGCAGGTGGCATGCTTTGCACGCGCTGTAAGACGACAGTTGCGCGCGCGGGATCAAATCCCTGCGCATTGAACAAACTTGGCGCATCTGCAAGAATTCCAAGCGTCCAAATTTGCGGCATTTCCCTGGTGTTGATTTCAGTGAGCGCTGTTTGCCACGGTATCAGCGTTGCCTCGTGAGGAATGGCGCTTATGCGCTGCCAGCGCGGCGTCCACTCGCTTTCTAGCACTTTGTTGTTGCGATCCCAGATCGGGTGATAACGGAGAAAGAACCTGAACCAGTCCGGAGTCGGTCCCATTCGATCGTCGCCAAGCGCGGCACGGAGGCCGTTCAACATCGGCGCTAATCCCTCGGTGTCGCCTAGGCGATCAGCCATTGTCCTGTCCATGCCGCCGCTTGATGGGTAATAGTACTTAGTCGCCAATCCTTCGGCCCAATGTTGCAGGCGTTGAGCGACTGCGGCTTCGCCTTGAGCGCCGCCACCTGTTGACGGCGCGCTTGCTGGGCTGCACGACGTAAGCGCGAGGGCTAAACCGAGGATGATTGCGCGCCTAACTGGGCGCATTGAGCGACCGGAACTCTGCATGCAGCACCTCTGCGTAACATCGCTACGCCTATCCCGCGTACAATGTCTATCCCTTCCTCCGCCGCCCGCGATACGCGTTCCCTCGCCCCGCCGGCTTCGACGCCTTGCCGGCACTTTCGCGTATCGAGGCTTCGATCGAAGCGGAAACATCCCTCTGCCGCGCCTGCGGATCGTCGGCGAGGTCATGGGCGTTGCTTGCGCAACGCGGCAGTCTCCAGCTAACCTAGAAGTCTAAGCAATGGTGGCCCAAATGCACGAACGCGCGTCCGCGTCCTCCTCGCCAGAAGCGCAGAAGCTGTTGAACGACCCGGCGTGGATTCCGCGTGCATATGATCCCCGCCGCGATACGCTAGAGTTCTTCCATGCTCCTCGCGAAACGCAACGCGCCGCGGTGTTTCTGGAGCCGCGGTTTCTCGCGGGCGCACCGCAATCGGGACCCATTCCAGTCCGCGATTTCGCCGCTGGCGACGTGCGGAAGGCGGCCCGGCCGCTGCACTTTGTATTCCACACCTCATATTGCTGCTCAACCGTGCTGGCGCGAGCGCTCGATGTCCCCGGTGTTTCGTTCGGATTGAAGGAGCCTTCGGCGCTCATGTCGTTCGCCGAGCTCTACGGAACGGCCCGCCAGTGGCCGGGCACGCTTCATGCATTGAGTGCCGTGCTCGATCTCTTGTCGCGCCCGTTCGCCGCGGGAGAGACGCACGTCATCAAACCAAGCAACGCCTGCAATCCGTTAATTCCGCAGATGCTCTACGCGTGCCCCGACGCCAAAGCGGTACTGCTGATGTCCGACCTGCAGACCTTTCTTGCCGCAATCGTTCGGCGCGGGCCTACTGGCCGCACCATGGTGCGCGAAACCTTGTACGCATTTTCACCAACCATACCGCTAAAAGAACCGCTTTCGAAGCAACAAATGCTCCTCTTCGATGATATGCAGGCGGCGACGATGGTTTGGCTCATGCAGATCGCATGCTTCGACGCGGTTGCGCGACGCTTCGGACCCGAGCGCGTCCGCATTCTCAAGAGCGACACGCTGTTGGCCAAACCGCAACAGACCATGGCTGCCGTTGCCGCCTTCTTTGGTTTTAGGGACGCGGACTGGGCAGCGGTGGCGACAGGACCCGCGTTTCGCGAGCACGCAAAAAATATCGGATTCCCATTCAACGCCTCAGACCAGGCGCGTCAACATCGCGAGTCGCAATCGGCCTACGCCGCCGAGATTGGCGCTGCAGTCCAATGGTTGGCGGCCATCGCCGGGCGCTTCAACACGCCCGGCACGCTGCAGGAAGATTTGCTGGGCTAATTGGGTCATGCCGCCTTCAGCGCGTATTTCACGATCAGGACTTCTCTCTGCTTCCGCGGAAGTGTGCTGAGGCACCGTCAGACGCTGCTCGCTGTCTCCCCAATGACGGTCATACGCTCCATGCGTCAAGGCCCTTTCCGCCGCCGCCCGCGATAGGCGTTACGTGGCCTCGGCGTTGTCGGCGCCTTGCCCCCACTTTCGCGCATCGTCGCATTTACGCTCGCGTTCACATCGCTCTGCCTTGCCAGAGGATCATCGGCGATGAACAGCTCCGTTTCCTGCAGGCGCTTAATCTCGTCGCGCAAACGTGCGGCCGTCTCGAACTCCAGATCCGCCGCTGCGTCCTTCATCTGGCGTTCCAGGTCAGCCAGATAGCTCTTGATGTTGTGGCCGATGAAGGGGGTTCCGTCTTCGCCGAGCGGGCCTTTGCCTTTGAGGCCGGCGCCGCGTTTCCAGGCCATCGGGTCGCGCGGGTCGATGGTGAGGCTGTCTTTCTCGTAGACCGAATCCAGGATGTCCTTGATATGGCTCTTGATGCTTTGCGGCGTGATATTGTTGGCGATGTTAAAGGCGTGCTGTTTTTCGCGGCGGCGCTGGGTTTCGGCCATGGCGCGCTGCATCGAGCCGGTGACGCGGTCGGCGTAGAGGATCACTTTGCCGTCGATGTTGCGCGCGGCGCGGCCGATGGTTTGTACAAGAGAGGTCTCCGAGCGCAAAAAGCCTTCCTTGTCGGCGTCCAGGATCGCCACCAGGCCGCATTCGGGAATGTCCAAGCCCTCGCGCAACAGATTGATGCCGACCAGCACGTCGAACACGCCGAGGCGCAAATCACGAATGATCTCGATGCGCTCGATGGTGTCGATGTCGCTATGCATGTAGCGCACGCGCACGCCTTGTTCGTGCATGTATTCGGTCAGGTCCTCGGCCATGCGTTTGGTCAGCACCGTCACCAGCGCGCGCATGTCGCGCTTGGCCAGTTCTTTCACTTCGGCGATCACGTCATCGACCTGTGAGTGTCCGTGCGCCTGCACAGGACGCACTTCCACCGGCGGATCGATCAGCCCGGTGGGGCGGATCACTTGTTCGGCGAACACGCCGCTAGTGCGGCCCAGCTCCCAGGGGCCGGGCGTGGCGCTGACATGGATGGTTTGCGGGCGCATGGAATCCCATTCCTCGAATTTGAGCGGGCGATTGTCGAGGCACGAGGGCAGGCGGAAACCGTATTCGCTGAGCGTGCGCTTGCGGGAAAAGTCGCCTTTGTACATGGCCCCGATTTGCGGAATGGTGACGTGACTCTCGTCGGCGAACACCAGCGCGTTGTCGGGGATGTATTCAAACATGGTCGGCGGCGGCTCGCCGGGAAGGCGGCCGGTGAGATAGCGCGAATAATTTTCGATGCCGGCGCAGGAACCGGTGGCCAGCATCATCTCCATGTCGAAGCTGCAGCGCTGTTCGAGCCGTTGCGCCTCCAGCAATTTGCCTTCCTCGCGGAATTGCGCCAAGCGCTGTTTCAGCTCTTGGCGAATTTGCCCGACCGCTTGGTCCAATGTCAGGCGTGGCGTCACGTAGTGCGAATTGGCGTAGATTTTCACTGCCGGCAGCACTCCGACCTTGTGGCCGGTGAGCGGATCGAATTCGCCGATGCCTTCAAGCTCATCGCCAAAGAACGAAAAGCGCCAGGCGCGGTCTTCCAAATGCGCGGGCCAGAGTTCCACCGTGTCGCCGCGCACGCGGAACATGCCGCGGGCGAAGGCGGTGTCGTTGCGCTTGTAGTGCAGCGCCACCAGCTTGCGGATCAGCTCTTGGGAATCGTAGGCGGCGCCGACTTTGGCGGTGAAGGTCATGGAGGTGTAGGTTTCCACCGAGCCGATGCCGTAAATGCAACTGACGCTGGCGACGATGATGACGTCGTCGCGCTCCAGGATCGCGCGCGTGGCGGCGTGGCGCATGCGATCGATCTGTTCGTTGATGTTGGATTCTTTTTCGATGTAGGTGTCGGTGCGCGGCACGTAGGCTTCGGGTTGATAATAATCGTAGTAGGAAACGAAATACTCGACCGCGTTTTCGGGAAAGAATTGCCGGAATTCGCCATAGAGCTGCGCCGCCAGTGTCTTATTCGGCGCCAGGATCAAAGCCGGCCGCTGCGCGCGCGCGATCACTTGCGCCATGGTGAAGGTCTTGCCCGAGCCGGTGACGCCGAGCAGCACTTGATCCTGCTCGCGGCCTTCCAGGCCCGCCATCAGATCGGCGATCGCCTGCGGCTGGTCGCCGGCGGGCTGGTAGTCGCTGACCAGCTTGAACGCCCGCCCGCCCTCAAGCTTCTCCCAGCCACGCTCGGGCCGGTGCGGGGTCCAGATCGCGGCGGTGGTGTCGAATACGGTGGCGGCTTCGGCGACACCGGGGGGACGGGAGCGGGGCATCGGGGCAAGGGTAGGCGCCGCCGCCCGCTGTGGCTAGCGGCGCCGAGGCGGGGCGTTGGGTGTTTGTCGACTGAGCGTGGACTTCTGAGGCGGCTCGCGGCACGCTCGGTCTCCATTGGCAAACCGCGCCAGCTGCGATAACTCAGTGCCTTCATCTCGGTGCGCGTCATGACAGCCAGCACGGTCGAAATGGATGCGGCGGTCTTGGATGCGCTGAGAAGGGGGGATGCCGCGCTCGCGCGCGACCTGCTCGAGAAGTTCGTTGCCGACGGGACCGGCGTTACAACCGCGGAGATCTGGCTCACGCTCGCGCGGGTGCGATCTCAACTCGGCGATATTGAGGGCAAGATTGACGCGATTGATCGGGCTCTGGAGCTTTCGCCCCGCGATCTGGCGGCTCTGGTAGCTAAGGCAGATCACCTCGCGACAATGCAGGATTCGCGCGGCGCGGCGGCATATTACGCCGCCGGCCTGCGCCACATGCCGAACTTCGCGAAGCTGTCGCCGGCACGACAACAAGATTTGTTGCGGGCTCGCGCTGCCAGCGAGAAGCTGGCGAAGGAGTTCGAGGATTTTCTGCGGTCCCGGCTCGAGGCGGCGGGGCTGAACGAGGCCAATTCTCCGCCGCGCTTCAGCCAGGCGCTGGATATTTTGGTCGGAAAGAAAAGGCCATTCTATCAGTCGCCAAGGTACTTTTATTTCCCTGAGCTGCCGCAGATTCAGTTTTATCCTCGCGAAGCATTTCCCTGGTGCGACGCTGTCGAGGAGGCCTATGGGGACATTCGTTCCGAACTTGAGACCTTAATCGCCTCCGACGTCGAGTTTTTGCCCTATCTCAGGCGCAACAAATCCCGGCCCCAGATGGACGCGAGCGGGTTGGTGGAAAACCCCGCATGGAGCGCCCAGTTTCTTTTGAATGGCGGTGAGAGACAGGCGAGCGCTGACCTGTGCCCGCAAACGATGGCGGCAATCCAAAAAGCTCCGATGCCCAAGATCCCGGGAAGAACGCCGCACGCGCTTTTTTCACGCTTAGCCGCGGGAGCGAAAATCCCACCGCATAGCGGGATGTTGAATGTCCGGCTGATTTGCCATCTTGCCATCGTCGTTCCGAGGGGATGTGAGTTTCGTGTTGGAAACGATATTCGGGCCTGGCAGGAGGGGCTTTGCTGGGTCTTTGACGACACCATCGAGCATGAAGCTTGGAACAACAGCCAGCGTGATCGTTACATCCTTATTTTCGATATTTGGCGGCCTGAGCTGTCACCGGATGAGCAAGTTGCGGTGAGTTCTCTGTGCGAAGCCGTCGACGCCTTTTCCGGCACTGGAACGCCGTGGATTGACTAAAAGAGCCCGCCGTTCGTTTGTGTCGTCGAAATCCAGTGGCGCCGAAAAAACACACTGCTTGCGCTCCCCGGGTCTAAGATATCGACAATCGATAAATACGTGCCTTGAACTCGGCTGAAACTGTTTGACCGTGGTTAATTTTTGTCGTTAGCGTCGCCGCAGCATAGCGCGAGTCGATGCCGGGCCACGGCTCGGTCGTCCAAGAGTGGACGACACCATCTCGCGGACAGCGTTCGGGCGAATCGGCGTCCGAGCTTAAAACAAGGGTTCGCCGAGAGATCGGCGATGGCCTGGCGCTCTATTTAGGGGGTTCGAAATCATGTCGAATAAGAAGACGCACTCTGGACAACGCAAGTCGCTGCTTGCTGGCGCTTCGGTGTTTGCAGCCGCCGCGGCGGCGATGGCCGGCGCGCCGGCGATGGCGCAGGACACCGATGACGAAGACGTTATCATCATCACCGGCTCGCGCATTCCGCAACCGAACCTGACGGGCACCAGCCCGATCACGCAGGTGACGGCCGAAGACATCACCGCGCAGGGCGTGACGCGCGTGGAAGATCTCACCAATGATCTTCCCCAAGTGTTCGCGGGCCAGGGGTCGAATATTTCGAACGGCGCGGACGGCACCGCCACGGTCGACTTGCGCGGCCTCGGGGCGGCGCGGACGCTGGTTCTGATCAACGGTCGCCGCATGGGCTACGGGTCGATCGGCAGCTCGGCCGCCGACCTCAACCAAATCCCGGGCGCGATGGTTGAACGGGTTGAAGTGCTGACTGGCGGCGCCTCGGCTGTGTACGGCTCGGATGCCGTGGCCGGCGTCGTGAACTTCATCATGCGCGACGATTTCGAGGGCGTGCGGGTGGATGCCCAATACGGCTTTAACCAGCACACGAACGATTCCGACGACGGCTATATTCGTGAAGTGATCGCCGCGCGTGCGCTGACAAACCCAGCGAATTTCAGACTGCCGCCCGATGACGTAACCACCGGCTACGGGCGCGAGATCACCGTCATGCTCGGCGCCTCGACGGCGGACGACCGCGGCAACATCACGGCCTATCTGAACTATCGCAACGACGATGAAGTGCTGCAGGCCGATTACGATTATTCGGGGTGCGCGCTCGGGGCGGACTCGACCGCCGCCGTGGTTGGCATTCCCGCCGGAGCTCGGCATTGGACGTGCGGCGGATCGTCGACGACGTCTCCGCCGCGTATTTTCTCCCTGGTCAATAGCGCGAACGTGACGCCACAGGGGCCTGGCGACTCGTTCATTGGGTTCAACGGCGGCTTGCACCAGTATAATTTCGGCCCGCTGAACTATCACCAGCGGCCTTCGGATCGGTACAGTTTCGGTGCATTCGGACGCTACGAGATCAATGAGCGGGCCGAAGCCTATGCCGAGATGATGTTCAGCGATAACAGCTCGGTTGCGCAGATCGCGCCGTCGGGCGCGTTCTTCGGCACGCCGTTCTCAATCAATTGCGGTGACCCGAACCTCGGTGCGACGCGCGCCACCGCGCTTGGGTGCGTCGCTGGGGATATCGCAGGAGACATCACCATCCCGGTGTTTGTCGGCAAGAGAAACGTCGAAGGTGGCGGCCGGCAGGACAGCCGGAACATCAATTCCTATCGCGGCGTTTTGGGTCTTCGCGGGGCGCTCGCCGAAACCTGGGACTACGATGTTTCGGCCCAGTTCTCTCGGAGCCGCCTATCTCAAGTCTACCTTAATGACTTCTCGGTCTCGCGCTTGACCAGAGCTCTGGATGTCGTCGATGCGGACCCTGGGGTAGGGGTCGATCCGCAATGCCGCAGTTTCGTCAGCGGTGCGGACCTGAACTGCCTGCCGTACAACATCTGGAACACGGGCGGCATTACTGGCGATCAGCTGGCTTATCTGCAGATCCCGCTGGTGCGGACGGGCGATGCGACTCAGCAGGTCGTAATCGCTCAAATTACCGGCGAGTTGGGCATCACCAGCCCCGGCGCGGAGTCCCCGATTTCCGCGGCCTTCGGTCTCGAATATAGGCGCGACGAAGTCTCGTCTGTTGTCGATACGGCTTTCGCCACTGGCGACGGCGCGGGCCAAGGCGGGCCGACAAACGGCTTGTCTGGTGTCACCGACGTCTTCGATATATTCATGGAAGCCCGGGTGCCGCTGATTGAGAACGGGCCGCTGGCCCACTCGCTCGCACTCGACTTAGCCTATCGGTATTCCGACTACGCGTCGGGCAACACTACCGACACGTACAAGGCGGGGCTCGACTGGGCGCCGACGGAAGACATTCGCTTCCGCGGCAGCTTCCAGCGCGCCGTTCGCTCGGCCAACGTCATCGAGCTGTTCGCGGTCCAAGGGGCCGGGTTGTTCGACATGGCGTTTGACCCATGCGACGACGTGAATAATGGCGGCGGCGTGACTGCCGGCGCAGCTGGGGTGCCCACGCAATGCATCGGCGCCAATGCCTGGCAGGTGTCGGCGGCGGAGTCCGACGGCGGTCTCTTGGACAGCCCGGCCGGTCAGTATCAGGCTTTGTTCGGCGGCAATCCAAATCTGTCGCCGGAAGAGGCCGACACGGTCACGTTGGGCTTCGTGCTCACGCCGACCTTCTTGGAAGGCTTCAACCTGTCGATCGACTGGTTCAACATCGAGGTCGTGAACTTGGTCTCGACAACGGGGACGTTGAACACCCTCAACGACTGCTACACCAACAACAATCTTGTTTCGTGCGGTCGCATCACGCGTGACACTGCGATCGGGTCGGTTTGGACAGGGACTGGCCAAGTTGAGGACCTCAACACCAACATCGGTGGCCTGAAAACCACTGGGGTGGACATCAACGCCAACTTTGCGGTGGACATCGGCTCGGCGGGCGGCCTGGAGTTCAGCATGATTGGGACTTGGCTCGACGAACTCACCACCGACCCAGGCCAGGGAATACCGACCTACAATTGCGTTGGCGGTTATTCTCAGGTCTGCGGAACGCCCAATCCGGAGTGGAGGCACCGCTTCCGCGCGACCTGGGCGAGCCCATGGGATCTCGACGTGAACTTGACTTGGCGCCACTTTGACTCGGTGAGCCAGGTCGATGGCGCAGGCGATCCAATCGCGCCCGGTCCGCTCGATGCCGAGTTCGATGCCGTCAACTATTTCGACCTTTCGGGCATTTGGCAGGTCAAGGAGAACACCGTGTTCCGCGTCGGCGTGAATAACATGTTCGACCAAGATCCGCCGATTTCCGATAATGTCGGCGCCGGTTCCGGCAACGGAAACACCTTCCCGCAAGTGTACGACGCGCTTGGGCGTTGGGTATTCGCTGGGGTCACGATCGACTTCTAAGCAAAGCCATACTTATGGCCGAAGGGGCGGTTGGCTTTGCCAGCCGCCCCTTTTTTGTTGTGCTTGGACGTGATCATGGGCGGAGGAACGCCGCCTGCAACCTTCGGAGCGACGGAAAGGCTCTCTCCTCGGCCGCCTGAAGCAGCGCGTCGGAAGCGCTGGCGCGTTTTGCGCCGCTGTCGTCTTCAAAGCGGTCGGCGCCGCCCCAGTCAGCCTTGGCGTTTCGTCTAAGGGTTTCTATTACCTTCGCTTGTTCGGCTGCGCTGGCCATCAAACGAAGGTGCGGAAGGACATTTCCCAGTACAGCTGAGGCAAGGGTTTGGTGCTGAACGAGCAGGCCTTTGGCGCGATCCACGTGTGCAACGCGGTCGCAATAGCTCGCGAAGAGGCACGAGAAGAACGCTTCGCGACCAGTGGCGGTCGAATCGGGATCGACCATCCTTGCTATTGTGAGCGCCGCGTGATCGGCGCCTTGGAACCAAGGCGGCGGTTGGTCCATCACCGAAACCCCAACTTCGACCGGGTCCCGCACGAGGAATACCCAAGGGGTGTTCGGGAACGCCTCCAAGAAGAGGTCGCAGTAGAGGGAGTTCCAACTGGTGAGCTTCAGGATATAGGGCCTTCCGGCGTGCTGCGCGAAAGCGAGCCCGAGCATTCGCAAGGCCCAGACCGTGTCCTGGCGCGACTTGGCTTGAGGCGGCAGCAAAATTTCGTTCACAGGCAACGGCTCGGCATACACCACGGGCGTCGAATGCTGCTTCAGCGCTTGCGATAGGGCGGTGGATCCGCAGCGCCCGACATGGAACACCAGCCCGCTCGGCGCCCCCCCGTCGAAAGGAACGGGCGCTGCCCTTGGAAATTGCACGTAAGTTTCGGCCGCCTTGGAACGCAGGACCGTCTGCTGCATGAACGCGTCAGTCAGTTGGGTAGCGTCTATGTCCTTAAGCGCGAGAAAAAGGCCGGTCGGATGGAGGGCGGCGCGCACAGGTAACCCAGCCATACTCGGAGCAAGCACCATGCCCGTCGTTTCGTCAATGCCGGACTGCGACGCTCTCCTTGCAGATGTCCGCTCGGTAGCGTCTGATGGGCTAAAGGGAGATTGCCCCCCCGAAGATTTGTAGAGTGGGAGAATGGCTACACTCGACGAGTTCCTTGCTCCGCTCGACGCAACGGCCTTTCGGCGCGATTACTTCGGGAATCGACCGGTGCATGTTCCTCGCGGAGACGCACCTTGCCCGGATATCCTGAATTGGGACCGGTTTAACCGGACGCTAGGTGTGGGCGCTTACTGGACCGAGGATTCGCTGAAATTGTACTTCAAGGGCAGAGCTGCGCTCCGCGAAAACTATTGCGATCTGGCGGATGGGCGGGGGCGTGCAGCGCCCATAAATCCTGCAAAGGTGCAGGCGCTTATTTTGCTCGGCGCAAGCGTTGTTGCCAACCACATCCACCGCGTCAGCGCCGAGGTCGCACGGTTCGTGCGGATGTTCGAACTGGAATTCGGCGCGCGGTCATTTGCGAACGTGTATTGTTCGTTCAAGAATGTGCAGGCGTTCCAAACACATTACGACCTGCACGATGTATTCGCGTTTCAAGCCGAGGGCGAAAAGGTATGGAGGGTATATGAAGCGCGCGAGAACGCGCCGGTCGCGCCTATTCCGCCAGGCGATGCCGCCGAAAAAAGGCTGATTGACACTCGCGGCGCGCTTTTGTTCGAAGCGCTAATGAAGCCGGGTGACGTTCTGTACTTGCCGCGCGGTCAGTACCACGAGGCTATGACAGCGTCTGACGCGTCACTTCACGTTACCTTTGGCGTGTCGCCGGCGACTGGGCTAGCGCTGTTCGACCTGTTGAAGTCCGCTTGCCTGGCTGAGAGCAGTTTCCGCGCCTACCTGCCCGATGCGCGGGACGCTTCAAAACTGCAAGATCATCTCGAAGCTCTTGCCCAGAGGGTCGGGGAGATGATGGCGTCGCCTGCGTTCGCCATCGACGTGCTTAATCACCAACGCGGTCTTGGCAACGCACACCGTGAGTTTCAACTGCCCGAGCGCGGCGTCGATACCTGGTACGCAGTTGAAAATCACGCTCAGATCGTTCGCCGCGCTGATGATTATTGGTTTATCGCGAATGGGCGGCAGATCGCGCTTGGCTCAACTTACCCAATTTTCGAATGGCTGCTGGCGCAACGCCGCGTTTCGAGGGGCGAGTTGCTTGCGCGTCTGCCCTGCGCTGAGTCCGAATTGGACAGCGTCCTCGCCAAACTGATGGAGGCGGGTGCAATCGTCGAGGTCGAGATGCGCTAATCACTCGCCAGCGTTGAACTCGTTCAGCGAAAGCATCATTGCCGTCACAAGCGTGCGTTCGCTTTCGCTCAGGAACGGATTCCAGACGTCGAAGATTAGGATCGTGCGGCGGTCGTCGCTATCGTTCCAGGCCTCGTGTTCGATGGTGTCGTCGAACACCCAGGCTTCGCCCATGCGCCATTCGCGGGTTTCGTTGCCGACGCGGAAGCGACACTGCCCGGGCAGGACGAGCGGTAAATGGGTGAGCAGGCGCACATTGGAAGACCCGGTGTGCGGCGGAATGCGGGTCTTGGGAGCGAGCGCCGAAAACACGACGGTGGGCGCAAATCCCGACTGATGGGCGAGCGGCAAGGCGTCGAGCAGGGCGGCGGTTTTCGGGCATTTGGCGCAGACCGCGTCCTGGCGAATGCCATCGCGCCAGAGATAAAGCGTGCTCCACAGCGAAGAATGGTTGAGCTCGACCCATTGGTTGACCGGCGCTTCGGGGGGCAGCTGGATGTAGGGCGCGAACTTGTCCCAATCCTCGCGCATGACGATGTCGAGCTCTTCGCGGATGGTCTCGGTGGCGGCTTCGAGTTGGGCGAGCCAAGGAAACAGCGCGCGTTCGTAGAACGGAATCGCCGGCAATTGTGGATAATAGTACAGAAGCGGATCCTGCACCTGGCGCGGCTTGACCCCTGCCAAAATGTCGATGCTCTCCTCGAAGCGGGAAGGCAAAGGCGCCTTGGCGGCGTTCACGCCGGCGGCGGCGTCGCGAAGGTGCTGCGCGACGGCCGTCGAGTAACGGGCAAGAGCGGCCTTGGCGTGCTCCAGCGCAGCGCGCTGCGCTGGCGGCAAACGCTCGGGCGGGGGGGCGATCTTGACGGCGTTCCTGTAGATGAGCGCTGCGGACTTGCTGCGCCCCATCCGTTCGTAGATCGCGCCCTTGGAGAGCAGCGCAAGGAAGAAATAGGGCTCGATCGCCAGCGCCCGGTCGATCGCGGCCAGGGCCGCAATCTGGTCGTTCAACAAGCGATGGGCGAGCGCTGCGTAGAAGGGAATCTCAGCATAGGAGCGGTCGCCGGCCTCAGCCCGCAACAAAAGATCGAGTCCGCCGCTCGCATCGCCTTGCTCGACGCGCCTGCGCCCTTGCGCGAACAGGGCGCGCGGATGCTCGGGCGCAGCCGCGATCAGCGCCGACCACAATGCTTCGGCTTCCGCGCGCGGGGCCATGCGGTCGGCCATGGCCGCTCGCTGCGCCAACGCATCGACTTGGCTTGCGCTCATTCGTTTTCTTTACGTCACTTCTGTGTTAGCGACAATTCGGCCGCTTTGACGCATCGGCGGGGAAAGCCATGATTCTCGAACTGAAAGATCTGCTGAGCGAAGGCGAACTCAGCGAACTGGCGGCGATGGCGGCGCGCATGAGCTTCCTCGACGGGCGCGGGTCAAACACCGGCTTCGCCGAAAAGCTGAATCTCCAGGCCGATCCGCAGAACAAGGAGGCGCAGGATGCCGCAAAAGTCGTCTCCGGCGGTTTCATGCGCTCGCGCCAGTTTCTCGACTTTGCCTTCCCGCGGCGTCTGCTGCCGCCGATGGTGGCGCGCTACACACCGGGCATGAAGTATGGGCCGCATGCGGACGCCGCCTTGTTGGCCACGCCGCAAGGGCCGATGCGCTCCGACCTTTCCGCTAGTGTATTTCTTGTCCCGCCGGAGAGCTACGAAGGCGGCGAGTTGGTGCTCCATTTGGGCGCCCGGTCAGTTCCGATCAAGCTGAACGCGGGCGCAGCCGTCGTCTATCCCTCCACCACCTTGCATGAAGTGACGCCGGTGCGCGCGGGCGAGCGGCTGGTGGCGATCACTTTCATCGAGAGTTTCGTGGCGGAAGAGGCAGACCGCGACGTCCTGTACGAATTGGGCGAGATCAGCGCGATCGAAGGCGACAACATGCATTGGGCCAACCGCATGCGCCTCGAAGTCGTGCGCCAGAACCTCACCCGCCGTTGGTCAGGACGCTGAAGCCGCAAGCGTGGCCGTGACGGCGGGGCTGGTTTGGGCAAGCGCTTCGATCCAGCGCAGTCCTTTGGCGATTTCGCCCGCGTGGCGAAGCCGGGCCTCCGCTAGGATTTGGGCGCGCATTTGCGGGGAATAGTCCGCTTCGGGCGCTTTTGCGTAGCGCCGCCAGAGCGGCGCATTCTCGATCGTTTCAAGGTAGGTCTTGGGCGCCGGAATGCCAAAATGCGCCAGCGCCGCGCCAAGGTGTGCTGCTGGCTCTTGCAGCAGGCGCTCGAAGTCCATCGGCAACACGCGTCCCGTTCGCGCAAGTAGCGCGGCCGTCAGCGTTTCTGCGGTCCAGGTCATGGCGGCCAGTTCGCCGAGGCTGAGCGCGTGGAGCGGTTTTTGCGGCGTGCAATCGGCAAGGCGATGCACGCGCATGAAGCGCTCTCGGCCCAATCCCCGCAGATCGATTGGCGAATTGGCGCCCGCCAGCAGAGTGGCGAGATAAGGTTCGGCGCTGAGCGAGAGATAGATCGCGCGCGCGTTTTCGCTGCACGCCAGCAGGCGTGGCCCGAGCCTGGCCGCGGCGCTGGTGGCTTTGACGATGACGGCGTTAGTGTCGTCGTAGCCGCGCGACCAAAGCAGGATCTGTAGGCGGAGCAGGCGATCGAGCGCCTCTTCGGAATAAAGTGCGTGCGGGGCGCCCACGTCGTCGGCGAGTTCGGCGAGCGTGCGCAGCGCCAGCGGCTCGCGCAGCGCCAGCACGCCCCCTGCGGCTTCCAAAAGGCGCGAGAGCAAAGTCGAGCCGACATGGCCTGTGTGAAAGATAAAATGGACTGGCCGCCCCGGCGGGGCGCCGGCAAGGCACGCCTCAGTGCTGGCAAGCCGATGCCAAACACCTTGGGTCTGGGGGGTAATGATCCGATCGTCGAGAAAACTGGCGTGTCGAAACTGCTCCCGCGACAGTCGGACGAACAGGACAGTCTGCGCCCATAGGTCGAGCTTGTGGGGAAAAAAGTCCGGACCCTGGAGCAGGTCGTGGCGCAGGCGTTCCGTCGCGTTCATGCGTAACCCTGCCCAGAGCGCGGGCGCAAAGGAAGGGAGGTACAGTCCCACAATCGAAAATCGATTGCCGCCGCTGGCCTATCCCGTCTAAATCTGGTCACCCATAGGGAGTTTAGCATGCTGACGGAACTGTTGTTTATTGCTTTGTTTTAAGCTGTTTCTGGGGTGGGCGAGGCGCCCCGGCACAGGCCGGGCAGCCAGCGCAGGCGGAGAGCTAAGAGCACAGCCCGCGCAGCGTCGGCGCTGCCACCGCGATCACCGGGACTCGCTTGACGCGGCTCGTCTGCACCACGCGGAGCAAGAGCGAGACCTGGAAAATGACGCTCGTGACGGGGTCAATCACATGCAGAGCCAGATTTCGCTACAGGGCAATTGACCAAATCCGGGTCCGGCTTGGCTTGACGCCCTGCCGGCCCGCCTCTATGTGTCCTGCCACTTTCGGAACGGCTGCCCGCTCGCCTTGATCATGGCTCCTGGGCCCCGCCGATGGGAACGCTTTCAGCGCGCCAGATCCGGCCCCCGGTCGTTATCGGGAAAGGGCCGTCGGGCGCGCCACTTGGGTTTGGCGCTACGGGAGAGAAAAGGGCAAATGCCGACGATTAACCAGCTGATCCGGAAGCCCCGGTCACCCAAGCCGGTGCGCAACAAGTCGCCGGCGCTGAAAGCGAGCCCGCAGCGGCGCGGGGTTTGCACCCGGGTCTATACCACCACGCCGAAGAAGCCGAACTCGGCGCTGCGCAAGGTCGCCAAGGTGCGTCTGACCACCGGCATCGAAGCGGTGTGCTACATCCCCGGCGAAGGCCACAATCTGCAGGAGCACTCGGTGGTGCTGATCCGCGGTGGCCGGGTGAAGGATTTGCCGGGCGTGCGCTATCACATCCTGCGCGGCGTGCTCGACACCCAGGGCGTCAAGGACCGCAAGAAACGCCGTTCGCTCTACGGCGCCAAACGACCCAAATAAGGAAAGATTTAGATGTCCCGCCGTCACCGCGCCGAGCCGCGCCAAGTTTTGCCCGATCCCGTCCACGCCGATCTCGTGCTGACCAAATTCATGAATTACATCATGTATGAGGGCAAGAAATCGGTCGCCGAGCAGATCGTCTACGGAGCGCTCGATACGGTCGAGACCAAGATGAAGCGGCCCTCGATCGAAGTGTTCCACGATGCGCTGGGCAATGTCGCGCCCTCGATCGAGGTGCGTTCGCGCCGGGTCGGCGGCGCCACCTATCAGGTGCCGGTGGAAGTGCGCCCCGAGCGCCGCCAGGCGCTGGCGATTCGTTGGCTGGTGGGTGAAGCCCGCAAGCGCAACGAAAACACTATGCAGGAGCGCCTTGCAGGCGAGCTGATCGACGCATCGAATAACCGCGGTGCGGCCGTTAAGAAGCGCGAAGAGACGCACCGCATGGCCGAAGCCAATCGCGCCTTCTCCCATTATCGCTGGTAAGCCGATCGCCGGCTTACAGGCCGGCTTGCTTCCGCAGCCGGCTTGAATGAGCCCGGCGGTCCATGAAACACGGACAGAATAGTCATGCCCCGTCAGTACCACATCGAAGACTACCGCAACTTTGGCATCATGGCGCACATCGACGCCGGCAAGACCACGACGACCGAGCGGATTCTGTTTTATTCCGGCAAGAGCCACAAGATCGGCGAAGTCCATGACGGCGCGGCCACCATGGACTGGATGGAGCAGGAGCAGGAGCGCGGCATCACCATCACTTCGGCGGCGACGACGACGTTCTGGCAAGGCAAGCGGCTCAACATCATCGACACCCCCGGTCACGTCGATTTCACCATCGAAGTGGAGCGCTCCTTGCGCGTGCTCGACGGCGCGGTTGTCGTGCTCGACGGCAATCAGGGCGTGGAGCCGCAGACCGAAACCGTCTGGCGTCAGGGCGACAAATACAAAGTGCCGCGCATCATCTTCGCCAACAAGATGGATAAGACCGGCGCCGATTTCTACATGTGCGTTGACGACATCAAGAAGCGCCTGGGCGCGCGGCCAGTGCCCCTGCAGCTACCGATCGGCATCGAGTCGGGCTTCAAGGGCCTGGTCGATCTGGTCGAGATGAAAGCGGTGATCTGGAAGGACGAGGCGCTGGGCGCCAAGTTCGATGTGGTCGAAGTTCCCGATGACCTGAAAGAGAAGGCGATCGAATATCGCGCCGCCCTGGTGGAAGCCGCGGTCGAGATGGACGATGACGTCATGGCCGCTTATCTGGACGGCAACGAGCCCGACATCCCGACGCTGAAGCGGCTGATCCGCTTGGCGGTGCTGAAGGCCGCCTGGTACCCGATGCTGTGCGGCTCGGCGTTCAAGAACAAAGGCGTGCAGCCCTTGCTGGATGCCGTCGTCGATTATCTGCCCAATCCGACCGACCGTCCCGCCATCAAAGGCGTCGATATGGACGATCCGGAAAAGGAATTGGTGCGCCCGTCGGACGACAAACAGCCGCTGGCGCTGCTGGCGTTCAAGATCATGGACGACCCGTTCGTGGGCACCATCACCTTCTGCCGCATCTATTCCGGCGTGCTCAATAGCGGCGATGGCCTGCTGAATTCGACGCGCGACAAGAAAGAGCGCGCCGGGCGCATGCTGCTGATGCACGCCAACAATCGCGAGGACATCAAGGAAGCCTTCGCCGGCGATATCGTGGCGCTGGCGGGCTTGAAGGAAGTCCGCACCGGCGACACGCTCTGCGATCCGCAAAAACCGGTGATCCTCGAGCGCATGATCTTCCCCGAGCCGGTGATCGAAGTGGCGGTGGAGCCGAAATCCAAGGCCGACCAAGAAAAGCTCGGCGTGGCGCTGGCTAAGCTCGCCAACGAGGATCCCTCGTTCCGAGTTTCAACCGATCACGAAAGCGGCCAGACCATCCTCAAGGGCATGGGCGAACTGCATCTCGACATCAAGATCGATATCCTGCGCCGCACTTACAAAGTCGAAGCAACCGTCGGCGCGCCGCAAGTGGCGTATCGCGAAAAACTCGGGCGCAGCGCCACCATCGACTATACGCACAAGAAGCAAACCGGCGGTTCGGGCCAGTTCGCGCGGGTGAAGATCGAGTTCGGCCCGGGCGAGCCGGGCACGGGCTTTGTGTTCAAGAATTCCATCGTCGGCGGCAACGTGCCGAAGGAATATGTGCCAGGGGTCGAGAAGGGGCTGAACATGAGCAAGGAGAACGGTCTCTTGGCCGGCTTCCCGCTCATCGATTTCACCGCCACTTTGATCGACGGCGCCTATCACGACGTCGATTCAAACGTTTTGACCTTCCAGATCGCCGCGCAAGCCGCGTTCCGCGAACTGAAAGAGAAGGGCGATCCCAGGCTGCTCGAGCCGATCATGAAAGTCGAAGTGACCAGCCCGGAAGATTATGTCGGCTCGGTGATCGGCGATCTGAACTCACGGCGCGGCATGATCCAGGGCCAGGACATGCGCGGCAACGCCACTATCATCAACGCCATGGTGCCGCTGGCCAACATGTTCGGCTACGTCAACACGCTGCGCTCGTTCTCACAGGGCAGAGCCTCCTACGTGATGGAGTTCGACCATTACGAAGAAGTGCCGAAGGCGGTGGCCAAGGACGTGCTGGACAAGCTGCGGACCTAAGCGCGGGTTAGGCGCCGCTCGCCGGCGCCTTCGTCCCTTCTCCCCGCAGGGGGAGGAGGGACGCCAATCTCCACAAAAAAAACGCCCCGGCCGAAGCCGGGGCGTTGGCAGCGCGTGGTCTTGCGCTGTGTCTTGCTTTTATTCGATCACCATGGCGTCGGCGATCAGTGCGGTCGCGCCGGGCATTTCGCGGCCGCGGGCGCCTTCGCCGAAGCCCCAGCTGAACGATACGCCGACGAAGTCGAGGTCGGCATCGTTGGATTCCGAGGAGCGATAGCCAAGCGTGATGGCTAGGCTCGAGTCGGGAACGCGATAGGAGACGCTGACGCCGTAGGAATCGACTTCGCCGTTATTGAAGCTGCCGAAATTGCCGAAATCGGTGTTCGATACGGTCGCGCCGATGCTCCAGCTGTCGTTCAGATTGAAGGTGCCGGTGGCGGCCACCGAAGTGGTTTCGTCGAATAAGCTGGCGTTCGGGCTGTCGGCGGTGACGGCGCTGACGGCGATGCGGCCCTTCTCGAAATTCATCGCCGCTTCGACGCCGAGTTCGTTGAAATTCCAGCCATTGTTGTTGAACATGCCGGTGAACAGGCCGACTTCAACTTGGCCGAGATTCTTGACGGCGTGCACTTCGACTTGGCTCATCGCGTCGGAGTGTTGGTTGTGGTCCATGTCGGCGCTGGCGCCGTTGAACTGCAGCCGCCAGCCTTCATGCGAGAGATCGGTGACCACCGTGCCGCCGAGCGCGACCATGCTGTCC
The DNA here is from genome assembly GCA_031400895.1 of Alphaproteobacteria bacterium. Taxonomy (GTDB): domain Bacteria; phylum Pseudomonadota; class Alphaproteobacteria; order Caulobacterales; family Aquidulcibacteraceae; genus Vitreimonas. Next base: position 5,381 of record JANNQT010000043.1, on the reverse strand, counting down.
TTGCTGTCGTTGCACTCGCAGAAATTTTCGTCGAAACCGCCGTCGAGCGAGGCGTAGGTAAAGCGGATCGAGCCGCCGGTTTCGGCCGCCGCCATATTTGGCAGGGCGAGGGCCAACAGGGCCGCCGCGCCCACGATGAGACTGCGCATAATATTTCCCCTTCCATTGCACCCCATTCTGGGCGTCGAGGAAGATTGTCGCGCCCGTGTGCGCTCGCAAATCGATCTCCCCAAAAGGTTTACGATTTGGCGTCCGCGATGTTCCAAAAACACACGTGTTTTCAAGAAAATAGTGTGTTATTCCCGAAACTGGCGAGGTCGCGGCGCAGGGCGCGCGCGATTGGCTAGATTTCACCGACCGCCTATACCAGCGCCATGATCGACGAAGCCGCGCTGGCGAAATTCGTGAGCCGCCTGGGCGACCTGCGCGCGCTGGCGGCTCGCGCCGTTCGAGAAAAGCCCGGCGATGCGCGCGCGCTCTACGGCGCGGCGGGAATGTACCGGCTGGCAGGCGATCTCAACGCTGCGCGCGATGCGCTCGAGCGCGCCGCTGCGGCCGATCCGAGCCAAACCAATTTCTGGTTCGAACTGGGTCAGACGCAGAGATTTCTCGGTCGTCTGGAAGCTGCGGCGGAAAGCTATCGCCGCGCACTCGGTGGCGAGCCGGCCAACCACCGCGCCCGACATGCATTGGTTCAGCTGCAGCGGCAAAGCGCCGCCGGAATTGCCGAACTCCAAGCCATGTTCGCAGGCGCCGACCAGGAGGGCTGGCGCACGCTGCACATCGGACACGCGCTGGCCAAGAGCTATGAGGATGTGGGCGATCTTGACCGTTCGTTCGCCTGGCTGGGCCGAGCCAAGCAGCGGCGGCGGCGGCTTCATCCCTATGCGGCTGGCGAAGAGGAAAAGCTGGTCAGCGCCGTTATTGCCGCCTCGCCCGATGCGCCGCCGATAGGCGAGGGGGCGGCGGAACCGATATTCGTCGCCGGCTTGCCGCGCTCGGGCACGACGCTGGTCGATCGCATCCTCTCCAGCCATCCCGACGTGGTATCGGCGGGTGAAATCAGCAATTTTCCGGTGTTACTGAACCTCCTGGCCGGGGCGGCGGCCAACGCGCGAGAGCCGGGAGTGTTCGCACGCGCGGGCGGCGTGGACTTCGCCCGCCTCGGCGAACTCTACGTACAAAGCACGCGTCCGCTCACAGGCTCGACGCCGCGTTTTGTCGACAAGGCCCCCAGCAATTATCTCTCCGCTGGCATGATTTTGCGCGCACTGCCGAGCGCGCGCGTCGTCTGCGTGCGCCGCCAACCGCTTGACAGCGTGCTCAGCAATTACCGGCAAGTGTTCGCCACCGAGGATCGCTATTACGATTACGCCTACGCGCTTGAAAGCGCGGCGTATAAATTCGTGCAGTTCGATCGTGTACTTGCGCATTGGCGCGCGTTGCTGCCGCCGTCGCGCTATCTGGAGCTGAGCTACGAAGATCTGGTGGCCAACCAGGAAAGCGTGACGCGGGCGCTGCTGGCGTTCTGCGGCCTCAACTGGAGCGCCGCTTGCCTAACGTTCCACGAAAACAAGGCGGGCATCGCCACCCCCAGCGCCGCGCAAGTGCGCCAGCCGATGTACGCGCACTCGGTCGGCCGCTGGCGCGATTACGGCGCGATGCTCGATCCCGCGCGGCGCGTGCTGGAGCGCGCGGGGCTGGGGCTGTAGCCAGCCCCGTCCCTCAAGTCTGAGTGACGCCGCCTCGGCCTTGCCCCGCCTCGTCGGTGAGATCGGAATCGGTGAGGCCGCTGCCGCGGCCTTGGCCGGGTTCGTCGGTCGGATCGGAATCGGTGGTCCCGCCACCACCGCGACCCTGGCCAGGCTGATCGGTTGAATCGGAATCGGTGACCCCGCCGCCGCCGCCGCGGCCTTGGCCTGGCTCATCGGTCGGATCGGAGTCAGTGGCGCCGCCATTGCCTCCGCGACCCTGGCCGGGTTGATCGGTTGGATCGGAATCCGTGGCCCCGCCGCCGCCGCGACCTTGGCCAGGTTTATCGGTTGGATCAGAGTCGGTAGCGCCACCGCCACGACCCTGCCCGGGCTTGTCGGTTGGATCGGAATCAGTGCCCCCGCCACCGCGGCCCCGTCCGGGCGCATCGGTCGGGTCGGAATCAGTGGCGCCGCCACCACCACCCCGGCCCCGTCCGGGCGCGTCCGTCGGGTCGGAATCGGTGACGCCGCTGGCGCGGCCGCGGCCCGCGCCCACGGCGTCATAGGGATCGGAATCAGTCATCCCGGTCGTGGCGCATCCCGACAAGGTCGCCGCCGCGCCGCCGGGGATCAGGGCCGCACCCGCGACCCGCCCAAAGAATGACCGCCGGTTGAGCCGCTTCATGCCATTTCCCTCCGCCCCGCCATTTGTGCGTCAGCGCTCGCAATTTGCAAGCCGCTCAAACCCGCGTCACCACGCCGTAAGCCAAAATCTTGGCGACGAAATCGTGGGGATTGTCGCCGCCGAGTTCGGCAGGGGTGAACGGGGCGCCGCTGAGCGCGCGTTCCAGCGCGGGGCGGCGGATCAGCGGGAATTTTAGCTCGCCGCCGGGCGCGATCAGCACGATGCGCTCGCCATCCTCGGCCAGGCGATAGGGGGTGTGCGCCTGCAAGCGAAAGCTTTCGTGTTCCAGCACCGGGCGCGAAGCTTCGCGCACAGCGCCGCGATTATCGGCCGCGCGCGAGCGGATGAAATTGTCGGCGAGCAGGTCCAGCGCGGGATCGAGTTGCAGTTCGCGCGCGAGAATTGCGCCGAGCTGTTGCAACTGGACGCGCGCTTGGGCGCGGTCGAAACCGCCATTGGCGAAGCCCGCCGGCAGGCTGCGGCGCATTTCCGGCACGCGTAGCGCCACCTCCGACACCGCCTCCAGCATCAGATCGGCCCAGGTGCGGGTGATCAACCCAACCGTGACATGCAGTGAAGGCTGGTCGCCGCTGGTCAGCGCGTCGTGCATCATGCCGCGCGGCACGTAGGCGCAGTCGCCGGCCTTGAGTACGAATTCCTGTTGCAGCGCGCCGCTCTCGTGTACGCTGGAGTGAAATTTCTCACCGCGATAAGGGGTGTCGATCGGCTTTTCGTACAGCCGCCAGGCTTTCTCGCCCTCGATCTGCAACACGAACACGTCGTGATTGTCGTAATGGGTCTTGAAGCCCTGGGAATTGGGCGGGGTGAGGTAGAGATTGGTTTGCACGTGGGTCGAGAACACGTGCTCGAGTCCGCGGCAGAAGCGCCCGAGCGACGGCTCGATCTGGTGCGCCTGCTGCAAGATGATGGTGGCGCCGCCGCGATGATAATCGGCCACCGCGCCGCGATCGATGTAGCCGCCGGAATCGATATAGTTCGAGCGCGCCAGCTTGCGCGACGCGTCGGCAAGGTCGAGCCGGCCTTCGCGCAGATCGGTCTCGGTAACGATGCGATCGACCTGGGCGACCGCGATCAACCCTTCAAAGCGCGCGGGATGGTTGTGCGCGACCACCAGCGCTTCGCGCTCGTACACGCGCTTGAAGAAGTCATCGGCCCGCTCGGCTCCGATGAGATAGCCGAGCGGGTCGTCGAGCCAGGGCGGGGCCATGGCTGCTTAGGTGCCGCGGCCTCGGCCGACCGCGTCAGCGTAGGCGCCACCATCGCTGTCGGTTAGGCCGGTCTCGCCGCGCGAAACGCCGCGCCCGAACCCAACCTGATCGGCGTAAGCGCCGCCATCGCCATCGGTGGCGCCGCTGCTGCGCCGTCCGTAGCCGACCGCGTCGGTGGGATCGTTGTCGTTGTGGCCGCTGTAGGCGCGCTGGCCGCTGAAATTGGCGCTGCCGCGGCCTTGGCCCGGGGAGTCGCTCGGATCGGCGTCGGTGACGCCGGTGCCGCCGCGGCCATAGCCGGGATTGTCGCTCGGGTCGGCGTCGGTGACGCCGGTGCTGCCGCGGCCTTGGCCGGGCGCGTCGCTCGGGTCGGCATCGGTACCGCCGGTGCGGCGGCCATTGCCCGGGCTGTCGCCGGAATCGCTATCGGTGACGCCGGTTGCGCCGCGGCCTTGGCCCGGGGAGTCGCTCGGATCGGCATCGGTTGCGCCGCCGCCGCCGCGGCCTTGGCCGGCAGAGTCAGCCGAATCGGAATCGGTGACCCCGGTTTGTCCCCGGCCGACCGCGTCAGTCGGGTCGGCATCGGTAGAGCCGCCGCCGCGGCCTTGGCCGGGGGAATCGGTCGGGTCGGCATCCGTGGCGCTGCCGCGGCCTTGGCCTGGGGCGTCGGTGGGATCGGCATCGCTCGCGCCCTGGGCGTGCGCCGCGCCGGTCACCGCCGCCGCCGCGCCTCCAACGATCGCCGCCGCGCCGACGACCCGGCTTACGAATGAGCGCCGATTGAGCCGCTTGCTGGGATCTGTCTTGTCGTCCGACATGCCTCTTCTCCCTCGCGATTGCGAACCAGTCGCAACAAACTAATAATCCCTCGTCGAGAGCAATAGCACGACATTGCCAGTGCGCAACGTCGCAAGCGGGCCGGTGTGCTTTTGCACTGCGCGCGCTCGCCGAATCTGGCCACCTAGCAGAGGTGGAGAACAAGCCATGATTGGATCGTTGCGCGGCCAGGTGGCGGCAATCGGGGAGGACAGCGCGCTCATCGAGGTGGGCGGGGTCGGCTATCTGGTGCAGGCGGGTGCGCGCACGCTCGGGCGGCTCAGCATCGGCGCGGAGGCGCGGCTGCAAATCGAGACGCATGTGCGTGAGGACGCCATCCGCCTGTTCGGTTTCGACAGCGAGGAAGAGCGCGCCTGGTTCGCGCATCTGCAGACCATTCCCGGCGTCGGCGCCAAGGTGGCGCTCGGCATCCTCGACGCCATGCCCCCCGACGCGCTGATCGATGCCATCGCCGTGCAAGACAAGGCCGCTTTCGCGCGCGCCAACGGCGTCGGGCCGAAACTGGCGGCGCGCCTCGCCACCGAACTCGCCGCCAAGCAGGGGCCGAAGGGATTCGTGTCGTTCGCGTCCGTGCGAACGGCGCGCGGGGCGGGGGCGCCGACCGGCGGCGGCGCGCGCGCCGAAGCGGGGTCGGCTCTGGACAATCTCGGCATCGACCAAGGTAGCGCCTCGCGCGCGGTCGCCGCCGCCGCCAAGCAATTCGACGCCGACGCCCCCGCGCCAGAACTCATCCGCGCCGCGCTGAAGGAAGTGAGCCGGTGAGGTTGCCGGGGCTCGACCCGCCGACCCCCCAATGGCGCGCCGCGATCAAGCGCTTTGGGGAGCTGCTTGTCGTCTATGGCCACGGCCTATTGGCGTTCGGAGTCGGCAAGGCCTTTGCGGGCGCTCTTGACGTGGCAGCGGCCGTGCGCTGGCATGGGGCGCTGAGATTTTAGG
>JANNQT010000042.1:0-31495 GCA_031400895.1 Alphaproteobacteria bacterium | reverse complement strand
CGAACCCTCCGCGCGTCTGACGCTGGCCGTGCAGGCCGCTGACAACGGATGGCGCGCCCGCGCCTTGACGACCTATGCGCATAGCGATTTCTCCGGCCGCGCCATAACCGTCGCCACCCGCCTGCGCAACGACAAGGTCGCCAAATACCAGACCGCCGCCTACGCCCCGGCCGCCAAGAGCATGCGCGAGCAACGCTGCTTGGCCGAAGCCATCTACTACGAAGCCCGCGGTGAAAGCCGTCGCGGCCAGATGGCCGTGGCCGAAGTGGTCGCCAACCGGGTCCGCTCCAGCCTCTACCCGGACACTTTCTGCGACGTGGTCTACCAGGGACACACGCGCGTCACGGGCTGCCAGTTCTCGTTCACCTGCGACGGTTCGCTCAACAAGCGCCCCCGTGGCGCACCGTGGCGTGAAGCCAATGTCATCGCGACTGAGGTGCTGACCGGCGTCGTCAACGCGCAGACCCACCGCGCCACGCACTACCACACGACGGCGATCGACCCGTACTGGAGCGCAAGCTTGGTCGAGACGACGCGCATCGGCGCCCACGTCTTCTACCGCACACCCACCAAGAGCGAGCGGGCCATGAGGGCGGCTCAACGCCTTGAGCGCACGCCGGAAAATTCGATCGAAGTGATCGATGCCCCGACGCTGGCGAGCGATCCGGTGCCGGTGTCGGCTCCGGTCGTTGCGGCCGAGCCGGTCGTCGATCTCGGCGTCTGACCCCTACTTCACGCCAAGTTGCGCCGCGATCTGGCGACGGATCGTCTTCGGTATGAAGCGTGCGAGCATGTGCGCGCGCTTGGCTTCCGCCCCGACGGGGTAGTGCAACTCGGTACCGTGTGCGGCCGCCCACGCGCCTTCGGCGGCGTCGCTGACTGGATACACCTTCGACTTCTGCTCGACGATCTCATCGCGGAAGTGGCGGTTCGTGCCGCTGGTGCCGCCGTCGAGGATCGGCGTTTCGATGAAGAAGGGCATGAGGCAAGTCACGCGTACGCCGTGCCGGCCGAACTCGATGTCCAACGCCTCGCTCAATCCGCGCACCGCGAACTTCGTCGCCGAGTAAACCGACAGTCTTGGAGAGCCGATGATGGCGGCGGCCGAAGCTGTATTGACGATGCGTGAGCCCTGCATGGCTTTCAAATACGGCAACGCCGCGTAGCAGCCGTTGACGACGCCCTTGATGTTCACGTCGATCTCGAGATCGGCGTCGTCCTGACTGACATCCTCGAACCAGCCGTGTCGCGCCAGGCCCGCATTGTTGAAGAGGACGTGGAGCTTGCCGTCCGTTGCGGCGGTGAATTGATCGAGCGCCGTTTTCCAGCCCGCGCGGTCGCGCACGTCGAAGACGCCGCTGATGCGCTGCGTGGCAGGAATACCGGTTTCGGTTTCCGCAAGGCCTGACGGGTTCACGTCGTAGAGCCCGACGAACCATCCGCGTTGCGCGAATAGCTGTGCCGTCGCACGGCCGATGCCGGAGCCCGCGCCGGTGATGAAGATCGTCTTGCGCAGCGCGCTCATGGTCGTCTCCCGTTTACGCCACCGTGCGGCGCGCGGAGGGGAGGCGTCAATCGGCGTCGAGGCCGATGTCGAGTGACGGTGCAGAATGCGTGAGCGCGCCCACGCTGATGATGTCGACGCCGGTTTCTGCGATCGCGCGCACGCTTTGCAGGTTCACGCCGCCGCTCGCTTCGAGGATCGTCTTGCCGCGCGCGCGTGCGACCGCAGTGCGCAGATCGTCGAGTGAGAAGTTGTCGAGGAGTATCGCGTGCGGCGCATGCGGCAGCGCTTCATCGAGCTGCGCGAGGCTGTCCACCTCGACCTCGATGATGCGCATATGCCCGGCGGCGTCCTTCGCGCGCTTCAGCGCCTCGCCGACCGAGCCGCACGCGGCGATGTGGTTGTCCTTGATGAGGATCGCGTCGTCGATGCCGTAGCGATGCGGCAGCCCGCCGCCGGCGACGACCGCCTCTTTCTGCACGATGCGGAGGCCGGGTAATGTCTTGCGCGTCGCGGCGAGCCGGGCGTTTGTGCCCGCGACGGCGTCGACGAAGGTGCGAGTCAAAGTCGCGATGCCGGAGAGGTGTGTGAGGAAGTTGAGCGCGGTGCGCTCGGCGGTCAGCACGCTCGATGCGGGGCCTTCGATCTCCGCCAGCACGGCGCGCGGCGTCAGCAAAGCGCCGTCCGCGACGCGTAGCGTGAAGCGCAGCGCCGGATCGACCAAGGCGCATGCAATGCGCGCGGCCTGCAAGCCGCAGACGACGCCACCTGCGCGCGCGACGAACCGTGCGCTCAGCCGTTCGTCCGCACGCAGCAGACCGCCCGTTACATCGCCCGCGCGGCCGAGATCTTCCTCCAGCGCACGACGCACCAGCGGTTCGACGAGAAAGTCCGGGATCACGTGTCTGCTCCTGCCGCCAGCGGCGGCGTCGAGAGGAAGGTGCGCGTCGCGTCGAGCGCGAGCGCGGGGAAATCCTTGCGGAAGTGGCCGCCGCGACTTTCACGTCGGCCAAGCGCCGCCACGACGATGAGTTGCGCGGCGACGAGCGGATTGGCGGGGCCGTACTTCTTGATGGCGGTCTCGATCCAGTCTGCCGTCTCGGAGAGACCCGCCGCGTCGCGCACCACGCCTGCGTGCGCGCTCATGCGCTTGCGCAGAGTGTCGACGAGATCGGCGGGCGCCGCAGGGGTATTGATGGCGGCGGTCACGCGCTGCGGCGCGCTGGTATCTTCTCGCAGGCGTTCGGCGATGCGCCACGCGAACACGACCGCCTCCAGCAGCGAGTTCGACGCAAGACGGTTCGCGCCATGCGCGCCGGTGGAGGCGCATTCGCCAACCGCGGAAAGCCCCAGCAAACTCGTGCGGCCCCATGAATCGGTGGCGATGCCGCCCATATGGTAGTGCGCCGCCGGCGCCACCGGAATTGGGGCGGTGCGTGGATCGAGCCCAGCCGCCATGCAGGCGGCGAACACGGTGGGGAAGTGCTCTGGAAATTTGGCCCCGACCGCCGCGCGTGCATCGAGATAAGCGCCGCGCCCAGCCGCGCGCTCTAAATGGATCGCGCGCGCCACCAAGTCGCGCGCCGCGAGATCGGACACAAACGCTTCGCCCTTGGCATTGATCAGGTGCGCGCCTTCCCCGCGCAAGGCTTCAGTCGCGAGCGGGGCGGGGTCGCGGCCGACGTCGATGGCGGTGGGATGGAATTGCACGAATTCCGGATCGGCGATCAGCGCGCCGGCGCACGCGGCCATCGCCAAGCCCTGGCCCATGGCTTCGGCGGGATTGGTGGTGACGGCGTAGAGCCCGCCGATTCCGCCGGTAGCGAGCACGGTCTCGCTGGCCAGCGTTTGCCGCTCGCCGCTGGAATCGCGACAGAGGACGCCGCGCACCGCGCCGCTCGCGTCTTGCAGCAACGCCAGCGCGCGCACGTTTTCCACGATCTCGATGTGCGCCGCCGCGCGCGCGGCGGCCACCAGCGCCTCCATGATCGCCTTGCCGGCGAGATCGCCGGAGACGCGCACCACGCGCGGGCGCGAATGCGCCGCCTCCAGGTTTTGCGCCAGCTTGCCGTCGGCGCGGCGGTCGAACGGCACGCCGAGCGCGATCAGATCCATCACCCGCGCCGGGCCGTCCTGGGCGATCAGGCGGGCGATAGCGGGATCGACCAGGCCCGCGCCGGCGGCGATCGTATCGTGGGCATGCAATGTCGGCGTGTCGTCCACCGCCAGCGCCGCCGCTAATCCCCCTTGCGCCCAAGCGGAGGAGGACGCCATCCCCAGCGGCGCCTGGCTCAGCACGGTGACGCGCCGCGGCGCCAGCTTCAGCGCCAGAAACAAACCGGCCAGGCCCGCGCCGACGATGAGGATGGGGGAACTCAATTCCCTCTTCCCATTTCCCGCGAGGGAATTTCTGTGAAAAGCGTGGTGATGGCACGTCTGAAGATGCGCGGCCTGCGCTTTAGCGCACGCGCGCGAAGGTCACTTGTGGGCCGGTGTTGAGCACGCCCGCTAATTGGCCGTCGCTGGATTGCAGCAGGAACGCATCGGGCGTGTAGCCTTCCAGCGGTTCGGCCATCTCGCAGCTGATGGCGATTAGCGAGCCGTCGCGTTCGCCGGTGCAATTCTGGTGCGCGGTGATGAGGCGCGAGCGGTTCGAGGCGCGCTCGACGATCATTTCGTTGGCGGTAAGGCGAATGTCCAGACGTCCTCGCTCGGCTTCGCCGATCAGCGCTGCGCCGCTCATCGAGACGGCGAATTGTTCGTTGCCGTAGGGTTCGCTCTGAAACGCCCAGATTCCGGTCAATCCATCTTGCTGCGCCACTGCGCTGGTTGCCGCGAATGCCGTCAAAGCGAAGGCGGAAATCAACAAAGCTCGCATCGTGCACCCCATGCTGCGCGCATGGCCGCGCGCTCGGCGCCTTCCTGATCTGGGAAAGGGGCGGCAATTGGGCGGTCAGACCAGTTCGACCGCGGCCGGCGCGCGCCGCACGTCGAACGCGCGCGGCTTTTCCTTTGGCAGCGCCAGCATGGCGTCGATCGCTCGCTTTGCGCGCACGCGCACGGCTTCGGGAATGGTGACTTCGTGCTGCATGTCGCGGAGCGCGTCGTAAATACCTGCGAGCGTGATCCGCTTCATGTGCGGGCACAGGTTGCAGGGGCGGATGAAATCGGTGTTGGGAGCGATGGCGGCGACATTGTCGCTCATCGAACACTCGGTGAGCAGCACCACCTTGGCGGGCCGCTTATCGATCACATAATCCTGCAGCGCCGCGGTCGATCCCGCGAAATCGGCCGCCGCCATCACTTCGGGCGGGCATTCGGGGTGGGCGAGCACCACTATGCCCGCGTGCGCGGCGCGCAGCTCGACGATGTCCTCGACGCTGAAGCGCTCGTGTACTTCGCAGCGGCCATGCCAAGCGATGACTTTCACGCCGGTTTGCGCGGCGACGTTCTTGGCCAAAAACTCATCCGGCATCAGGATCACCCGCTCGCTGTTCCAAGCGCGCGCGGCCCACTCCACCACGGCGGCGGCGTTCGAAGAGGTGCAGCAAACATCGCTCTCGGCTTTCACCTCGGCGCTGGTGTTGACATAGGTGACCACCGGCACGCCGGGATAACGCTGCTTGATCAGGCGTACGTCGGCGCCGGTGATGCTGGCGGCAAGCGAACAGCCCGCGCGCAGGTCGGGGATCAGCACAATCTTTTCCGGGGCCAGGCATTTCGAGGTCTCGGCCATGAAGTGCACGCCCGCCTGGACGATGATGGAAGCGTCGGTCGCCGCCGCTTCGCGCGCGAGTTGCAAACTGTCGCCGCGGATATCGCCGACGCAGTGGAAGATCTCGCTGGTCATGTAATTGTGGGCGAGGATGATGGCGTTCTTCTCGCGCTTCATCTCGTTGATGGCCGCGATCAGCGGCGCGTAGGCGGGCCACTCGAACGCTGGGATCACGTGCTTGACGCGGGCGTAGAGGTGGTCGGTCGCCGCCCTCACCGCCGGACTGTAGGCGAGCCCGCGCTGGGCGGCGGCGTCGAGCGGCCCCCAGGTCCCGTGCAGCGCGCCGCAGCCGCCGCCGTCGCCATGGGTGAGGGGAGCATCAATGATACGGGCCATGTACGGCCTCCTCGTGGGCCCCGGGGAGGGGATTATACTCATTGAGAGCATATATGGAGTGCGCGCCGCCGACAAACAAGCAAACGCCCGCCCCTTATGCTCATTGTTAGCATAAGTCGCCGAAAGTTACTCCACGCAAATTGGCCGCGCAAGCGAAACCTCGATTTCACCTCGAGCGCCGGCTGCGCGTCTGACTTGGCCGATGGGCGGCGCGTGCTATGGGGGCGCGCTCGCTTACCCCCGTGGAGGCGCCCCATGCGCTGCTTTGCCTCGCTTCTGTTGTTGACCGCGCTTGCCGCCTGCGCCTCCTCGCCGCGCGACCGCGCTACCGCGCCAACCCAGGGGGAAGCGGGGTTCGCTTTGGCGGCGGCGGATTTCTCCAACTTGCCTGGCTGGCGCGAGGCTGACCTCGCCCCGGCGCTGCTGGCGTTTCGCCGCTCCTGCGATGGTCGCCGGCAGCGCGCGCTGGACGCGGCGCTGCCGGGCGGGGGGCGCTATGGCGGATTGGTCGGCGACTGGACCGGCGCCTGCGCGGCGGCGCAATCCGCTGCCGGAAGTGAACGCGCTTTCTTCGAGACGCATTTCCGCCCGCATCTGGTGCGCGGCGGCGGCGAGGCGCGGCTGACCGCGTATTACGAACCGATCATCGAAGCGCGGCGGACGCCGGACGCCTATTTCTCCGCGCCGCTGCTGCAAAAGCCGGGCGACATGGTCAGCGTCGATATCGCCGCCTTCGCCGAAGCCTACGACGACGCGGCGCTGCGCGGCGCGCCGCGCCGGCTTACCGGGCAAATTGTGGGAGACCAGGTGCGCCCGTATCCGCGACGCGCCGAGATCGCCGCCAGCGCCGGCCGCGCGTTCGCCTGGGCGCATCCGGTGGACGTGTACAATCTTCAGATCCAGGGCTCGGGCCGGCTGGTGTTTTCCGACGGCGCGCCGGCGCGCGCGGCCTATGCGGCGCAGAACGGCTATCGCTGGCGCTCGGCGCTCGGTGCGTTGCGTGACGCCGGCGAGCTGCAAAACGGCGCCACCTGGGCGAACTTCAAGCAATGGAGCAATGCGCGCGGGCCCGACGCCACGAGCCAGGCGCTCAACGCCGATCCCTCCTACGTGTTCTTCAGCGAAGAGCCGATCGGCGATCCCAGCGCCGGAGCGCGCGGCGCCGCCGGCGTGCCGCTGACCCCGCTCGGCTCGATCGCCGTCGATCCGGCGTTTCATCCTTACGGCGCAATTGTGTTCGTCGAGGGCGAATATGACGGCGCGCCGTTCCGGCGTTTGCTGGTGGCGCAAGACACGGGCGGGGCGATCCGGCGCGGGCCAATGCGCGGGGACGTGTTCTGGGGATCGGGTCCGGAAGCAGGCCAAGCCGCCGAGCGCATGAACGCACCAGCGCGCTGGTGGACGCTGCTGCCGCGCGACGCGCCGGTATCGTGAAAGAGGATCAAGTCCCCCAGGACCGCCGCCCGCCGAGTACCCTTCCAAGGGGGTCCCTGCAATCATTTGGGTACGTCTACACGTCGATCCAAGCGGGGGCGGTTGTGGCGCTGGGGGGCTCCACGCATTAACTACGTTGGTGCGCGCATATTATTCCTTCGAGACTGGAATAATTTCCGCGCAGTTCAGCAGCGGTTCAGGATCGGGCCTCTAGACTGGCCTACTGGGGGCGTCTCAGGCGGGATAGCACCATGACGACGCGGCGCTTGGCATTTGGCATTCTGGCGACGCTCGCGAGCGCGGGCTGCGCTGTCACCAACACCCCTTATCGGCCCGGGCCCCTGCCGGGCGCGCCGCCGCCGACGCCAAACGCCTATGACAACGCCGCGCGCGCGCCGCTGCATGGCGCGCTGCCGGCTTGCAATGGCGGCGGTGGTGCAAATCTTGGCGAGATCGGCGCGGACGGCGAGGTGAGCCTCTACACACCCTACATTTTCACCGCCGCCGGTCCGCTGTTGCGCAATCCGACCGAGGGCGCGTGCCTGTCGTCGGGTTTCGGCTGGCGCGGCAGCGCCGAGGGCGGCGGGCGCCAGCACAACGGGCTCGATCTGGCCAATTCCAATGGCGGCTACATCTACGCCGCCGGCGACGGCTGGGTGCGCAGCGCCGAATGGGAGGGCGGCTATGGCCTGGTGCTAGAGATCGACCACGGCGAGGGCATCGTCACCCGCTACGCGCACTTAAGCGAAATCGACCCCAATTTGCGCTCGGGCATCTTCGTTGCCGCTGGCGTCGCGGTCGCGCGCATGGGCGCTACCGGCAACGCGACGGGCGTGCACCTGCACTACGAAGTGCTGGTCGACGGCGCGCTTGTCGATCCGCTGGGATATGGGATCAAGACGCCGGGCGAAACGCCCGTGGCGTGATCATCGGGGCGCAGTGCGACTACAGATGAAATCATTACACGTCGTCTTCATCACGCATGCGAGAAATGAGCGTTGCGGAATCTTCTTTGAATGGCTTGTCCGGTCGATAGCATAACCTGTCCAGCAGGGCGATGTCGTCTTCGGTCACCGGCCTGGGTGACGCTGTCAACTGCACGACCGGCACGCCGTCGCGGCTGATGACGACGCGCTCGCCCTTGAGGGCGCGGTCGATCAGTTCACACAGTTTAGTTTTTGCGTCGGCAACGCTGTAGATGGTCATGGGCGCAGCATAACACAAAATTCCAGTGTCCCCCTCACTCCCCGCGCGGCGCCGGGACGTTGACGCCGCCGACCGGGCGCTCGGCCAGGGTTTCGCGGCGGCAGCGGAACAGCTCGGCGGGACGACCGCCGGCGCTGGCGTCGAACTGGCCCGCGCCTTCCACCAGCCCAGTGCGGTCGAGCAGGCGACGGAAATTCTGCTTGTGCAATTCAAGTCCGGCGATGGCTTCGACCAGGCGCTGCAGATGCAACAGCGTGAACAGACCCGGCGCCAGTTCGAAGATCACCGGGCGGTATTTGATCTTGGCGCGCAGGCGACCGATGGCGGTGGCGAGGATGCGGCGGTGATCGGAGATCATCGGCTCGCCAAGCCCGGGCGCGGCGGCGATAGCGGGGGCCGGCTTGCCCTCGAAACGCGCCCGGTCGCGCGCGGCCTCCGGGGCCAGGCCGGATTCGTACAACAATTCGTAGCGCTCCAACGCGCGCTCCTCGTTCCACACCGCCCCGTCTAGCGCGAAGCCGTGGCGGATTCGGGCGCGCCGCTGGCCGGCGACCTCGCCGCTCCTGTCGGCCCAGGCGCGCAGCTTCGGGGCGATGGTTTCATCGATCAGGCGCGGGCGCCCGCCGCGCCAATCCTCCCAGGGAAAGAAGTCGTACCACGAGCGCCAGCGCGCTTCCGGGCGGCCGAGCACCGCGCGCGAGGGCGTCAGCGCCAGGTAGGAGATCGAGATCACGCGGTCCGGCCCGGCGCCTTGCGCCAACGGCGTTTCGCGGTCGCGGTCGCCGAAAGTGTACAATTGCTCGACATAACCGATCTCGAAACTGGTCTGCTCCTTCACCCAGCCGCGCAGGGAGAGTTCCAAGGTGCGGTCGCCAGCGGGGTCGAACGGCCCGAACGGCAGCCCCGCCAGCGCGCCCACCTGGCGCGTCACCACCCCATAGGGCGCATCCTCGGTCGCCGCGACAATGACGGCGGAAAGGCCGATGACGACGCGGGGAGCGCTCATTAGCGCCCCTCCCAACCGGGTAGGGCGGGGGGCCCAATCGCCAATGTCCGCTTCATTCGCGTCCCACCGCCAGCGTGAACGGCTCGGCTTCGCCAATCTCGTACCAATTGCCGCCGCGCCCGATGGCGGCGATGGCGGCGACCATGCGCCCGCCGCGGCCCAACTCGGCATCGGCCAGCGCAATGAAGCGGCGGTTCGGGCTGGCGGTCGGCGAGGCGGTGCGCAGCGCCTGTGCGATCTCCGCTTCGTCCACGCCGGGATTATGCGCGCAGGCGGTGATGAAGGCGGTGGCGGTTGAGCGCGAGATGCCGGCGTAGCAATGGATCAGTATCGGCGCGGCGCGCGCCCAGCCGCCGACGAAGTCGAGAATGGCGCGGATGCGCCGCTCGCACACCGGGTCGAAGCCGGCTTCTTCGGCCTCGATATCGTGCACCCCCACGCGCAGGTGTCGTTCCTCGCCATAGCCGTGAAGCGCCGGGAACGCCGAACCCGGATCGAGCAGGCTGACGACGTGCGAGGGTTTGCGCTCACGCGCGATCTCGGGCGCGCGCGAGAGGGGACAGACGATGATGGCCATGGGGCTTACATAGGCCTTATCGTGCGCCCAGGCCAATGGTTGCTGTTCGCCAAAGGCGCGCGCGCTACGACATCGCCGTCCGCACCCCAAGTGGCGTTGGCGCCGTGTGCGTCCAGGGGCGGCAGTCGATCGCGTGGCCGCTGGGTTCCGGGTTCTCGGCAATCGCTGGCCCCGGAAGGACGGAGCTTGAGCGTGCATGCGCTGACCCTCTCACCAAATCCGCTTCGCCCCCAACACGCTCAGTTTCTCATCATTGCTCACGATCGCCATGTCTTCGACGATGGCCTGCGCCGCAAGCATGCGGTCCCAGGGATCGCGATGGATGAGCGGCAATCGTCCCGCTTCAATTCCGTGCCGCGTTGTCGCCTCCAAATGGCGGAACCCCTCATTCAACAGTGTCACGCTGAACTTTGGAATAAGCGGCGCGCAGCTTGGCAATTTGCCGAGCATCACTTTGAATGAAATCTCGTAGGCGCTGGCGACGCTTACCCATATTTCGTTGCTTGTGTCGCTAATGGCTTCCTTCGCGGTCTTGGACAGCGCGCGGTTTTCAAGCCACCAGATCAGCGTGTGCGTGTCGAGCAGGAGCCTCACGGCTTCAGCTCATCGCCGCCGGCTAACCCCAATTCCTCATCGCTCAATGGGTCGAAGAAACTTTCATCGAGAGTGATTTCACCTTTCATCGAACCGGGCTTGCGCGGAGTCTCGCCGTCCCAAACGCGGGGCTCGCCCCATTCCGGATCGTCATCCATGATGCCGGGGCTGAAGTCCTTCGCTGACCAGGGATCATAGAATGCGTCTGTGATCGTGATCTTTCCCTTCCATGCGCCCGGCTTGCGCGGCGTCTTACCGTCCCACGCACCCGGCGTCCCCCACGGGGTGTGTTCCTCACGCACGCCGTGCGCCGCGCCTTTCACGGCGACCAGCCGCGCCACTTCCTTATCCCCCCGGCAAATAATCACCTCCTCGCCCGCCTCGACTTTGGCGATGAGTTTGGAGAGATTGGTTTTGGCCTCGTGGATCTTCACTTTGGTCATGAAGCAATGTTAGCTAAGTAAGTTAGCTAAGTCAAGAAAGCCGCATGCCCCCCAAGGAAACCCCCGCCGAAATCTTCAAGCGCTCGCTGGCGCAGGCCACGCGCGCGCTGGCGGGGCGGGAGGAGCAGCTGGAGGTCACTTACGGGGCGGAGGGGCCGCGGCTCAGCGCCGGCAAGATTGTCTTGCCGCATCCGCCGCGCGTGATCTCCGACCCCGAGGCCGAGCGCATACGTGGCCAGGCCGACGCGCTGGCGCTGCGCCTCGCCCACCACGACGAGGGCGAGCACGCGCGGCTGCGCCCCCACGGCGCGGAAGCACGCGCGGTGTTCGACGCGGTCGAGGAGATGCGGGTGCAGGCGCTGGGCGCCAACGCCATGAAGGGGGTCGCGGGCAATCTCACCGCCGCGCTCACCGATGTGTTGGAGCGCAAGGGCGCGGCGCGCCTGCACGAGCGCGCCGCCGCGCCGATGGTCGACGCCATCGCGCTGATGGTGCGCGAGCGGCTGACGGGCTTGGCCCCGCCCGCCAACGCCAAGGGCCTGGTCAATTCCTGGCGCGCCGACATCGAGCGCGATGCGGGCGCCGCGCTCGACAAGCTCGCGGGCGTCGCCGACGACCAACGCGAATTCGCGCTGTTGTTTCGCGATGTGTTGAACGATCTCGGCATTGGCGATGAGTTCGGCGCCGAGGAAAACGAGAACGACCCATCGCAAGGCAAAGACCAGCCGCCGCCGCAAGCCGAGAACGCCGAGGGCGAAGAGGAGCAGCAGGAGCAGGCCCCCGCCGACCTGGAGCTGGCCGACAGCGATATCGAGTCAGACGCCAACATCGTCATCGATAGCGACACCGACACCGACGATCGCGACGAAAGCGATAAGGACGATCCCGGCGACCGGCCGATGCGGCCGAAGGAGCGCGGCCTGTCCGACGATCCCAACGCGCATTACAAGGTATTCACCCGTGTCCACGACGAGGAAATCTCGGCCGACGACCTTTGCGACGGCGAGGAATTGTCGCGGTTGCGCAACTATCTCGATCAGCAATTGAAGCCGCTGCAAAGCGTGGTCGGGCGCCTCGCCAATCGCTTGCAGCGGCGCTTGCTGGCCAAGCAGAACCGCGCCTGGAGCTTCGATCTCGAAGAGGGCGTGCTCGACACTGCGCGGCTGACGCGCGTCATCACCGATCCGATGGCGGCGCTGTCGTTCAAGCAGGAAGAGGACATGCCGTTCAAGGACACCGTGGTGTCGTTGCTGTTGGACAATTCCGGCTCCATGCGCGGGCGCCCGATCATGGTGGCGGCTTTGTGCGCCGATATTCTCGCTCGCACGCTCGAGCGCTGCGGCGTCAAGGTGGAAATCCTCGGTTTCACCACCCGCGCCTGGAAGGGCGGGCGCGCGAAGGAAGATTGGCTTGGCGCGGGCCGGCCGCCGCAGCCGGGCCGGCTCAACGATCTGCGCCACGTCGTGTACAAGTCCGCCGACGCGCCCTGGCGGCGCGCGCGCAAGCATCTCGGGCTGATGATGCGCGAAGGGCTGCTGAAGGAGAATATCGACGGCGAAGCGCTGCTCTGGTCGCATGAGCGGCTGCTGGGGCGCGCCGAACAGCGGCGCATCCTGATGGTGATTTCCGATGGCGCGCCGGTGGACGATTCCACGCTCTCGGCCAATCCGGGCAATTATCTCGAGCGGCATTTGCGCGATGTGATCCATTGGATCGAGACGCGCTCGCCGGTGGAGCTGATCGCCATCGGCATCGGCCACGACGTCACCCGCTATTACAAGCGCGCCGTCACCATCACCGACGCCGAACAATTGGGCGGCGTGATGATCGAGAAACTGGCGGAGCTGTTCGACGAAAAGGCCCCGGAAGCCAAGCACGCGCCGCGCTCCCCGCGCGAAGCGCGGGCGATGGCGCGGGCGTGAGCTTGAAACGGCGCCCCTGCGAAGGCGGGATCGCTTCCACTCCCCCAAGGGGGGAGGGGCGTTTCATGGCGTTGTTTCTCGCCCTGCTGCTCGCGGCTTGCTCCCCGGCACCGGCGCAGGCGCCGATCGCCGAGCAATGGCGGGCGGTCAGTGTGGAGGCAACGGCGCTTGATTTCGTCGAACGCGAGGTCGGCGCGCTGCACTATCGCGGCGGCTTGGCGCTCGCCTCGCGCGAGGCGCTGTTCGGTGGGTTCTCGGGGCTGGAGCTGCTGGAGGACGGGCGTTTGCTGGCTATCTCCGATGCCGGCCAATGGCTCAGCGCCGAGCTTGTGCTGGATGCGAGCGGCGCGCTCGTCGGCTTGCGCGATGGGCGTGTCGCCTCGATGCGCGATGAGAACGCGGCGCCTTTCCAGTCCAAGCGCGAGGGCGATTCTGAAGGGCTCGCGCAATTGCCGGACGGGCGCTTTGCGGTGAGCTTCGAGCAAACCCAGAGCGTCCGCCTCTACGACATGAACCGCGACGGCCCGTTCGGCGCCGCGCAAGCGGGACCCGGGCTCGCGGGCGCGGGCCGGCTGCCGGCCAATGTCGGCCTCGAGGCGATCGCGGCGGCGGCGAACGGCGATCTGATCGTCGGCGCGGAGGGCGGCGGGCTCTGGCGCGCGCCGCTCGGCGCCAGCGCGCCAATTCCCCAGCGCGCGCGCTACCGCGGCGAATTGGGATTCTCGCTGGTTGGCCTCGATCGCTTGCCCGATGGCGGTTTTGTCACGCTGGAGCGCTTCTACGCCCCGGTGATCGGCGCGCGCGCGCGCATCACGCGCTTCGAGGAAGCCGATATCAGCGCCGGCGGCGCGATCGAGGGCGAAGAGCTGGCGCGGCTTGCGCCGCCTCTGCCAGTGGAGAATTTTGAAGCCATCGCCGCTATCGCCATGCCGGGCGGCGCGACGCGGATTTACATTCTCTCGGACAACAACTTCAACGCCCGCAGCCGCACGCTGTTGCTGGCGTTCGACATCGCGCGTTAGGCCGAGACGCTGCGCCACAGCATGTAGGCGGCGGTGACGAACACGACAATTGCGAACACGCGTTGCAGCGCGCCTTTGTGTTTGGCCAAGCGCGACGAGAACGCCGCGCCAATCATGCCGCCGATCAGGCCGCCGGCCACGAACAGCGCGGCGATGCGCCAATCCACCATTCCGTCGAGCGCGTAGGAGGTTGCGGTGGTCGCGCCGAAGGCGCCAACCGAGAACAAAGAAGAGCCCACCGCGTGCAGCATGGTCATGCCGCTCGAGGCGATGAGGCCGGGCACAATCAGAAAGCCGCCGCCAATACCGAAGAATCCGGAAAGCGCGCCGACCAGCAACCCTGTCAGCACGATTTTCGGCGCATTGGCGCGGGAGAGGTGAACGTCGGCATCGCCTTCGTCCTTGCGTGGCATCAGCATGCGGACGCCGACAGCGATCATGACCAGCGCAAACAGAGGCAGCAGAATACGGGCGTCGGTGAGCTTGCCAAGGCTTGCGCCGAGCGCGGCGCCGATCACGCCCGCGCCCGCGAAGGCGGCGGCGCAGGGCCATTTCACGTTCCCGCGCCGCGAGTGGGTGATGAGATTGGCGAAAGCGTTGACAGACACAGCAAGCGCGCTAGTGCCGATCGCGATGTGTGGGGTCGACACGCCGACGACGTAAAGCAGCGCCGGGGTCGCCAGAATTGAACCGCCGCCGCCGATCAAGGCCAACACTAGGCCGACCACGGCGCCGCTCAACAATGAAAGGATATCGGCGGTGTGCATCACGCCGGCCGAGTGCGGTTCCAGGGCATGGCTTTGAGCGCCATCGCCATGCCGCACCAGCCGGTCGCGCCCGCAAACAGCAGTCCTGCGCCGATGAAGCCCGAAAGCGCATAGAAGGCGGGGTTGGCCAATGTCCCGAGCGAAACGCCGAGCAGAATCAGCGCGCCCGCCGCAATCTGCACTTGGCGCATGATTTCGAGCGGGACGCGGGCGTTGTTGTGCGCCGGCAGCCCCGCCGCTTTCCAGCCTTCAAGCCCGCCGTCGAGATAAAAGGCTCGCGCGAAACCGCGGGCCAAAAGTTTCGCTGCATTCGCTTGCGTGCGCATGCCCGAGCGGCAATGGAAGATTGCGATCTTGCCATGGTCGCGGTCGAAATCGTGGGCGTCGATGGCTGAAAGCGGCGCCAGCCGGGCGCCCAGGATGTGTTCGCGCGCGTGCTCGTCGGTTTCACGCACATCGATCAGAATGGCGCGATTTTCATCGAGCATGCGGCTTGCTTCGAGAGCGTTGATGGGGGCGAGTTGACAATTCATTTGGTTTTTCTCTTGTGTGCGGGTGGACAAAAAATCTGCGCCAGCGTTGCGAGCACGAGGGCCGCGTTGCCATCGGCGAGCCGGTAATAGATGGTCTGCGCTTCGCGGCGAGTGGCGACGAGGCCTTCTTCGCGCAGCCGCGCCAGGTGCTGCGACATCGCCGACTGCGAAAGTCCGCTGCCCTCCTGGAGCGCGCCGGCAGAAAGCTCGCCTTCGGTCAGCTGGCAGAGCACTATCAGCCGCGCTTCGTGCGCGAGCGCGCGCAGCAAAGCAGCGGCTTCTCCCGCTTTGGCGGCGAAGTCTCGGGGATTGAGCGCGTGCTTCACGTTTTTCCAGAACATCAGTGGAAACTAATATAAAGACGCCTAATATAATAGCAAGAGGAGTTCCCCATGATCAAACCCGAAATCCGCGCTTTCTTCGATGAACCCACTTTCACCGTCAGCTATTTGCTGTGGGATCCCGGCCGCCGTCGCGCCGCCATCATCGACAGCGTGCTTGATTTCGATCCGAGGTCGGGGCGCACCGGCACGCAATCCGCCCAAGCGCTGCTCGACGCCGCGCAGGCGGAGAGTTTGCAAGTGGATTGGATTCTCGAGACGCATGCGCACGCCGATCATCTCTCGGCCGCGCCATTTCTCAAGCAGGCGACGGGCGCGGCAGTCGTCATCGGCGAAGGCATTGGCGCGGTGCAGCGTGTTTTCAAGCGCGTCTATAATCTGCTCGATCTTGCCGCGGACGGCAGTCAGTTCGATCGCTTGGTCAAGGATGGCGATCGACTCGCCCTGGGCGAACTTTCAATGGAGGTGATGCACACGCCCGGTCACACGCCAGCCTGCGTCTCTTACAAAATCGGCGACGCCACGTTTATCGGCGACACCTTGTTCATGCCCGATTATGGCAGCGCCCGCGCCGATTTTCCTGGCGGCGACGCGCGCACGCTCTATCGCTCGATCAAGCGCATCCTCGCGCTGCCGCCTGAAACACGGCTGTTCCTGTGCCACGATTACAAACCGGCGGGGCGGGACAAGTATCTTTGGGAAACCAGCGTCGCGGAGCAACGCGCGCACAATATCCACGTCCATGACGGGATCAGTGAGGATGCGTTTGTGGCCATGCGCGAGGCGCGCGACAAGGCGCTGGCCAAGCCGGCGCTGATCTTGCCATCGATTCAGGTGAATATCAGAGCCGGAGCCCTGCCCGCGCCGGAATCAAACGGCGTGCGCTATCTCAAGCTGCCGCTCGACGCGCTCTGAGTGCGCTCAGGCCGCTGCCGCCGTCTCGCTCAGCTTCTTCTTCAGGTCGCGGCGGATTTTAGCGGCGCGGGGCGAGAGGTCATCTTCGCTCGCCTTCAAGAGGTAGCCGTCCAAGCCGCCGCGGTGATCGACCGTGCGCAGGGCGGCGGCGGTGATCCTGAGCTTGTAGGCCTTGCCCAGGGCGTCGCTGGCGAGCGTCACATCGACCAGGTTCGGCTGGAACTCGCGCTTGGTCTTGATGTTGGAATGGCTGACCTTGTGGCCGATTTGGCGGTTGATGCCGGACAGCTCGCAGCGGCGGGACATGGGAAGCGCTCTCAACAATGGCTTTGGGGGCGGAAAAGGAAGCGCGGACACCTAAGCCAAGGGCCGGGCGGGGTCAAGGCGATCTATCGACCGCCCGCGCCTCGCCGGCTCTTGTTTGGGCTGATCCAACAGTGCCGGCGAGGGCGCCGGCAGTGCATAAACGTAAGCGACATTGCCCGGCGTTTCCATCAAACAGCCGCATTTGGTTCATGTCTGCGTCAGCCGCCGCCGCTTAACAGGGGCGAGCCGCTAGGATATCAACGGAGCGCCGACCAGATGAGAAAGTTCGCCGCCGCTTTTGCCTGCCTCAGCTGGATTGCCATCGCCGGCCCCGCCGCCGCGCAACCCGCCCCCCAAAGCGGGACTCAGACTGGCGACCGCCGGGTCGAAGTTTTGTTCGCCATTCACGCCCGCGGCGTCGAGGCCGGGGAATTTACCTACAATTTCAGCCAGACCGGCCAGAGCTACCAGGTCAGCGCCCAGCGCCGCACCACTGGCCTGGTGCGCATGGCCGTCGGCGGCAGCCAGGATTATTCCTACTCGGTGCGCGGCGCGGTCGATAACGGCGCGCTGCGGCCGGGCGCCTACCAGCATCGCGGCGGGCGCCGCAACCGCGTGGTCAACGCCGCTTTCAGCGCCAATGAGGTGGTCACCACCTCCCAGCCGGCCATGGGCATGGGCACTCCCGCCGCCACTCCGGTGCAGCGCCGCGGCGTGATCGATCAGCTCACTGCCATCGCCGCCTTGATCACGGCGCGCGGCGATCCATGCACGCGGACGCTCAATGTGTATATGGACGGGCGCTCGCGTTTCGATTTCGTGCTGACTGCCAATGGCGCGGTCAATGTCGATAACCGCGCCTATCGCGGCCAGGCGATTCGCTGCCGGGTGGAATTCCGTCCGATCGCCGGTTTTTCCGATCCCCAGAGCCGCGAAACGCTGACCTTCCTGTTCGCGCGCACGCCGAGCGGCCTCTACGCGCCGATCCGCATCGAAATGCCCACCGACAATGACGGCATCGTCCGCCTCGACGCCCGCCGGCTAACCGTCAACGGCGCGCGGCTGCGCTAGCGGTTTCCTCCCTCCCCGGAACGGGGAGGGTGTCGCGCGACGCGAAGCGGTGCGACGACGGGTGGGGACTTCCACACGCCAGCGCTCCGCCCACCTGTCATCCGCGAACTGCGTTCGCAGATGACACGAGGCGGCGGGAGTTTGCAATTAATTCGCGGGCGGCGCGGAGAGGTTGAGGCGGCGGCGTTCGCCGATGCGGTCGCCGCTCAGATCGCCCTCGATCAGTTCGGTGGCCGATAGCGCGAACACGCGCTGGCCGATGAACAGCGCGCGGGTGTTGCCGTACCAGTCTACGCAGGAGACCTCGCAGCGGTAGCTCGGATGTTGCGCGTTTTGCACCGCCAGCAATTCCCCCGCCGCGCCCAATTGGCCGGCAGCGTTGCGCGTAAGGAAGCTCACGTCGGAGGCCTGGCTGCGGAACCACCAGCGCCCGCCTTCCTTGACCCGCGTCACCGTAGGCAGCCCCATCAGGCCGTCGCCCTCGGGCCCGACCAGCGCATTGAACGCATGCGAGCGGTTCTCGGATTCGTAGCGGTTGACCAGCACCTCGGTGTCGGCGATGCGCGGTTCGCCTGCGAGCCTGATCAGCGAAACGCTCAACCCCCTGTCGGTGCGATAGCCGGTGACCACCGCGTCGGCTCCGGCGCGCTCGACGCGCAGGATGTTGTGCGGCGTATCGATGATCGCCGCCGCCGAGGGCCGCGCCAAGGGCAGCGCGATGACGCGCGCGGAAAGCGGGGCGGCGCGCTCGGCGGGGGGATAGGAGCTGTAGCTGGTCCGCCCGCCATAGACGACGTGGCTGGAAGTGAAGCGGACCTCGTATTGCTCTGCGCCCGGGCTCGGCGCGGGCGCGTAGCTTTCCAAAGGCGCCGGCCACGGACGGGTGGTGAACGCCGCCAACGGCGCGCGGAAATAGCGGACCTCAGTCGCGCGCCCGCTTCCGCACACGCCATTGTTCCAGGTGAGCAAGGCGCGGAATTCGTTGGCCGATGCGTCGAGCGCCAGTTGCGTCTCGGGATAGCCGCGCGCGTGCAGCGCACGCGGCGGCGCGCCCGAAAGCGGAACCTGAAAGATCGTGGCTGGCGTTGGCGCGCTGCAATCGCGCACATCCTGGTCCCAGCTTGGCGTCACCCAGAGGAAAATATCGGTGGTCGAGACGTAGAATTGCCGCTCGTCTTGGCCGACGAAAGCGGTGGTGCGGCAATCGAGTTCATCGCCAGCGCCCGCCCCGCCCAGCGGGCAGACCGACACCGAGTGCACCAACGGATAAAACGTGCGCTGCACCGGCTTGTAAATGTCGCGGGCGTCGAACAGCGGCCGCCCTGGCGTGGTGATGGCGCGGCGCTCGCCGTCGCGCAGCCAGCGGCGAACTACCGGCCAGCGCATGCGCGCGCGTGTGTCGATGCTGGAGAGGTCGAGCGGGGTGTAGATCACCAGCGCGCCGTTCACGAGCCGTGTGGCGTAATTCTCGGTGTCGTAATAATCGTTGGAGGAGATGTAGTAAGTGGTTTCGCGCGTCAGCGCGCCGGTATCGTCGATGGTGAAAATGGCGATTTCGGAAGCTTCGTCGCGGTAGGAATAGCCGGTGACCAGCACGCGGTTGCCGCTGACCAGCATCTCATCGTACCAAGTGTTATGGCGAGCGTCGCGATAGACATTGGTGCGCCCGATCAGCGCCAGCCCCGGCTCGCCGCCGGGGCGGGTATCGACCACGAACAAGCGCCCGTCCTGCAGCACCACTAGAAAACGCCCGATCTGCTTGACGATGCCGCCCTCATCGACGCCTTGGGTTTGCACATTGGTAATCGAGGAAGGCTCGCCTTCGGTTGTGATATCCTCTGCAGTAATCTGGGTTATGGGCGAGGTGCTCTCCTGCGCCGGGGAGGCGAAGACTTGCGGTAGCTGGTTCGTCAAATCTTCTACTGCCATGGGCGACTGCGATGTTATGGCTGGGAGGTCCACCGGCGGCGCCATTGGCGGCGGCGGCGGCGAGGGCGGTGGCGGCGGGACCGGCTGCGCATAACGCTGGCGACCCATGAGCGCCTGCACTTGGCCCACATAGGCCAAAAACTCCGCCTCGGAACTGAAGCGCTCCAGTTCGCGCCACACCGGGGGCTCGGCGGGCGCGCGCTCGGGCGCGGCCGTTGCCGAGGTGATCAGAATTAAGCTCGTCAGGCCAGCCAGCCAGCGTCGCTTCATTTTTCTCTCCCGCCTCAGGCTCATTGCCCCATGTGGCGCTACTTGGTCTAGCGGTTCGCTGAAGAGTTGAAATATCACTTGTTCTTGATTGGCGGCGCTCAAAACCATTTGCGCCATTTGGCGATGGCGAACAGGGTGGCTGGCGCCAGCAGCATCAGCAAGAAGGCGGCCTTTGGCCCCCAGGGCGCGTCGAACCAGCCGATCGCCTTGAAGTTCATGCCGAAGGTGGAGGCGATCAGGGTCGGGGGAATGAAGGCGATGGTGGCCAGCGACAGCGCCTTCAAGACGTTGGTCTGGGCGGCGTTGATCAGACCCAGCGTGGCGTCCTGCAAATAAGAGAGCCGCGGCTGCAACGCCTCGGCGATGCGCTCCAATTCGCTTACGTCGCGCCCGAGCGCGGCCAGGCGCTTGTCGTCGAGCCCGTGCTTGCCCTTGGCCAGCAACGCATGGGCGAGCAGACGCTGCACGCTGGAGAGGCTGTCGTGAGAGAGCGCCGCCAGCGCGCCGATGCGGCCGAGTTCGCGCAGCACCAGGCGCAGATCGGGCGCGCCCTCGGCGGCGAACACGCGCTGGGAAACCGCGTTCGCGCCGGCGGTGGCTTCGGCCAGCAGATCGGCGAGCCGCTCAGCCGCGCCTTCCAGCAGCGCGGACAGCACGTCCGCGCCGGTCCGCGCTGAGCCGATGCGCGCGGAAGCGCGTCCGGCCCCGACCTCGAACGCGCGCGGGTTGATTTGGCGCACGCTGACCAGTTTGTCTTGGGTGAGGATGAAAGTGACCGGGCCGGCGATGAACATGCCCTCTTCGCGCCGGCCCAGCAGCGTCGCGGTCAGGTAAAGCGCCTCGCCTTCCTCGTAATAGCGCGCCGATTCCTCGAACGCGGCGCGCTCGGCCGGGGTGGGCACGTCGAGACCGAGCGCGGCTTCGACTTCGCGCTCCTCGGCCTCGCTCGGGTGTTCGAGATCGAACCACAGCGCGTTCGGGTCGGAACAGGAGGCGGCCTCGGCGCCGCCGCGGGCTATACGTCGCAGCATGGGGCGGTGTTTGGACTATTCCGCCTTCTGCGTCACGCCCCGCGCCATCACAAAACGCACGCTCATCAGCACGCTCACGTCGGCCAGCGGATCGCCATCGACGGCGATCAGGTCGGCGGAATAACCCGGCGCGACGCGGCCGGCGACGCCGTTCAGTTGCAGATGATCGGCGGCGTTGATCGTCGCCATCTGGATCGCCTGCAGCGGGGTGAAGCCGACCTCGACCAGAAGTTGGAATTCGCGCGCGTTCATGCCGTGCGGTGAGACGCCGGTGTCGGTGCCGAAAGCGATGCGCACGCCGGCGGCGCGGGCGCGGCGCGCCATCGCCACCAGCGCCGGCGCCACCCGGCGCGCCTTCTCCGCTTGCGCCGGCGTCAGCACGCCGCCGCGTTCGGCAAGCTGGCCGACCCACCAGCCGGCCATCATGGTCGGCACCAGGTAGCGATTGCCTTGGCGCAGCAGGCGGAAGGATTCGGCGTCCGCATAGGAGCCGTGTTCGATCGAATCGACGCCGGCGCGCAGCGCCGCGTTGATTCCGTCTGCGCCATGGGCATGCGCGGTGACGCGCCGGCCCATCATGTGCGCGGCTTCGACGATGGCGGCGAGTTCAGCATCGGTGAGCTGTTGGCCGATGCCGGCGGCGGTGTTGGACAGCACGCCGCCGCTGGCGGTGATCTTGATCACATCGGCGCCGGCCTGGATTTGCCGGCGCGTGGCGCGCGCGCAAGCAGCGGCGCCGGAGCAGGCCGAGGCGCTTCGCAAGGCGTCGACGACATCGGGAGCAAAGCCGTTGGCGTCTCCGTGTCCGCCGTCGGGCGTCACCGACGAACCCGAGGCGATGATGCGCGGGCCGGGGACGCGGCCTTCGCGAATGGCGCCGCGCAGCGCGAAAATGGAATCGTTGGGTGCGCCGAGATCGGCGACTGTGGTGAACCCCGCCAGCAGCGTCGTGCGCGCATAGCCCGCGCCCTGCAGCGCCGCGTCGGAAGCGGTCATTTGCACTTCGTCAAGCAATTGCGTGGGGCCAAGTTCGTGGGTGAGATGCACATGGGAATCGATCAGCCCCGGCAGCACGAAGCGGCCACGCTGATCGATCACCCGCGCACCTTGGCGTTCGACATAGCCGGCCTCGATGCCGATCACCTTGCCGTCGGCGCCGATAAGAACCGATTGCTGCGTAAGCACCTGGCCGCTGGCGGGATCGGCCAGCAGCCGCCCGGCGTGGATGATGGAAGCGATCTGCGGGCCGTCTTGCGCGAAGCTTGAGCTGGTCGCGAACAAAAGCGCGCAGAGCGCGGCGGCGAAAGCGAAAAGGCGGTTGCGCATAAATTCCCCTAAAGCTCAACGCCCTAGTTCAGCCGATCCCGCAAAACCGTCAAGTCCACTCTTCATTCATGAGCGTATCAATTTCCACCAATTCCCGGTCGGCACGCGCCAAGTCCTGCGACTGGCCCTTAACAGTGACCGCCCTGCGGCGCCACAAACGCCGTCATTCCGGACGCGCGGAGCGCGATCCGGAATCCAGGGGCAACAGCCGCGAGTGTGGCCGCTGGATTCCGGGTTCCGCCTTCGGCGGCCCCGGAATGACGGAGAAAAATGGGCTTCCGTGAGTCAGCATTTCAGGCCGCTGGTGTGAGTTCTCAAGTCGCGTCAATTCGGGCGAGCGCTCACATTCCCGCTTGTTTCGCAAACCCAAACGCCCCCGCCGCGAGCGGGCGGATGCGCTTGATCATCTCCAGCGCGTGCGTGCTGGCGGCGGTGCCGTCGCGCACGCGCCCGGCTATGCCTTGTAGAATGCAAGCCAGGCGGAAGGAATTGTAGGCGAAATACCAATCCAGATTGGCGATGCCATCGCGGCCGGTGAGGGCGCAATAGCGGGCGACGGTCTCGGTCATCGTCGGAATGCCGAGCGGTTCGAGATCGAGCCCGCCCAGGCCCGAGCGCGCATCGCGCGGCAGCACCCAGCCCATCAGATAATAAGTGAAATCCGCCAGCGGATCGCCCAGCGTGGAGAGCTCCCAATCCAGCACCGCGCGCACGCGCGGCTCGGTCGCGTGCAGCACCATATTGTCGAGCCGATAATCGCCGTGGACGATTGAAGTGCGCTCGCCGGGCGGGATCGTTGTCGGCAGCCATGCCATCAATTGGTTCATCTCGGCGATGGTTTCGGTTTCGCTGAGCTTGTATTGCTTGGTCCAGCGATCGATCTGGCGGGCGAAATAATTTCCCGGCTTGCCATAATCGCCAAGGCCGATGGCGGAATAATCGGTGTTGTGCAATTTCGCCAAAGTGGCGAGCTTGTCGGCATAGATGCCGGCCCGCTCTTGGTTGCTGGCGCCGGGGATGAGCCCGTCCCAGATAATGCGCCCCTCCACCATCTCCATCACATAGAACATGGCGCCGATGACGCTGTCGTCGGTGCAGAGCCCGTAAGTGCGCGCCACCGGAAAGCCGGTGGGATAAAGCGCGGTGATGACCCGGTACTCGCGGTCGACCGCGTGCGCGGAAGGCAGCAACTTGCCGCCGGGCTTCTTGCGCAGCACGTATTTCTGCTGGGGCGTGACCAATTGGTAAGTCGGGTTCGACTGCCCGCCTTTGAATTGGAAGAGCGAAAACGGCCCGGCAAAGCCCTCGACGTTCGCTTCCAGCCAGCGCGTCAGCGCGGCTTCATCGAGGCGGTGGCGTTCCTCGACAGGCTTGGTGCCAGTGAAGGCGGATTGGGGGTCGGCTTCGGCCATATTTGTCTCCGACTGCGAAATTGTGCGCTACTTTTCCAGCGCCCGCCACGCGATATCCCGCCGACAGAACCCCCCCGGCCAGTCGATCGCGGCCACCGCCGCGTAGGCGCGGTGCACCGCGTCGGCGAGGTCATCGCCAATCGCGGTGATGTTCAGCACGCGGCCGCCGGCGGCGCGCAGGGTGCCGTCATCGTCGAGCCGGGTGCCGGCGTGGAATACTTCGACGCCCTCGAAGCGGCCGGCGCGATCTAGCCCGCGGATCACCGAGCCGGTCAGCGGTTCGTCGGGATAGCCTTTGGCGGCGTAAACCACCGTGATTGCGGGGCGCGAATCCCATTCGAGCGGCGGCGCGTCCGCGAGTTGGCCCTTGGCCGCCGCCAGCAGCACCGGCGCGAGATCTGATTTCAAGCGCCGCATCAGGGTTTGGCATTCCGGATCGCCGAAGCGGACGTTGAACTCGATCAGCTTGGGGCCGTCGGCGGAAATCATCAGTCCCGCGAACAGCACGCCCACGAACGGCCGGCCCTCGGCCTTCATGCCGCGTAGCGTCGGCAGGACGATGCGCTCCATGGTGAGATCGGCCATCGCCTCGGTGAACACCGGCGCTGGCGAATAGGCGCCCATGCCGCCAGTGTTGGGGCCTTTGTCACCATCGTAAGCGCGCTTGTGATCCTGCGCCGCGACCAGCGGGATCGCGGTCTCGCCGTCGCACAGCGCGAAGAAGCTGGCTTCCTCGCCGGGCAGGAAGTCCTCGATGACGATGCGCTGGCCGGCCGTGCCGAACTTCTTCCAGAACAAAATCTGATCCACCGCCGCATCGGCCTCGCGGCGCGTTTCCGCCAGCACCACGCCCTTGCCGCCAGCGAGCCCATCGGCCTTGATCACGAACGGCGGCTCGCGCTCGCCGAGATAGGCCTTGGCGCGGATGGCGTCGTTGAACACCTTGTAGTCGGCGGTGGGCACGCCGTGGCGGCCGCAAAAACCCTTCATGAAGGCCTTCGAGCTCTCCAATTCCGCCGCCGCCTGGCTCGGCCCGAAGCACGGTACGCCGACCTTCGCGAGGCTGTCCGCTAGCCCCGCCGCCGCCGCCGCCTCCGGACCGATCACCACCAGGTCCACGCGCTCGCGCATGGCGAAAGCTGCGAGTTCGCCGGGCTTGTCGATGGTGAACGGAATGGTGCGCCCAAGCTCGGCCAGACCGGGATTGCCGGGCGCTGAGATCAGCTGCGAAATAAACGTGCTCTGGGCCAGCTTCCAGCCGAGCGCATGCTCGCGCCCGCCGGAGCCAACGATGAGAATCTTCATGGGAAATTGGCTTGGGACGCGCGGCGCCCGCGGTCAAGCGTAACGGCGCGCCTTGCCCAGGCGTATGCAGGAGTGAAGGGCAGTGCTGACATGCAAGAGCGTCGTTATGCGCCACCGGGGCGAGCGGCTTGAGGCGCTGGCGGGCGAATTGAGAGTCGCAGGCGCAGCCGCGGAGGTATTCGTCGCCGATCTCTCGCAAGCCGGCGCGGCGCAAAGGCCGGCGGCGCTCGCGCGCGCGTTCGTGACGGGAATGCTGGCGCGGAATTGGGGGCGCATCGCTAGAACATTACCCCACGGGCGCAACAATCCGATCCACTCCGCCCTGCACGATCGGATGATAACCCGCGCGCGCCCTTGCATAGATACGGCGCGCGTGCGCGATGCCCCAGTCGGCTTGCGCCATCAGTCCGGAATAGAGCGGGCGCACGAATTTGCCGCGGCCTTGGCGGGTGAGGAAATCCTCCACCGCGGGCATCGCCGGCTCGAAGCGGTTGGCGATCGCAAGCGCGAGCCAGTCGAACAGCACTTCGGCATTTCCCGTGGCATTGAGCGACAGCGCGCGCTCCAGTTCCGCCAAACGCGCCGAGGCGAGTTCGCGCGGCAGCGTCTGCAGGAAACGCTGGCGCTCGAACGTGCCCCACGACGCCCACGGAATCGCCCGCGCGGTCCCGCCGGCATTGAACGCCGCCAGCTGCGCGGCCACGCGCTCGAACGCCGTCGAGCGCGGCTCGAGCGCGTTGGACGGCAAGCCCGGCGCGTAGGCCCAGGAATCCAGTTGCAGCCGCGCTTCAAGGCCCGCGTCGCCGGCGACGACGCGTTCACGCAGATCGGCAATGAACCATTGCGTGGTCATCGGCTGAAACGCGTGGCGGTCGAAATAGGAGCGCAGATAGGCGTCAAGTCGCGCTCGCCCCAATTCGCGCTCCAGGGTGCGCACGAACAGCGCCCCCTTGTCGTACACGATCGCCGACAAATTGTCGTCGGCGCCACGCTCGCCGATTTGATGCAGGCGCGTGAGATCGGGGGGATTGTCGGCGATGGCGCGCTGGATGTCAGTCCAGGCGAGCACGTTCTGCATGGCGGCGATCTCCTCGCCGTAAAGCGCCTCGGTGATGCGGCCCTCGAAATAATTGGTGAAGCCCTCGTTGAGCCAGCTATCTGCCCACAGCGCGTTGGTGACCAGATTGCCGCTCCATGAATGCGCCAATTCGTGCGCGATCAGCGACACCAGGCTGCGGTCGCCGGCAAGGAAGGTTGGGGTCAAAAAGGTGAGGCGCGGGTTCTCCATGCCACCGAACGGGAACGACGGCGGCAAGATCAATACGTCGTAGCGCCCCCAACGATAGGGCCCGTAGAGCGCTTCCGCCGTCAACAGCATGCGCTCCATGTCGGCGCATTCGTAGGCCGCGCGCGCGATCATGCTGGGTTCGGTGTAAACCCCGGTGCGCGCGCCGATGGCGTGGAAGGCCAGATCGCCGATGCCGATGGCGATCAGATACGGTGGGATCGGGTTGGTCATTCGGAAACGGAACGCGCGCCCGCCGGCGACCGGCTCGCCATCGGGCGTCAGCATCTCCGCGCTCATCACCACTTTGAGGCCCTCAGGCGCGACGATGCGCGCGTCGTAGCTTTGGCGGATGCCGGGGCTGTCCTGGGTGGGGATCCAGGTGCGGGTGAGGATCGACTGGCCCTGGCTGAACAAAAAGCGCTTGCCGCTCGCGGTCTGCGCCGGTTCGAGCCATTGCAGCGCGCCTGCGCCGGGCGCGGTTTCGTAAGCGATGGTCAGCGTGCGCACGCCGGGGGTGAGGGCGATAGAGAGCGGCGCGCCGAGTTCCTCGCGATGTTCCCCGATTGTCCAGGCGGTGGCGCCGAGATTTGTGCTTATGGTGGCGATGCGCAGGCCATCGACATCGAGCACGATCTCGCGCGCGTCGGTTTGCGCTTCGATGGTGAGCGTGGCGACGCCGGCCAGCACCTT
This sequence comes from Alphaproteobacteria bacterium, assembly GCA_031400895.1. Classification (GTDB taxonomy): domain Bacteria; phylum Pseudomonadota; class Alphaproteobacteria; order Caulobacterales; family Aquidulcibacteraceae; genus Vitreimonas. Next base: position 4,492 of record JANNQT010000042.1, on the reverse strand, counting down.
GCGCTCGAAATCGGCGGCGAGGTCGAGCGCAACATGAGTTACGCGCGCGATCTCCGGGCGCGCGTGCGAATGGGGATCGCGCGGCAGCGCCCTGGGCGGCGGCGCGACCGCTTCCAATTGCGCGCTGGCGCAAGCGGCCAGCGCCGGTGCGGCGCAAACGGTGGCGAGCAAAGTGCGGCGTGCGATCATGTAAATCCCCTGTGTCGGCGCACCCAAGCCCGAACCCGCCGCCAGGCGCAAGCGGGAAGGCGCCGGATAACTGCCCCAGGCCGCGCAGCAGGAAGGGAAGCAAAGAGCCGGCTGGAAGCCGGCGGTCCGAAGCGTATGCTGGACCGATGAGCCATATTCCGACCGATATCGACGCCGCCACCTTGATTGCGTCCGGCGCCAAATCGCCGCTGCAGCAGCGCGATCCGGTGTGCGAGCACTTGTTCCCCAAGCGCGAGGAGGCGGAGGCTTCGCTCGCCGCTGACGCCGCCGCGATCGATGCGTTGCAGGACAAGCTCTGGGCCGAGCGGACGCGGGCGTTGTTGGTGGTGCTGCAGGGGACCGATACGTCAGGCAAGGATGGGGCCGTGCGCGGGGTGTTTGGGGCGTGCGGGGCGCTGGGGGTTTGCGTCACCAGTTTTGGACGGCCGAGCGAGGAGGAGCTGGCGCACGATTATTTGTGGCGCGTGCATGCGGCTGTGCCCAAGCGCGGCATGATCGGCGTGTTCAACCGCTCGCATTATGAGGACGTGCTGGTGGTCAAGGTGCGGGGGCTCGCGCCGGCGGCGGTGGTTGAGCAGCGCTACGAGCAGATCAATGCGTTTGAAAGGCACCTGAGCGAGAACGGAATCATTGTGCTGAAATTCATGTTGCACATCTCCAAGCACGAACAGCACAAGCGTTTGCGCGAGCGGCTCGACGATCCCAGCAAGCACTGGAAGTTCAACCCCGCCGATCTGGAAGATCGCGCGCTGTGGGCGGAATACGAGCAGGCTTACGAGTTGATGCTGGCGCGCACCTCCACCACGCAGGCGCCGTGGCGCGTCGTGCCCGCCGACAAGAAATGGCGCCGCAACGCCATCATCGCCTCGGTCGTGCACGCCAAGCTTGAGGAAATGAACCCGGCCTATCCCAAGCCGGCCTGGTCGCCGGGCGATTTCACCATCACTTAGCGTCGATCTCCTGGCGGATGATGCCGAGCGAGATGACGCGTTTGAGCGCTTCCTCGGGAGCAATGCTCAGCGGCTTCAGCTCCGAGCGGCGCAGGTAGAGCAGGAAGCCCGAGGTCGGGATTGGCGCGTGCGGCACATAAACGGCGACCAAATCCTCGCCGATGTCGTGGACGATCTCGGCGGTGTCCTCGTTGGTGACGAAGCCGACCGCCCACACCCCCGGTTTCGGGAACTCGACCAGCACGGCTTGCTTGAACGAGGTGCGCTCGGACGCGGCGAACTGGCCGAACACCTGCTTGGCCCCGCCATAGATGCTGCGCACGAACGGCAAATTGGCGATGCCGCGGTCGGCGGCGGCCACCAGCCAGCGGCCGAACAGGTTTCCCGCCAGCGCCCCCACCAGGGTCAGCGCCGCCAAGGCGATGAGCACGCCGGCGCCGGGGACCTGGTCCAGCAGCGGCCGCCACCCGCGCGGCAGCACCGGCATCACGTTGTTGTCGATCAGGGCGACCACCACCCAGATCAGCCAGCCGGTGAGCAGAAATGGCAGCACCAGCGCGACGCCGGCGAGGAACGAGTTGCGCAGCCAGGTGAGCAGCTGGAATCGGCGGGAGGAGGGCATGGCCGGGTGTAGACTTGCGCGGCGGCGGCGAACAGGGCCGTCAGGCCGAGCGGACGAGGCCCTTTTCGTCGAACAGGGCTTTCAGTTCCCCGGTCTGGAACATCTCGCGCACAATGTCGCAGCCGCCGACGAATTCGCCCTTGACGTAGAGCTGGGGCACCGTCGGCCAATTGGCGAAATCCTTCACCCCCTGGCGGATCGCCTCGTCGGCAAGCACATCCACATCGGTATAATCGACGCCCAAATGGTCCAGAATCCGCACCACCTGGTTGGAGAACCCGCAGCGCGGCTGCTCGGCGGTGCCTTTCATGTAAAGCACTACGTCGTGGGCGGAGACAGTATCGCGGATGGCGGCGAGGGAGTCGGTCATGGTGCCGAATCTAGGGCTGGCGCCGGCCGGCTTCAAGTCGGCTTGGGGCCGGTGACCAAGGCCAGCGCGTGCAATTCTCCTCCCATACGGCCCTTCAGGGCGGCGTAAACCAGCTGGTGCTGGGCCACCCGGGAGAGGCCGACGAAGGCGCTTGAGCGCACCATGGCGCGATAATGGTCGCCGTCCCCGGCCAGGTCCTCGATTTGCAGGTCGGCGTCGGGAAACGCCTCCCGCAGTAGGGCTTCAAGCTCGTCGGCGCGCATGGCCATTGGGGGCCCTCCGTTCACTTCCGCTTTATTAGCAGGGGCCCTGGCCAGCGGCGATGCCCCTGTCGCTTCACGAAAGATTTGATTGCTTTACCAAAAAGGATCGGTACATGACCGATTTGTCGGAAAGGGGCAAAGTGCTCGAAACAATCGCCCACTGCTTGGGAGGCGTTGACAAGCGCACCTTTTCCGAAAATTTAGTGTAGGCGTAAGCCCGCACCCGGAGGCAGACCGAAAAACGGCGGCCGGGCGGGGGTTCGAGGGAGGAGAAGCGAAGTCGTTCGCAGTAGCGGCGTTATTCTCCTTGACATTTGGGAACAAAGAGCGGCGGCGCGCGCGTGGTGCGGCGTTGACCAGGGCAACATCCACACGGCAGGCAAAGGGCATATTATGACGTTGATGAATTCGCTGCTGATGTTCGCGCAGACATCGGGCGCAGCCTCTGCAGAAGCCGGCGCGAGCGCCACCAGCGCCACCAGCGCCGCGCCATCGGCCGCGGCGTCGAGCAGCGCCGAGGCGCTGCGGCAGGAAGCGCTGAAAGAGCGCGAAGCAAAATCCGGCGCCGAGGAAGTCAGCCTCTGGGACATGGTCGAGGAACTTGAGCCGCTCGAGATCGGGGTGATGATCATCCTCGGCCTTTGCGCCATCTACGCTGTCGCGCTGCTGTTTGAAAAAGTTTACGTCATGCGCCGCGCCTCCAGCCAGACGCGCGATTTCCTCGCCGCTTTCCGCAAGGCCAATTCGGTCGAGGAAGCCGAGGCGATCGTACGCAAGCTGCCGGCTTCTGGGATCAAGTCGATGTTCGACGCCGGCATGGCCGAAGTGCGCCGCACCCAGGATCTCGGCCTCTACACCATGCGCGACGCCCGCGACCACACCATGCAGCGTGTAGCCTCGGCGATGTCGAGCCGCCAGAACGACCATTTGGAGGATTTGGGCTCGAGCATGACCTTCCTGGCCTCGATCGGCGCCAATGCCCCGTTCATCGGCCTTTTCGGCACAGTCTGGGGGATCATGATGGCGTTCGTGCGCATCAAGCAATCGCAGAGCACGTCCTTGGCGGTGGTCGCCGGCCCGATCGGCGGGGCGCTGCTGGCGACGGCGGCGGGTCTCGCCGCGGCCATTCCGGCGGTGCTGATCTACAATTTCGCCGCCAAACAGATTTCCAAGCAAGGCAGCAAGCTTGAAGACTTCGGTTCCGAGTTCATCGCGTTGGTTTCGCGCGACATGGACCGGCGCGCGGGTTGATCGCTCTACTTTGTTTGGAGGTTGACCCATGGCGGGTAAGCTAGCAGCGCCGGGACACGGGAAGAAACGCGGGCGGCTGGAAGTCACCGCCGACCCCAACGTCATCCCGTTCATCGACATCATGCTTGTGCTGGTGATCATCTTCATGATCGCCGCCCCGATCTCGTCGGTCGATATCGTCGTCGATATGCCGGATTCCAAGCTGAGCCCGCAAAGGCGAGCGCCGCGCCCGGTTTGGGTTACGGTAAAAGAGGAAGCGAACGTGCCGATCCGTTACTATGTCGGCAACGAGGAGGTGCCGATCCGGGAACTTGGCGAGCGCACCAAGAAGGAATGGGAGAAGAACTCGCCCGGCCTGTCGTTGTTCGATACCTGTCTCATCGCGGAAACGACGACCAACGAGGCGTGCCGCATCTACGTGCGCGCCGATGGCCGGACCCGGTATCGCAACGTGATCGCGGCGATGAACCAATTGCAGGCGCAAGGGTTCATCTTCATCGCCCTCGTCGCCGAGGACCGGAGATAGACATGGCTGGCAAAACCTCCTCCTCCGGCGGTTCGATCTCCGAGCCCAATGTTATTCCGTTCATCGACATTCTGTTGGTGCTGCTGATCATCTTCATGGTCACCGCGCCAATCCCGACAGTGGACATCAAGGTGGATTTGCCGCCGCCTAATCCCATTGTGCAGCCGCCCGACCCAGACAAGAAACCGACCCTGGTTTCCATACGCGAGGGCGCTGGAGTCGAGGTCTACGTGGACGGCCTTATAGTCGAGCCCGCGCAGCTCGGGGCGCGCGTGTTTGAGCGCGCGCAAGTCAATAATC
>JANNQT010000041.1:0-25714 GCA_031400895.1 Alphaproteobacteria bacterium | reverse complement strand
CCACCATACCCTTTGGCGCGGCTCCAGGCCTTGCCGGCTTCATCCTCGGCGGCGATGACGCGGCAGGATTTCAGCAGCTCGGCGTTGAGCCCCTTGGCGCTCTCCAGCGTCGCGCGATAGAGCTTTGTGACGAACAGCGTCTTGATTTCGGCCATGGCGCCTTAGACACCGCACGCGCCCCTGGTGTCCACGCCGTTCGCTAGACGCGGTCAATGCGCGCGGTTGGGTCGAGGCCGGAGACGACAAAGCTCATAGGCGACGTTGTGCCGATTTCTGCCACCTGGGCTGGCCGAATTCGGACGCCCCGCTAAACTCGCCCCAATGCGCCTCAACCAAGTCTCCGCGCCCACCAGGGACCTCGATCGATCGATCGCCTTCTATGCGCTGCTGGGCCTGCGCCTGATCGTCAAAAGCGAGGCGTACGCCCGCTTCGAACTGCCCGAGGGCGAAGCGACGTTTTCGCTGCATGTGGTCGAGGGCGAGATCGCGCGCGAGCCTGCGCCCTGGGTCTATTTCGAGTGCGCCGACCTCGACAGCGAGATCGCCCGGCTGAAGTCGGCGGGAATTGCGTTTGAACGGGAAGCGCAAATGCAAACCTGGCTGTGGCGCGAGGCCTGGCTGCGCGACCCCGCCGGCAACGCGATCTGCCTCTACCACGCCGGCGCCAACCGCACCCACCCGCCCTGGCGCTTGCCTCAAGGCGGCGGCGGCTCGATGCCGCAGCCGGCAAGCCCTTGCCAAGCGGGGCGCCGGCGCGCTTCAAGAGCCCATGGAACAATTGATCGAAGGCTATCGCCGGTACCGGGAAAAGCGCTGGCCTGAATTGCGCGCCTTGCACCAGCGTCTGGCCGAAACTGGCCAGACGCCGCGCACGCTGGTGATCGCCTGCGCCGACAGCCGGGTCGATCCGACCACTATTTTCGACATGGGCCCGGGCGAGCTGTTCGTGGTGCGCAATGTCGCCAACCTCGCTCCCCCGTTCGAGCAGGGCGCTGGTTTTCACGGCGTTTCCGCCGCCATCGAGTTCGCAGTCAAGCAGCTCAAGGTGGCGACCGTCGTGGTGCTCGGCCACGCCCAGTGCGGCGGCGTGGCCGCGGCGCTGGAGGTGCGCGCGCGCCAGCCCGAGACCTCGTTCCTGGACGCCTGGATCAGCCTCTTGGACCCCGCCAAGGCGCGCATCGCTGGGCGCGAGGGGTCCCCGCAAACGGCGCTCGAATATGAATCCATCCGCGTGACGCTGGAGAATTTGGCGACTTTCCCGTTCGTGGCCGAAGCCATGGCAGAGCGCGGCCTCACCCTGGTTGGCGCCCGCTATGGGATAGCCGATGGTGGTTTGGAGCTGTTGGACGCTGCTACGGGCGCCTTTATTTCCGTCCACTGACGTGAATTCACCGTATTTTCGGCATTCTCCATGTGCCAAACCGAAACGCTCGTGGTAATGGCCCTAAAATAGCATAGGGCGTGGGGCGTTGGGACGCGGGAGAGAACGTTCATGGCGGACGTACTCATAGTTTGTGTTCGTGAGGATGAGCCGCAGGCGAAGGCGCTTGCGGACATGTTTGAGGCTGCCGGCTTCTCGATTGGGGGGGCGCCCTCCAATGACGCGGCGCTGCGCTCTTCGGGCGCGGGGGTGGTGGTCTGGTCGCAGGCCTCGATCCGCTCGCGGCCGTTCCTGGACGCCGCCCAGCGCGTGATCAATTCCGGCAAGGCGGTGGTAGCGAGCCTGATCGAGCCGCCCCCGCCCTCCAGCATTGGTGACTCTCCCGCTTTCGACCTGTCGCACTGGGACGGCGATCCCAACGATCCGTCACTGGACTCGCTGTTTTTCGCGGTCGATCGGATGGTGAATTCCGCGCGCGCCGCCGTCGGCGCCTCGCCCGCCCAGCCGGCCGCTCCTGCCTACGATCCGCCGCCGCCGCCGCCACAGCGCGCCACCCCGACAAAGTCGGCCGCGCCTACGCGTTCGGCCCCGCCGCGCGAACCTTCCTACCGCGAACCGCCGCGCGAGCCGCCACAGCGCGAAGCGCCGCCATCGGCCTATCGCAAACCGCCGGCGGCCGATCCGCTGGAGGCCGAAGCCGAGCATTGGCGCGCCATTCGCGACAGCCGCGATCCGGCCGATTTCATGGATTACCTGGCCCGCTACGGCGCCGACGGTGCCTTTTCCGAGGTCGCCGAACTCAAGCTGAAACGGCTGACGGGCGGCGCCGAAATGCGCGCGCCGCCGCGCGCACGCGCCGAGCAGCCGCAACGCCGTGCCGCCGAACCGCCGCCGATGCGCCGCTCGGAGCCGCCGCACCGGCGCGTGGACGCCAATGTCGCGCGTCCGCCCATCGATCGCGGTTTCGACCGCGCCGAACTGCGCGAACCGCCGCGCCCGGAAGGCGGCGGCGCGCTGCGCACCTTCATGCTGATCGCCCTGCTGGGCGCCGTCGCCGTAGGTGGTTATTTTGTTTACGACCGGTATTTCCCGAACGGGCTTCCGAGCGGACAGCAAAGCGCGGAAACGGACGGCGAATTCACCACCGCGCCAAGCGGCGAGCCCGAACTTGGCGAGCCGGAGAGCTTGTCGTTCTCCGAGGCGGCCGCCCCGGCCGGCGTCCAAGGCACCCGGCGTACGCCGCCGCCACCGGTGCGCCGCCAGCCGCCGCCGCAACAGGCCAGCGCGCGCCAGCCAGAGGAAGAACGGGTCCCCGCGCCTGTCACATCCTGGAACAATGACGCGGCTTCCGGCGGGCCGGTGTCGCTGGTTCCGTCCCAATCCGGGGAGCCGGTGACGCTAACGCCCACGGAAACCCAACCCGAGATCCAGGTTGCCGCCAACGCCTCGCCAACCCCCCAGGCGCCGCCCACGCGCGTGGTGTGGACCCAGACTTTCTCGGCGCGCCGGATGGCCGAATTGTACCCAAGCAGCGCCGCCGCCAACGGCACCGGCGGGCGCGTCGTGATGGATTGCGTGGTGCAGCCGTCGCTCGCCGTCGTCTGCACCGTGCTTTCGGCGACGCCGGCAGGCGCGGGCTTCGACCGCGCCGCGCTGCGGCTGGCCGCTTCCTACCGCGCCCGCGCCACCCGCTCGGACGGCTCCAACGCGATCGGCGAACGCACCCGCATCGCGGTTAACTTCCGGCCGCCATCGCGCTGATTCCGTGGCCGAGATGGCGCGCAAATTTGGGTAGTGCCGAACCGTGATAAAATTCATCTCCAACGCATTGGTGCTTCTCGTCGCGCTGCTGCACGCGACCTTTCTGGCGCTCGAGATGTTCTTCTGGAATGGGCCGATCGGGCAAGCCGTGTTTGCGACCACGCCTGAATTCGCCGCGCGCTCGGCAGCGCTTGCCGCCAACCAGGGGCTCTATAACGGCTTCCTGGCGGCCGGGCTGCTATGGGGCGTCGCGGCGAACCGGCGCGACGTGAAAATCTTCTTTCTGGCATGTGTGATTGTCGCTGGTGTTTTCGGCGGGGTGACCGCCAGCCGTTCGATCCTCTTCATCCAAGCCGCACCCGCCGTGTTGGCGTTGGCGGCGGTGCTGGCGGCAAAGAAATAGCGCGTGCGATGGGGCTCAGCTGCAAAGACTGGCCAGCGCGGCCAGTTCCTTCACCAGCTTGGCGGCCAACACCGCCGTGACGCTATGTATGTCACGATCAGGGTTGTACTCCACCACGTCGGCGCCGATCAGCGCAACCTTGATGTCGAGCAGAATGTTCACCACCTCGCGCGGCGTCAGCCCGCCTGGCTCATGGTGCGAGACGCCCGGCGCGAAGGCGGGATCGAAGCCGTCGAGATCGATGCTGATGTAGAGCGGGCCCGCGAACGCGGGCATCGGCGCGCGCGCGAAATCCTTCATCTCGATCATCTCGACGCCAAAGCGAGCCGCCTGTTCGCGCTGATGCTTGTTCAGCGTGCGAATGCCGATCTGCACCAGGCGCGAGGCCAGCCCCTCCTCCATGATGCGCGCAAACGGGGACGCATGGCTGCGGCGGTCGCCGCCGAGTTCGTCGTAAAGATCGGGATGGGCGTCGAAGTGGAGGATCTCGACCGGACCATGATGTGCGGCAAGCGCGCGCAGGATCGGATAAGTGATGGAATGATCGCCGCCTAGGGAGAGCGGGATCGCGCCCGCCGCCAGCGATTGTGTAATCGCCGCTTCAATCAGCGCGTCGTCGCCCGCGCTTTCAGTCAAACTCAGATCACCGCAATCGTTGAGTTCGATCTCAGCGCCGAGTTCAAGCCCCCGCTCGCTCGCGTCATTGCCATGCGGGCTCCACAGCGCCGCACGGATCAGCGGCGGCGCCAAAGCCGGCCCGCGCAGGAACGAGGAATGCACATCGGTCCCCATGCCGATGAGATCGACGCGGCGAGTCATCCCATGTCCACCAGGGCGAGCCGCGGCACGATCGCGCCAAGTTCAAGCGCGGCGCCAGGCGCGACAACCGCATTGGCGCCAATGCGCGCGTGATCGCCGACAATGGCGCCGAACTTGTCGACGCCTGTGTCGATCAGGGCGCCGTGGTAGTTGAAGCGAATGTGCTTATCCGGCTGTTCATTGCGATAATTCGCAATGATGGCGCCGGCTTCGGTATTGACGTCCAGGCCGAGAATGCTATCGCCCACAAAATTGAGGTGCGCGAGCTTCGATCCCTTTAGCATTATTGTGCTCTTCAACTCGGCGCCCGGGCCTGCAATACAGCCTTCATCCATAAATACGCCGCCGCGCAGGTAAGCCGTCCGCGCCACGAAACATTGCCCGCCGATGATCAGCGGACCCTTGAGCGTCGCACCCTCTTCGATGTTTGCGCTTTCATGCACGGCTTGCAGGCCGGACACGCGATAAGCGGGCGGCAGTCCGGTGATCGCCTCGGCAATCAGTTGCTCTAAGTTTGATGTCACCGACCACGGCGTCGCCTCTGCGAGCGCGCCGAGCGGTGTCGCTGCGAAGGCGCGGGTGAAATCGGCGATCCTCACTCCGCCGCGATCTTTTCGGGGCCATTCTCGCCGCGCTTCCAGCGTAATTTTGGTTGCCGCGCGGCGCGGGTTTCGTCGAGGCGGCGCATCGGCGCGAGCTTCGGCGCTTGCTTGAAAAATTCCACATCGCCGGCGCGCGCTCGCTCGGCCAGAGCGATCATGACGTCGGCAAAGCGATCGAGTTCGCGCTTGGGTTCGGTTTCGGTCGGCTCGATCAGCATGGCGCCGTGGACGACGAGCGGGAAATAGGTGGTGAACGGGTGATAGCCTTCGTCGAGCAGCGCCTTCGCCACGTCGATGGTTTCGACGCCAAGCGGGCGCAAGGTCGAATCATCGAACAACGCTTCGTGCATGCACGGACCATTTCCAAACGGCGCGTTGAAGTGCGGCTTCAGCCGCGCCAGCAAATAATTGGCGTTGAGCACGGCGTCTTCCGCGACTTGCCGCAGGCCGTCGCTGCCATGGCTGAGCATGTAGGTGAGCGCGCGCGTGAACATGCCCATCTGGCCGTGGAAAGCGCACATGCGGCCGAAGGCTTGCGTGCCGTCGGCGTGTTCGCGGAGTTCGCGCCCGCCGTGCTTGCGCTTGACAATATGGGGAACCGGCGCGAACGGCGCGAGCGCTTTCGAGAGCACGGTCGGCCCCGCGCCAGGGCCGCCGCCGCCATGGGGCGTGGAAAACGTTTTGTGCAAATTGATGTGCATGGCGTCGATGCCGAGATCGCCGGGACGCACACGGCCGACGATGGCGTTGTAATTGGCGCCGTCGCAATAGAAATAACCGCCGGCGCTGTGGATGAGATCGGCGATCTCTTTCACGTCGCGTTCAAATAGCCCGCACGTATTGGGATTGGTGAGCATCACCGCCGCCACATCGGGGCCGAGCTTGGCCTTGAACGCGGCGAGATCGACGCGGCCATCCGCCGTGCCCGGCACTTCATCCACAATGAACCCCGCCGCCACTGCCGTCGCCGGATTGGTGCCGTGCGCCGAGCTTGGCACCAGCACGCGCGTGCGCTTGTCGGCTTCACCGCGCGCGGCGAGCGCCGCCTTGATCGCCAGCATGCCGCAGAATTCGCCGTGCGCGCCGGCCTTGGGCGAAAGCGCCACCGCCGGCATGCCGGTGAGTTCCATCAGCCAGTGTGCAAGCTCGTCCATCAATTCGAGCGCGCCTTGGATGGTGGCGATCGGCTGCAACGGATGGATGTCAGCAAAGCCCTCGAACCGCGCCACGCGCTCGTTCAAGCGCGGATTGTGCTTCATGGTGCACGAGCCGAGCGGGAAAAGGCCGAGATCGATGGCGTAGTTTTTTTGGCTGAGCCGCACGAAATGGCGCATGGTTTCTGGTTCTGACAGGCCGGGTAGATCGAGCGGCGCTTTGCGTTGCAGGCCGCCAAGCTTGTTCGGCGTGTTTTTCGGTTCAGGCAGATCGACGCCCGTTCCAGTGGCGTGCCCAGTTTCGAAAATCAGCGGCTCGGCTTGGAGGAGCCCGCGATTGCCGGAGGTTGTGTTGTACGTCATTCGGCAGCTCCAGACGAGACGCCCCCTCCCCCCTTGCGGGGGAGAGGCGGGGGGATCGCGGCGGCGCTCATTGCAGCACCGCCTTCAACGCGTCCGCATACACCGCGATATCCGCATCCGTGTTCATCTCCGTCGCGCACGTGATCAGCACATCATCCATGCCGGCGCGCGGATTGAGCCGGCTCATGGCGATTCCCGCGATGACACCTTGTTCGGCTAGCGCATCGACGATCCCTTGCGCCGGCTTGGAGAGCTTTAGCGCGATTTCGTTGAAGAAGCGCTTGGTCAGCACTTCAACGCCGGGCACGCGCGCCAGCGCCTCGGCGAGCGCGACCGCCTTTTCGTGATTGAGCAACGCCAGGCGCTTCAGCCCCGCTTCGCCCAACAGCGTCATATGGATGGTCCACGCCAGCTGGCAGAGGCCGGAATTGGTGCAGATGTTGCTGGTCGCTTTTTCGCGGCGGATGTGTTGTTCGCGCGTCGACAACGTCAGTACGAAGCCGCGCTTGCCGTCGGCGTCGAGGGTTTCGCCGGCGACGCGGCCGGGCATCTGGCGGATGTATTTATCGCGCGTCGCGAACAGCCCCACATAAGGTCCGCCAAAATTGAGCGCGTTGCCGATCGATTGGCCTTCGCCGCAAACGATGTCCGCGCCCATCGCGCCCGGAGGCTCGATCAAGCCGAACGCAACCGCTTCGGTGAAATTCGCAACAAGTAAAGCGCCGGCGCCGTGGGCGGCATCGGCGATTATTGTCAGATCGGTGATAACGCCGAACACGTTCGGGGATTGCACGATTAGTGCGGCGGTGTTGGCATCGAGCGCCTTGGTCACCGACGCTTCGTCGTCAATCGCCGCCGGCAACGCCACGATTTCGAGCCCGAGCGCTTCGCAGGCGGTGCGCGCGGCGTCGACATAATGGGGATGCACGCCGCCGGAAAACACGATGCGTTTCCGCTTGGTCACGCGCGCGGCCATCATCGCCGCTTCCGCGCAGGCGGTGGAGCCGTCATACATCGAGGCGTTCGCCACTTCCATGTCGAGCAGCGTCGCCACTTGGCTCTGAAATTCGTAGAGCGCCTGCAGCGTGCCCTGCGCGATTTCGGGCTGGTAGGGCGTGTAGGCGGTCAGGAACTCGCTGCGCTGGATCAGATGATCGACGCTCGCCGGCACGTGATGGCGATAAGCGCCCGCGCCGAGAAAGAACGCGGTGCGGCCAGCGGGAACGTTCTTTTCCGCCAAGCGCTGCATATGGCGATGCACGTCGATTTCGCCTTGCGCGCGCGGGAGTTCGACCAGGTCTTTCAGCAGCGCGCTTTTCGGCACATCGAGGTAAAGCTCATCGACCGATTTCGCCCCGATCAGGCCGAGCATTTGCTGGCGATCGACATCGGTGAGGGGGAGATATCTCATGGCGCGCTTTCCAGACTCTCCACCCATTCCCGGATTCGCCGCAGGCGAAGTCCGGGACCAATAAACCCAAGCGCCAGCGGATATGGACCCCGGACTGTCGGCTGCGCCGCCATCCGGGGATGGGTAGTGTGGGCAAACCTCATCACATCCCCTTCACGTAGTCCGCATACGCGGCTTCATCCATCAGCGCGTCGAGCTCGGCTTTGTTGGTGGGGCGCAGTTTGACGAACCAGCCTTCGGCTTGCGGGGCTTGGTTGACGAGATCGGGTTGGGTGGTGAGAAAGGAATTGACGGAGGAAATCACCCCTGAGATCGGCGCGTACACGTCGGACGCCGCCTTCGCGCTTTCCACCACCGCCATATCCGCGCCCTGCGCGAATTCCGCGCCCTCGGCCGGGAGTTCGACATACACCACGTCGCCCAATTGTTCGGCGGCGTAGGCGCTGATGCCGATGGTGACGAGGCCGCCCTCAATCCGCACCCATTCGTGATCCTTGGTGTAACGCGTGGTCATGGAGCCCCCTTTTTGGCGCGATGATATTGGTGCGGCACGAACGGCAGCGCCACGATCGTGGCCGCGCGCGGCTGGCCGCGGACGATGAGATCGATTCCGTTGCCCGGTTCGGCGAACGCGGCCTCGACATAGCCCATCGAGATCGGGCCATTGAGGGTCGGCGAAAAACCGCCGCTGGTGACAATACCGATAATTTTGCCGTCCTTCTGAATCTCCACGCCCTCGCGCGCCGGCGCGCGATCGTTGGGGCGGATGCCGACGCGCTTGCGCGCCGCGCCGAGATCGTGCTCGCGCAAGATGCGCTTAGCGCCGGGAAAATCGCCAGCTTCGCGGCGACGCTTCGGAATCGTCCAGGCCAGATCGGCTTCGATCGGCGAAATACTTGCATTGAGATCGTGACCATAGAGGCACAAGCCCGCTTCGAGCCGCAGACTGTCGCGCGCGCCGAGACCGATGGGCTTCACTTCGGCGTGCGCCAGCAGCGCTTCGGCCAGCGCGTTCGCCTGCTCGGCGCGCACCAGGATCTCGTAGCCGTCCTCGCCCGTATAGCCCGATCGCGTTACCGTGATGCGGCCAAAGGCGTCGAAGCGCTTTACCTGCATGAAGCCCATGGCGCCGAGTTCATCGCTAATCACGCTGCGTGCGACCAATTCCGCGCTCGGCCCTTGCAGCGCCAGCAGGCAGCGATCGTCGGCGCGCACCAGATTGGCCTCGCCCCTGGTCGCCGCTTCGATCAGCGCCCAATCTTCGTGCTTACAGCCGGCATTGACGACGATGTAGAGATCGCCCGCCGCCCCGGGCTCGGCTGGGCGCGCGATCATCAGATCGTCCAGCACGCCGCCTTCATCGTTGAGCAGCATGGTGTAGCGCACTTGCCCGGCCTTCAGCCCTTGGATGTCGGCGGGAACTAGGCGCTCGATCAGCGACGCGATTTTCTTGTGCGCTTCTTCGCCCTCCAGCGCTTGGCCCTTCGGAAGCGCGAAGAAGCACGGCCCCATGTGGCTGACATCGAACAACCCCGCATGCGCGCGGGTCCAATTGTGCTCGGCAATCAGGCCCTCGAATTGCAGCGGCATGACGTAGCCGGCGAAATCGCCGAACTTGGAGGTGCGGGCGCGCCAGAGCGCTTCTAGCGGGAGCTTTTTTGGAGGTGTTGCTTCGGTCATTTTGTTTCCCAGGTATGCACGGCGCATGCCTTCCGGCACGTCGCCCCCGCTGTCCTGGCGCCTGAGAGATTCACGGATTTCCCGCTTACTCCGTCGGCGGCGAAACACGTATCCCGGATCAATGCTTCGCATCGTCCGGGACGCTTCGCGCTTTCCAGCGTGTTCATCCCCTCGCGGTCCGGTTCCCTGAGAGTTTCCGGGGCGGTTGCTCCTTCGGGGCCCAGCCACCAACCCCTCCCAACAATTGCGCCGAAGCGCAAAGGTCATTGGGGGCGTTGGGGGCTGGGTCTCTCCCGCGAGGTTCGTATGTCTGGCCGGGACGGGGCGACTCAAAGTCGGCCCGACCCGTTGCCGCGCAAACTGGGCGCGCGCGGGCGCGGAGTCAATTCACGCCCACGCGATCAGAGCCTCGCCGCGCAGCACCGCCTCGATTGCGGGCGTGTGTTTCGCGCCGGAAGCGTCGTGCAACGTCAATCCGGGGTGAATCCGCAACGGCGCCCGCGAACCCTTTCGCGCCCGCACCAAAATCCGCTTGGCGGCTTCGCCGGAACGCGGGTGGATAGGGATAAGCTCGGCCCCGCCCAGCCTGCCATCGAGCGCCGCCAAAATCTCCGGCAACTTAGCCGCGCGATGGATCAGCGTCAGCGCCGCGCCGCCGCTGAGGCGATCCGCAAGCGCGGCGATCCAGGCATCGATCGGCGCTTCGGCGATGTGGGCGTAACGGCGCGCTTCGGCGGGTGCGCGGCCCTCGCCGGGCTCGTGGAACGGTGGATTGAAGAACACACCGTCGAACACGCCCAAATTCGCGCCCAAATTCGCGCTTCGTTCCAGCGCATCGCCTGTAACGATTTCCACCCGCTCGCTCATCGCGTTTAAGGCGACATTTTCGCGCGCGAGCGCGGCCATGTTCGTATCGCGTTCGATTCCGAGCAGCCGCGCATCGCTCGCGCGCAGCGCGACCGAGAGCAGCGCCGCTCCGACCCCGCACCCAGCCTCGGCCAGTCGCGCGCCCGCCGGCGCCTCGACGGCGGCGGCCAACAGCAAGGTGTCCACATTGACACGATAGCCCCGCGCCGGCTGGCGGATGCGCAGGCGCCCGCCCAGAATCGCGTCCTCGGTGGTTTCGGCGTGCTTCACATGCGACCCATTCGCGCGATCGGTCGGGCTCGGCTTGACCGGCGCGCGCGCTGTCACCATCGTTTGCCACACGCAGAGGTCAAGCGGAGGCCCCTTTGGGACCGGCGGTCGGACAGACCAAGATGAAAAACCCGGCGCCGAACGCGGTGGACCGGCTGGCGGCGCTGTTGGGCGAGGATATTGCCGCGGTCGATGCGCTGATCCACCAGCACATGGCCAGCCCGGTCGGCGTCATCCCCAATCTCGCCGCCCACCTGGTCGATGCCGGCGGCAAGCGCATCCGGCCGCTGATCACGCTGGCCAGCGCGCGCCTGTTGGGCGGCGGCGGCGACGGGCCCCGCAAGCTCGCCGCCGCGGTCGAGTTCATCCATTCGGCGACGCTGCTGCACGACGATGTGGTGGACGCCTCCTCGATGCGCCGCGGCAAGCAGGCCGCCAATCTGGTCTGGGGCAATTCCGCCAGCGTGCTGGTCGGCGATTTCCTGTTCGCGCGCTCGTTCAATTTGATGGTCGAGACCGGCGACATCATGGTGCTCGATATTCTCGCCCGCGCCGCCAGCGTGATCGCCGAGGGCGAAGTCATGCAGCTGGCGGCGGCCAACGATTCCGAGACCTCGCGCCAGCGCTACATGCAGATCGTCGCCGCCAAGACCGCCGCCCTGTTCGCGGCGGCGGCGCGCGCGGGCGCGGTGGCGGCGGGCCGGCCTGGCGAAGAGGCGAGCGCGCTCGAAACTTACGGACGCGAACTCGGGCTGGCGTTCCAATTGGTCGATGACGCGCTCGATTATGGCGGGCTCGCCGCCGCCATGGGCAAGAATGTCGGCGACGATTTCAAGGAAGGCAAGGTGACGCTGCCGGTGATTTTCGCGCGCGACGACGGCGACGGGCAAGAGCGGGCGTTCTGGCGGCGCGTGGTCGGCGGCGAGCGCGGGGAGGAAGACTTCACCCACGCCGTCGCGCTGATGAAGCGCCACAATTCCATCGCCCGCACCCTGGACGCGGCGCGCGTCCACGCCGGCGCCGCGCGCGAGGCTCTGGCGGCGCTGCCGGCCAACGCCTACCGCGAAGCGCTGTCCGACCTTGCCGGCTTCGTGGTCGAGCGCACGCACTGAGGCTCACGCTTCGGCGATGCCCTTGACGATGGCGTAGTTGCGCACCAGCGCCGACACTAGGAGCGAAATCGCCGCCGCCGCCGCCAGCGCAATCCAAGGTCCCGGGCTGGTGGGATCGCGGGCGACCAAATAGCCGAGCCCGCCGCAAATCGCGCTCGCCGCCCAATAGCTGTAAGCCACGCGCTGGTGGCTCCAGCGCGCGCGCAACGCGATCTGGTAGAGGTGCTCGGAATGACCGTCGAGCAGCGAGCGCCGCCGCTGCCCAACCCGCCAGGCCAAGGTCAACAAAGCGTCGGCTAGCAACGGAAAAAACAACAGCGGCGGAATAAACGGCGAAAGCCCGGTGCGGGCGATAACGATCAGCGATCCCAGCGCCGCCAAGGCCCCCGCGAACAGCGCGCCCGCATCGCCCGCGAACAATCTGCCGTTGGGAAAATTCCAAAACAAAAACCCGAACAGCGCCCCCGCGCCGCAGAGGCCGATCGCGGTCCCGCTGGTCGATCCCAGCGCATAGGAGATCATCGCCAGCGCGAACAAACCAATGGCGACGCAACCCATGGCCAGACCGTTCGCCCCGTCCATGAAGTTCACGCAATTGACCAGCGCGAACACCCAAAGCGCCGTGCCCGCGAGCCCAACGACGAACGGCAGTTCCAAGTTCGCCCGCCAGCCCAGAGGCAGATTTTCCACCACCCCGATCTGCAGCGCCGCACTCAACGAAACCGCTAAAAACAGCAAGAATTTGAGTCGCGGCCCGAGTGGACGGGTATCGTCGATGAAGCCGATCAGCAGAAAAATGAAGGCGAAGACCGCGGCGGGCGAGAGCAGAGTTGCGTCGCCAAGATCGATGCTTCGGCGCCAGCGATCGGAGCTGAGCGCCAGCATCAGCAGTCCCGCCGCGAAGCCGAAACAGATGCCGACGCCGCCGCCGGTGGGCGTGGGATCGACATGTTGCTTGTGCGCCTGGGCGGGATGATCGAGCGGGCCCACCCGCATCAGCGCGGCGCAGGAAAGCAGGCTGGCGAGGATCGCCGCCATAACGCCGTTGCCAAATTCCGGGATCAAACGTCACCTCGTTCGCGCCCGTGGGGCTAGACGCCGCTACCGCCCGCGTCAAGCGCGCCAAGTCGCGCCGGTTTTATCCACCAAAGCGGACGCACGCGTTGCAGCGCCAGCACGATTTCTAGCGCGCAAGCGCGATCGTCGGTCAGCGCGAATAGACTAGCCCCGCTGCCGGAGAGTCCCACGTGGTGCACGCGGGGATCGGCGTTGAGCAGCGTGCTCGCCTCGGCCAATTCCGGCAGCAGCGCGCGCGCCGGTGCCTCAAGATCGTTGCCGCAAGCCGCGATAGCGGCCAGGCACGCGCCCCGCTCGCGCCACGCCCCGGCCGGCCGCGGCTTGAAATTGGCGCCGAGGTTCATCACGTCAAACTGACGGTACACTTCGGCCGTGGCTAGCCGGCGCAGCGGGTTGACCAGCACGGCGTCCAATTCCGGCAAATCGAGCGGCGCGAAATCCTCGCCGGTTCCGGTCATGTAGGCGGCGCGGGCGCTGACGCAGACCGGAACATCGGCGCCGAGCGCGCAGGCGATCTCGCACAGCCGCACCTCGTCGAGCCCGACGCCCCACAGCGCGTTGAGCGCCTTCAGCGTCGCCGCCGCGTCGCTCGAGCCGCCGCCAATGCCGGAGGCGATCGGGAGATGCTTGGTCAGCGCGAGCGCCGCCCCGCGCCCCTCCCCCAGCGCCGCCGCCAGCGCCCGCGCGGCGCGCAGCACCAAATTGGATTCGTCCGCGGCGATCTCCGACGCAAACCGACCCGAAACGCGCAGCGAAAGTTCCGCCGCAGGCGCGGCCTCGACCCAATCGCCGACATCGGCGAAGGCGATCATGCTTTGCAGCGGATGGCGCCCATCGGCGCGCGGGCGGCCGACCTGCAGCGTCAGATTGATCTTCGCCGGGGCGAAGAAGCGCGGGTTCATGGCGGCGACGCAAGCTCGGGCAAGCCGTTGTCGAGCTTGGCCTGGATGGCGGCGGGGTTTTCTGGACTCTGTCCCAGCGCCCGCCGCCATTGGAACCGCGCTTCAGTGCGCCGGCCGGCCCGCCAATAGGCGTCGCCCAGATGATCGTTGAGCGTGGCGTGGCCGGGCTCAAGCGACACCGCATGTTCAAGCACCTCGAGCGCCCGCGCATAATTGCCCAGCCGGTAGTGCGCCCAGCCCAGGCTATCGATCACCGCGCCCGACATCGGCCGCAACTCGACCGCGCGCTCGAGCATGGCCAGCGCCTCCTCAAGCCGCTCGCCGCGATCGGCCAGGGAATAGCCGAGCGAGTTGAGCGCGTCGGGCTGATCGGGCGACAAGGCCAACGCCTGGCGCAGGTCGGCTTCCGCCTCTGGCCAGCGCCCGAGCTTCTCGCGCACAAGCCCGCGGGCGAAGGGCAGGCGCCAATCGCGCGGCGCGCGCTCGATCAGCGCCGAATAGAGCGGTTCGGCGTCGCCGTATCGTTCCTGGGCGCTATGCAGCGCGGCGAGCGTGCGCTGCGCCTGGATCTCGCCGCTCTCGGCGTGAGCGCGCGCCAACGCCAACGCCGCCTCCGCGTCGCCGGCTTCCTGCAACGCCCAGACCTCTGCGCTGCGCGCGGCGGGGGCAAGCGCCGAGTTCTCAGGGATGCGCGCGAAGGCGGCGCGCGCGCTTTCGAAATGGCCAAGGTCAGTCTGAAGTTGCCCGAAGGCGAGGTGCGCGGCGTCGAGTTCCGGCGCCATCGACCGCGCCAGCGTCAGCAACGCTAGCGCACCAGTGGCATCTCCCTGCTGCTGAAAAATCGCCGCCAGCCCGATGAGCCCGATCGCCGCCCCGCGCGCGGGCGTGAGCGGCCGCTCGGCCACCCGCCCGCCGGCTTCGAGACGGGCGCGCGCCGAATTGAGCGCCGCATCGACGCGATCCGCGTCCAACAATTCCGCCGCTTGCGCGCGCTGGCCGCGTCGCGCCAGCAGGTCGGCGTGCGCCTCCACGCCTAACGGCAAAGCCATGCCGCCGCGCCGCGCCGCTTCATAGGCCGTGAGCGCTGCTTCCTGCTGGCCGGCATAGTCGAGCGCCATCGCGTGCTGATAGCCGAACAGCGCGCCGTAAGGGCGGATCGCGGTCAGCGACAGCAGATCGACCGCGCCGTCCTCGGTCGCGCCAGCGCCGACGTGCACCCAGACCGAAAGCATGCGGGCGATCAATTCCTCGCTGGCCGCGCCCTCGACCAGCGCCAAACGGCGCTCGGCGGCGCGCCAATCGCGCGCGGCCAGCGCCTCGGCGGCGCGCACGATGTTGGCATAAGCTGGCGCCCGCTCGGGAGCGCTCAGGCGGGCGGCGCGGCGCGCACGGGCGATATCGCCCGCAGCCAGCGAAGCGATCACCGCGCCTTCAACCAGCGCGGCATCGCCCGGCGCCCGCGCCAGCGCGGAGAAGTAACTGTCCGCCGCCGCCGCGTGATCGGCGCGGGCATTGGCGATGCGTGCGACCAGATAATCGCTGTAGGCGCCCGCTTGCGGCGGATCTGGGAGCGGCGCCGTCGCGCAGGCGCCAGCGCCGGCCAGTAGCGCCGCCGCTACCAGCCAGCGCTTCACAGATCCTGCCGCTCGGTCGGACCTTCGGGCAGCGTCACGTCCGGCAGGGGCCGCCGCCGCGGCGCCGGCGCGGTGAGCCCGCGCGCCAGCTTCTGCTCCAGCGAGCGGCGGCGCAGCACGTCCGGCCTGGCGTCAAGCGCCTGGCGCCAGGTTTCTCGCGCCTCGTCGCGGCGCTCGAGCCGCCAATAGACGTCGCCCAAATGATCGAGAATCTCCGGATTCGGCGCCGACGCCGACAAGCTGTTGGCGCGCTCGATCAGCGTCAGGGCTTCATTGTTGCGGCCATAGAGATAGTACGCCCAGCCCAGGCTATCGATCACGGAATAGTCGGTCTGGCCGTTGTTGAAGCCGCGCCAGAGCAGGCGATAACCCTCCTCCAAGCCTTCGGGGCGCTGGATCAAAGCATAGCCCAGGGTGTTGAGGCGGATGGTCGAATCCGGCTGCTCGGAAAACAGCGCCCGGGCTACGGCGATGCCGTCGCTCCAGGCACGCGGGTCGTCCATCAGGATCGACACGTAGAGCAAACGCGTATTGACGCTCTGGTCGAGCGCGAAGGCGGCGCGCATGTCGGCTGTGGCGGCGGCGAGATTGCCGGAGAAGCGATGCGCGTAGGCGCGGTAACCCAACACATCGGCGCGCTCCTCGTCGTCGCTGACCATGGCGAGGGCGCGGTCGAAGGCGGGGATGGCGCGGTCGGCCTGGCCGACGCGGCGATAGATGTCGCCCACCGAGGCAACGATCGCCCAGCGGTCGGGCGCCAGCGTCAGCGCCCGCTCGGCCACGCTCACCGCCGCGGAATCATTGCGGCGCTCCAGTTCGATCATAGCGCGGACGATTTCGGCGTCGGCGGCGAGCACGCTGTCGGCGGGCACCAGATCGATGATCCGCTTGGCCCCGTCGAGGCCACCGGCCTGCAGCGCCTGCTGCGCCGCATAGAGGCGCCAATCGTTGGCGTCGCCCGCCAACAGCACGCCCAGCTGCAGCAGCGCCGTGCCCGATTCCGAGGCGAAGCCCTGCGCGGGATCGAGCCCAGCGATCATGCCGCGCAGCATCTCCGATTGGGTGATGTATTCGGACAGGAAGATCATCCAGCGGCCGGCCGCGCTCTGCGGCGTCAGCACTGCTTCCAGCGGCGGCTGGCCGGCGGCGAGACGGCGCAGATTTTCCGCGACGTCGGCCGAACGCGGCGCGAATTCCTCGACGATGGCGTAATAGCGGCGCGCTTCATCGGCCCGGCCGAGCCGATGCGACACCAAGGCGGCGCGGTAGACCGAATGCGTCACCCGCACCGCGCTCAGCGCGCGATTGAACTCTTCCGGTGTTTGCGGCTCGGCGTCGCCCGGCGGCGTCACGTCCATGCGCTCGACCATCGCCCGGTAGAGCGCCGCCGCCTCCTCGAGACGCCCAGCTGCCTCGAACACCAGACCGCGCGCCACCTCCGGCAGCGGCGCTGGAACAGAGTCGACGCCGGCATCGACCCGTTCGACGCCGCGGTCGGCATGGCCTTCGGCGGCGAGCAGGAACGGCTCCAACATGTCGGCCATGCCGCCGTTGAGACCGCCCGGCGCGTCGCGCAAGGTCGTGCGCGCGGCCGCCAGGCGGCCGGCGGCGAGATCGTCGGCGAACACAGCGGAGGTCCAGACCGGCTGGGTGTCGCCGCGGGCGATGGCGCGGCGGCCCTCGCGCACCAGATAGTCGATATCGGCTTCTAGCAGCGCTGCGTTGGCGCCCTCGTAAGTTCGGTCTGGGGCGGCGTCTGGCGGCGAGGTCAGCGCCAGCGGCGCGGCCGCGGCGTGTTCATCGGCGGCGGCGCGGACGACATTGGCCTGCGCCCCTTCCGGCTTGGTCTGGGCCCAAGCGCCCGTCACCCCTGCCGCCGCGGCGAAGCTCGCCGCCAGAATGGCCAAACGCATTCGTCACCTCTTCGCCCCGCTTCCGCGGGATTTACATATTGGCGTAGTTCGGTCCGCCGCCGCCTTCGGGCGTGGCCCAGTTTATATTCTGACTTGGGTCCTTGATGTCGCAGGTTTTGCAGTGGACGCAGTTTTGCGCATTGATCTGAAAGCGCGGATTGGCCCCGTTGTCGTCATAAATCACCTCATACACGCCGGCGGGGCAATATCGTGTCGCCGGTTCGGCGTAATCGCGGAGGTTCACCGCGATCGGGATGGAGACGTCCCAGAGCTTCAGGTGCGCCGGCTGGTCCTCCTCGTGGTTGGTGTTGGAGAGATAAACTGAACTAGGCTTGTCGAAAGTGAGCGCGCCGTCGGGTTTGGGATAGGCGATCGGCTCGTGCTTCCGGGCTTTTTCGGTGGCCAGGGCGTCGCTCTTGCCGTGCTTGAGCGTGCCGAAGAACGAGAACCCGCCCAAGAGGCTGGTGGTCCACATGTCCATCATGCCGAGGAAACCGCCCCAGAAAGTCCCGTGGCGCGACAAGAGCGGTTTGGCGTTGCGCACCAGTTTGAGGTCCCTGTAGACGCGGCTTTGCCGGTAGGCGTCCTCGTAATCGTCCAACACATCGCGCTGGCGGCCGGCCTCGATCGCCGCGAACGCCGCCGCCGCCGCCAGCATGCCGGTCTTCATCGCGTTGTGGCTGCCCTTGATGCGCGGCACATTGACGAAGCCGGCCGCGCAACCGATCAGCGCCCCGCCGGGAAACGCGAGCTTCGGCACCGATTGCAGGCCGCCCTCGGTGATCGCGCGCGCGCCATAGCCGATGCGCTTGCCGCCCTCGATGTGGCGGCGGATTTCCGGATGCAGCTTGTGGCGCTGGAATTCGTCGAACGGCGAGATGTAGGGATTCTTGTAATTGAGGTGGACGACAAACCCCACCGACACCAGGCGTTCGCCCCAATGATACATAAACGAGCCGCCGCCGGTTTTGTCGTCGAGCGGCCAGCCCACTGTATGCAGCACCAGGCCCGGCTGGTGCTGCGCGGCCGGCACTTCCCAGAGTTCCTTGATGCCGATGCCGTATTTTTGCGGATCGCGTCCCTTGCTCAATTCGTAGCGGTTTTGCAGGGTTTTCGTCAACGAACCGCGCGCGCCTTCGGCGATCAGCACATATTTGCCGTACAATTCCATACCGGGCTGGAACTCGCTTTTCCTGGCCCCGTCCTTGCCGATGCCGAACACGCCCGCGACCACGCCCTTGAGCGCGCCCGCTTCATCGAACACCGGCTCGGAAGCGGCCATGCCGGGATAGATTTCGACGCCCACAGCTTCTGCCTGCGCGCCCAGCCATTTGGTGAAGTTCGACAGCGAGACGATGTAATTGCCGTGATTGTTCATCAGCGGCGGCATCAGAAACATCGGCAGCGCCGCGCCGCCGGCGGGGCCCAGCACCATGAATTTGTCTTGCGTCACCGGCGTGTCGAGCGGCGCGCCTTTGGCTTTCCATTCCGGGATCAGTTCGTTGAGGCTGATCGGGTCGATTACGGCGCCGGAAAAGACATGCGCGCCCACCTCGGCGCCCTTTTCCAGCACGGCGACGGAAACCTCGCGCCCCGCTTGGCTCGCCAATTGCTTCAAATGGATCGCCGCCGACAGCCCCGCCGGCCCCGCGCCGACGATGACGACGTCGTAGTCCATCGAATCGCGCTGCTCGTCGGCCATTTCCCATCCTTCAGCTTGGTTGGCGCGTATATCCAAGCAGCCGCGAGCCGGCGCAAGCTGCAAGCGACCGCTTTTGAAATCACCCCGAGTCCCTGCATGATGGGCGCCGATGCAGACCGACCCCGCCCTGGCCGCGCGCGCCGCCCTTGCCTTCTGGCGGGCGGCGGGCGTCGATATGGAGGAAGCGGAGGCGGTGTTTGCGCCCCCGCAACGGGCGAAAGCTGAGGCGAGGGCTGAGACGAGTGCCGAGCCGGCCCACCCACCCAGAATGTCCGCGCCGGCGGCGAAACGGCTGGCGGCGTCCGAGCCCAATCCTGTGGATAACGCCCGCGCGCTCGCCGCCGCTGCAGAAACTATCCGAGCGCTCCAGGCGGCGGTGGAGGGGTTCGACGGCTGCGCCCTCAAGGCTACGGCGCGGAATACCGTATTCTGTGACGGCGTGCTCGACGCCCAGGTGCTGCTGATCGGCGAGGCCCCCGGAAAGGAAGAGGACGAACAGGGCCGGCCGTTTGTCGGCAGGTCGGGGCAAATGCTCGACCGCATGCTGGCTCAGATAGGGCTGGACAGAAAATCTAATTTATTGATTTCCAACACAATTTACTGGCGCCCGCCGGGTAATCGCGACCCCACCCCTGGCGAGACGCTATCGTGCCTGCCGTTCGTCGAGCGGCTGATCGCGCTGGCCCGGCCCAAGCTGCTGATCCTGGCCGGCAAGGCCGCCGCCCATTCAGTGCTAAAGCGCGAAGAAGGCGTGCTGAAATTACGTGGCCGCCGGTTCAATCACCGCCAAGGCGATCTCGCCGTCAACACGATGGTGATGCTTCATCCGGCATATTTGCTGCGCCAACCGCACCAGAAAAAGCTGGCCTGGGCCGATCTGCTCGCCACCGCGACTTGGCTCAAGGAACTGGGCGTTGACCTGCCCTAGACAAGGCCAAGAGAGGATCGCCGATGAGGCTGCGCGCACTGGTTTCCGGCCTGCTGCTGGCCTTTTCCGCCTCCCAGGCCCTGGCCCAGCCGCGGGTGGTCGCCCTCTCCGACCGCGACGCCGCCGCCTACCAGGACGCCTTCGAGGCAATCGAGGCGGGCAATTGGCGCGGGGTTAACGCCGCCCTGGCGCGGGCCGAGGACGACGTCCTTGCAGGCGCCGTGCGCGGGCGCAGGCTGCTGGCCCCGCGCTACCGCCCGGCCTGGAGCGAATACACCGCCTGGCTCAACGGCCACGGCGAATACGGCATGGCCGACGCGGTTTACGACCGCGCCATGGCCTCGCGCGGACGCCGTTCGCGGGCGCGAGCGCCGGCGCCAGATTCTGGGCGATCGCGCCTTTTGCCGGGCACGCCAGCGTCGATACCGGGCGACACCGCCACCGCGCGCATCGCCATCGAGCGCATCGCCGAACGCATCGGCGCCGGCGAGGACGCGGGGGCCGTGGCTTTGGCGCAGGCGC
The DNA here is from genome assembly GCA_031400895.1 of Alphaproteobacteria bacterium. Lineage (GTDB taxonomy): Bacteria > Pseudomonadota > Alphaproteobacteria > Caulobacterales > Aquidulcibacteraceae > Vitreimonas. The sequence continues at coordinate 5,213 of JANNQT010000041.1, read as the reverse complement.
AGAGCACGGGCCCGCGCGCTGGCCATATCGCCTGGCAGCTGGGTCTCATCGCCTATCGCCGCCGCGACTATGCCGAGGCGGTGCGCCAGTTCGAGAACGCAACGCTTTGGCCCTACCATGGCGGCTGGGCCTATGCCGGCGTGCATTACTGGGCCGCGCGCGCGCGGCTCGCCGCCGGCGAAAGCAACGGCGTGCGCGAGCACCTGGAAGCCGCCGCCGCCAGGCCCTGGACTTTCTACGGCCAATTGGCCGAGGCCCAGCTCGGACGCGAAACCGCGCTCGCCTTCACCGCCCCGCAAGTCGATGCCGAAACCTTGTCGCGCTTCATCGCCGCCCATCCCGGCGCGCGGCGTGCGGCGGCGCTGGCGCAATTGGGGCGGCTGTCGGAAGTGGAAAGCGAATTGCGCCGGCTGCATCGCGAGCTGACCCCCGCCGACGACGTGAATTTTCTCGCCCTCGCCATTGCGCTGGCCGCGCCCAGCGCGCAATTGCGCGCGGCGGAATATGGCGGCGCCGAAGTCGCCGCCGGCTTTTGCCCGGCCACCACTTTTACCCCCGACGATGGCTTCCACCTGGATCGCGCACTGATCTACGCCATCGTCCGCCAAGAGAGCCATTTTAACCCCAAGGCCGTCAGCGTCTCCAACGCGCGCGGCTTGATGCAGCTCCTGCCCTCCACCGCGCGCGACATGGACCGCTCGCACAATTATCGCCGCGCGCCAGCGGCGCTGTTCGAACCCGGGCTCAACATGCGTCTCGGCCAATCCTATGTGCGCTGGCTGATGAGCGAGTTTCATAACGACGGCGATCTCGGCCGCGTGTTCGCCGCTTATAATGGCGGGCCCGGCTGGCTTTCGCGCTGGCTGGCGACACAGCCGGCCGATCTCGATCCGCTGCTGCTGCTGGAAACCATGCCGCGCGCGGAGAGCCGCGACTACGCCGAGCGCGCGCTGTCGCACATGGCGCTGTGCCGCAAAAGCTACGGGCAGCCTACGCCGGAACTCGACCGCCTCGCGGGCGGGGGCGCTGCGCTCTATGCGCCGCTCGATTCGCTGCGCGCCGAACGCTGAAACGCCAGATCGGCGGCGACATCGACGTCGCGCAGCATCGGCAACAGCGCCACCTCGCCGCCAAGATTGCGCAGCACGTCGGCGGCGGCGTGTTGGCTCGACCAGCGCACGCCCGCCATCGCCCGCGCCGCGACATCGCCCGAACGCGCCGCCAACAACCAGAAGCCGCCATCGTGCGCCGGTCCCAGCGCGAAAGGCGCGCGCTTCAACGCCGCGAACGCGCGCTTGATCAAGGCGCGGGTGAGGCCCGGACAATCGGTCCCGATCAAAGCGACGTTGCGCCTGCCGGCCAGCGCACGCGCCAGCCGCGCGCCAAGATCGCCGCCGCCCTGCGGCAGACGCGCTATCGCGCGCGGCCAAACGGCGATGGTATGCGCCGCGGACTGGTCCGGCGTCACGCAAAGCAGCGTGCGCCAGCGGCGATCGCAAGCGACATGCAGCGTTCGCGCCTGCAGCGCGCGATTGATGCGCCAGGCTTGCGTCTTGCCAATCTCGGCGGCGAGCCGGGTCTTGCCGACGCCCACCCGCGGCGCCCTGGCCATGACGATCAGCGTCGGCGGTTCAATCATAAAAGCGCGCCAGCTTGGCGGGGTCGGCGCCTAGGAGGTAGCGCGCGGTCAGCAGCAGGTTGCGCCACGAGCGTTTGGCGTAGCCGTCGCGGCGATATTTGGCGGCGCTGGTGACGGCGAGCGCCGGCAGGATGGACAGGCGCTTGCCGCCGATGCGGCGCACGATGTCCAAATCCTCCATCAGCGCCAGATCGCGGTAGCCGCCGATCGCCTCATAGAGCCGGCGCGAAATCAGCAAGCCCTGATCGCCGTAGGGCAGCTTCAGCAACGAAGCCCGCGCACGCGCCCACACCACTACGAGGCGGGCGGCGAAGCTGGCATCGTCGAACGCCAGCGTAAACGCCGCGGCGTGGTCCTGGCCACCCGCCACCACGCGCCGCGCCTCCTCCCGCCAGTTTTCGCTCAGCACCGTGTCGGCGTGCAGGAACAAGAACCAGTCGCCTCTGGCCGCTTTAGCGCCCACCGCCAATTGCGCACCGCGTCCGCGCGCGCCAAGGGCCAGGTCGCAGCCGGCGGCTTCGGCGATGGCGCAAGTGGCGTCCTCGGAGCCGCCATCGGCGACGATCACCTGCTTGACCAGCCCCTCGGCCGCGCCCGCCACCAGCGGCGCCAGCGTGAGGGGCAAGAGCGCCGCCGCGTTCAAGGTCGGGATGATGACGGAAATCATGGCGCTAGCCTGGCCCGAGCGCGCCCCCGCCGGCAATGGCGCTCACGCCGCCGGCGGTGTCGGAGGGGGTTGCTGCGCCGCCGCTTGCGGGGGCTGGGCCGGCGGCTGGCCGGGGGCCGGCGCTGGCGGACCGGCGGGCGCGGGGCCATTGGCGGCGTGCTCGGTGATCTGTGATTTCAGCCGCGTCACGAAGCGGTCGAGCAGATCGGTGCGCGCCACCGCCCGCGCCACGTCGCGGATGGCAGCGCCATCGGCATGCACGCCGGCGGCGACGATCTCGAACGCGTCGGCTTCCTCGCTATTGGCGAGATCGCCGGCGAACTCACGGTAAAGCCCGCGCACCCCCTCCTCGTTACCCGCCAGCGTCAGCGCAATGCCGGCGCGCAACACCGCTTGCCGGCTGCCCTGGTCCATCGGCTGGGCGCGGTCGCGCGCATTGAGCAAGGCGCGCAATTCCACTGCCGCGCGATCCCAGTCGCGCGCACGCCAGGCGGCGTCGGCGCGCACGCGTTGAGCATCGTCGCTGTGATCGCGCTCGACCAATTCCACCGCCGCATCGAGGCGGCCCAAATCCATCAGCGCCCGCGCTTCCAGGATGCGCCGGTCGGCGAGCAGGAGTTGCGGCATGTTCGGCTGCCGCGACGAAGCCAGCGCCACCAGCGCGCGGTCGGGCTTGTGGTCCATCAGATAAATCACGGCGAGATCGGCGGCGACCTGCGCCTTGGAGATGCCGTCGAGGCGTTCGTCGACCTGGTGCTGCAGCAATTGCGCCGCCTGCTCCAGCAGATCGACGTGCACCAGCCGGCCGGCCAGCAGGCGCACGATGCGGTCGCCGTTGGGCCCCACCGGGGTCAGATCGCTGAACTCGTAGAACAGGCCAAGCGCCCGCACCGGCTCAAGCTTGTCGGCTTCGCCGTCGAGGAACAAGCGCTCGAACAAGTTCGCCATATCGGCGCGCAGGTGCCGCACCGCGGGGTCGGCGGGGTATCGCTCGGCGGAGGCGCGCATCGTCGCCAGCGCCTCGCGCCAGCGGCCGAGTTCGGAATAGCACTCCCCCAGCATGCTGACAGTGGCCAGTTCGAGCGCGTCGCCGCGCCAGCGGAAACGCAGCGCCTCCAGCGGCTCGACCACATCGATCGCGCGCATGACGCCCTTAGCGCGTCGCATTCTCAGCGCTTCCAGGCTGGCGCGCACCGCCACTTCCTCGTCGCGCGCGCGCACCAATTCGTCGAGCATCGCGAGCGCACGGCCGTGGTCGCCGCGCACCTCAGTGAGACGCGCCTCGAGCAGGCGCGCCTGCAGGCGGAGGCTCTGGTCGGGGGCCTGACCGGCGGCGGCCTTGACCGCGGCGTCGGCGGCGGCGTGATCTCCGAGTTCAAGCGCGGAAGCGGCGAGCGCGAGTTGAAAACGCGCCCGCCAGGCGGCCGGATGCTCTTCAAGCGCGGCGCCGCCGCGTTCCAGTTCGCGCCTCGCCTCGCCCCATTCCCTGCGCAGATAGGCCGAATAGCCGCGCCAGAGCGCCGCCGATGGGTTGCGCGCCAGCAAAGAGGCGGCGAGGTCGGGCTGCGCGGCGGCGGTGCGGCCCATCATGATATTGGCGGCCGCGCGCATCAGCCGGTACTCGGGATCGATCTCGACCAGTTCGCCCTGGTTGATCGCCGCCACCCGTAGCGCGCCCAGGGTTTCGGCGGCGAGTTCCTGGCGCAGCAGGAAGCGGGCGAGATCCAGCCGCGCGGTGGCCGGCGCGCCTTCGCGTACGCCTTCATTGGCGGCGCGGCGATTGAGGTCCTCGAGGCGCAAGCGAACTTCCACGAGTTCCATTTCCGGCTGCGCCGGCGCTGCCTGCGCCTCGGTCAGCGATTGCTCGAGCAGCGCCACGCTGGCGTTATCGCGTGGGGTTTCCGCCGCTGCCGCGATCAAGCCCTCGCCGTTGCTGATGACGAGGTCGCCGGCGACGAACATTGCGGTGACGCCGTCGGCGCGGGGTTCGATCACCGCGCCATGCGCAGAAGGCAGCACTGCTGCTTCCACGGTGGCGCGGCGCACATCGACCCCGCGCGCGGGGCCACCGACTAGGGCAACGCCGATGCGGTCGCCGATTTCCGGATCGCGCACCCAGCGCACGACGCCCTCGCGCCCGAAACGCGCGCGCAATTGCGCGCCGCCGCCCGGCTCAATCACCCGCGTGAGCGCAGCCGGCGCGGAATTGTCGGCGCGGGCGCCCAGCGTGATCACCCAGGAATTCTCCGACGGCGCCGCCGAGATCAGCACGTCCGGCTCGGCGGGAATGCGCAGCCCGACCACGCCTTCGCCGTTCACCACTTCGATGTTCTGATGGCGCCGTCCGGCGCGCGCCACGCCGGTGAGGTCGATGCGCCCGGTGGCGTCGAACATCACCCAAAGCGCGCCGCCGCGCCGGAACGCCGCCGCCCGCGCCGGCTCGGGCCAAGTCACGGTAAGGCGGGTGGAATTAGCCTCTTCGGTCAGTCGCGCGAAGGCGTTGCCGCGCACCGGCGATTGCGCCGGAATTGGCGCCTCGCCCTGCTCGATCGTAAGCGAGGCCGCCGGCCCGCCCTCTGGCGCCAACAGGTCGATGACGACGCGGTCGCCATCGACGAAATGGCGATGGCGCACGCCCGCATCCAGCGTGAGTTGCAGCCGCACCGGCGCGCCCGGCGCGCTGACGCGGCGCGCCTCGCGCAGAAAGCGCGGCATGCTCGCGCGCAACTCGGCGATGTCGATGTCGGCGGCGCGGGAGAACCGCAGGTCGAGCCGGTTGCCCTGCAACGAAGGCGTGACCGTGGTCGGCCCGGCGAAACGGAAGGCAAGCCGGGTGTAGTCCTCCTGCACGCCGATGGTGACGGTCGCGGTCGGCGCCGGCGCCATGCGCGGCGGCGGCGGCGGTGG
>JANNQT010000040.1:0-27508 GCA_031400895.1 Alphaproteobacteria bacterium | reverse complement strand
CTTTTTCGTGCTGCTGGCGCCTGACGTGCCGGCAGTGCTGGTCGAGACCGGGTTTTTGAGCAATATCGCCGACGAACGCCGGCTCTCCGATCCGCGCGCGCGCCAGGCGCTGGCCGAAGCGACGACGATGCCGGTGGGCATGTGGGTGAGCCGCACGGCGCTGTCGGTTTTGTTGACATGCTGGCCGCCGGCGCCAGAGGAGCGATAAGTGTCGGTGCGCACGTCCTTCTCGTTGATCTCGATCTCGATCGAGTCGTCGACCTTCGGATACACCCACACGCTGGCGAACGAAGTGTGGCGGCGGGCGTTTGAATCGTACGGGCTGATGCGCACCAGGCGATGCACGCCGGCTTCGGTTTTCAACCAGCCATAGGCGTTTTCACCGCGAACCAGCACAGTGGCGGACTTAATGCCGGCGGTGTCGCCGCCCTGTTCTTCGAGCAGATCGACGCCAAAGTCGCGGGAATTGGCCCAGCGCATGTACATGCGCAGCAACATCTCGGTCCAATCCTGGCTCTCGGTGCCGCCGGCGCCGGAATTGAACTCGATATAGGCGTCGTTGCCGTCGGCCTCGCCCGAGAGCAGCGCTTCCAATTCGGCTTTGGCGGCGCGCTCCTGTGCCTTCACCAAGGTTGCGTGCGCCTCATCCACCAGAGCGGCGTCACCCTCGGCCTCCGCCAGTTCGGCGAGCTCCATCGAATCTCGAAGCTCACGCTCCAGCGAAGTGATGGCGTTCATCCCGGCTTCGAGCTTGTTGCGCTCGCGCATGAGCTTTTGGGCTTTTGCCGGATCGTTCCAGAAATCAGGCCGCTCGGAGAGTGCGGTCAGTTCGTCGAAACGGACCTGGGCGCGATCCCAGTCAAAGACGCCTCCGCAGCAAAGCGACGGCAGAGGTGATTTGTTCGGCAAGCTGGGTGATTTCGGCGCGCATTGGGGTGTCCTTGGAATCTGTCGGTTTTAGATAGCGGCGCTGGGCGCGCGGCTCAACACAGGCCGACGCATTCCTCTTCGCTCTGCTGGCCCGGGCGCGGGCGCTGGCCATCGCCCTCGGTCGGTGCGAACACGCCTTCCAGGCCCGAAAGCGTGCGCGGATCAATCTGTTCGGTGCCCAGGAATCGGAACGGCGAGGACGCCGCTTCGCGCGACGGCTCGGTGCCGCAGCGGAAGGCCTCGAGTATGGTGGCGTTGGGTTCGACGCCAGAGGCCGGCGGCAGCCCCGTCATCGGATCAATACGCACGAAGCTGACGCCATTGGAAACGCAAGGCTCCGGGGTTGGGGGCACCCGGAACGGCGTCGCAGGCACACCCTGCAGCGCGGTTCGCATGAAATCGCGGAACATCGGCGCGGCGATGCGCCCACCGGTTTCGCCCTCGCCCATGTCGCGCGGGATGTCGAAACCGACCCAGATGCCGACCACCAGATCGGGCGAATAGCCGATGAACCAGGCGTCCTTGAAGTCGTTGGTGGTGCCGGTCTTGCCGCCGAGGGGAATGCCCAATTCGTTGATCACCGAACCGGTGCCGCGCTGCACCACGCCCTGCGTCATCGACACCACCTGATAGGCGGTGACCGGGTTGAGTACTTGCGCGCGGGTATCGGCCAACACGGGCGCGGCTTGGCGGCGCCAGGCGGCGGTACATTCCGGGCACTCGCGCCGATCGACCCGATAGATCGTTCGCCCGGTGCGGTCCTGGATGCGGTCGATGAAAATCGGTTCGATGCCGCGACCGCCATTGACCAGCATGCCGTAGGCGGTGGTCATGCGCATGAGCGAGGTCTCGCCCGTCCCCAGCGCCAGCGCGAACACGGCCTGGGTGTTGTCGCCATAAATGCCGAGCCGGCGGCCGTAATCGAGCACGCGCTCGGCGCCCATTTCGTAGGCGACGCGCGCGGTCATGGCGTTGCGCGACATTTCCAAACCGCGCCGCAAGGTCGTCATCCCATAATATTGCCGCGTGTAATTCTCCGGCGACCAATTGGTGCCGTCGCCCGCCTCGATCGCCAGCGGGCCATCATCGACCATGGTGGCGGGGGTAAGCGCGTGGAAAGCTGGATTACCAGCGGGATCGGGGTCGAGCGCGGCTGCGTAAACGATCGGTTTGAACGCCGAACCCGGCTGCCGCTGCGCCTGGGTGGCGCGGTTGAGGCCGCTGGCGTCGTTGAAGGAATAGCCGCCGACCAGCGCCAGCACCCGCCCGGTGTGCGGGTCCATGGCCACCAGCGCGCCCTGGATTTGCGGCGTCTGCCGCAAGGTGTAGCGCGCGTTGGCGCCTGAGCCGCGGGTGACGTAAACAATGGCGCCGCGCGCCAGCGCCCGGTCGCGATTGCGGCCGCGCGCATGTTGGGCCACCCATTGCGCGTCGGTGTCGAGCAGCCGTCCGGTGGCCCCATTTTCGTCGGTGAGCCGGATCGTTCCGCCGCCCGCGCCCGTGACCATGGCGCGCAGCCAGTTCGACAATGTTGGCGGACGTGCGGCCTCGCGCAATTGCGCACGCACGTCGCCAGCGGCGTCGCCGCGTACGACCGGACCGCGCCATTCGTGGCGGCGGTCGTATTCTTCCAGCCCCGCGCGCAACACACGCGCCGCCGCCAGCTGGAGGCGGGTATCGACGGTGGAGCGGATCGAATAACCACCCTCGTAAATCTCGCGCTCGCCCATTTCAGGCAGCCGGCGCATGGATTCGCGGCGCACTTCCTCGACGAAATGCGAGGCGGCAATGTATTGATCGCCAGCCAAGCGATCGCGCGAAACCAATTCCTCGACGCGCGCGGCCGTTGCCTGCTCGGTGGTGATATAGCCACGCTCCAACATGCGGCTGATCACATGATTGCGCCGGTCGAGCGCGCGCGCGCGCTTGTCGGCATCGCGCAGATCGTAGTTTCCGGGCCCCTTGGGCAGCAGCGCCAGATAAGCGGCTTCCCCGATGGTCAATTCCGACAAAGGCTTGTCGAAATAATTGAGTGACGCGGCGGCGACGCCATAGGCGCGGTTGCCGAGATAGATCTGGTTCAGATAAAGTTCGAGAATGCGGTTTTTGTCGAGCGCCTTCTCGATGCGCTGCGCCATCAAGCCTTCGCGGAACTTGGTGTAGACCGCGCAGAACAAGCCGCCGATTCCGCCCTCGCACGCCGCAGCGCGCCCGGTGAGCATATTGCCCGCCACCTGCTGGGTGATGGTGGAGGCGCCCTCGAGCCGGCGCCCGCGCAGCACATTGCCGACATTGGACACCATCGCCCGCGCCAGCCCGCGATAATCGATGCCCGAATGCTCGAAGAAGCGCGCGTCTTCTGTGGCGATGAAGGCGTTTTTCACATGGTCGGGGATTTGGTCGATCGGCACGAACACGCGCTGTTCGGTGGCGAACTCCGCCACCAGCGTGCCGTCGGCGGCGTGCACGCGGCTGGTGACCAGCGGCTGGTAATTCTTCAGATCCTCAAGCCCGGGCAGGCCCTGTAGCGCGATCAGGATGAAAGCCGTGAAAGCGACCACGCCTGTGCCTGCGGCGATCGCCAAGCCCACCAGCACGCGCCGCCAGAGCGGGCCCTTAAACAGACCCGGCTTGGAATCGTCGCTCCAGCCGGCTTGATCTTCGTATTGGTCTCGCAACGTCGGCGCCCCGCTTCTGCTTGCGCGTGTTCGGCCCGGTTCGCCTCGCCCGCCAATGCGGCGCGATTATGGCCGGCGCGGCGGAGCAAAGCTTAGGCTTATTTACCCAGAAATCGAGCGGCCAATCGAGCGGCTTTTGGGCGCGCCTAAACTTGCGGCCCAGTGAAATAGGAATCCACCGCCCCGGCCATCGCTTCGGCCAGCGCCTGGCGCGCGCGCGGATCGGAGAGCCGGCGTTCGTCGGCGATATTGCTCAAAAACCCGGTCTCGACCAGCACTGCCGGCACGTCAGGCGCCAGCAGCACGAAAAAGCCAGCGTTGCGATGGGTGTTGCTGACCAGGGGCGCAACCGAGCCGAGCCGCGGGATCAGATTGGCGGCAAATTGCGCCGAGCGGTTGGTGGTCTCGCGCTGGGTGAGGTCGACCAGGATGTCGCTCACCACGCCGCCGCGACCGCCCTGACCCAGATCGAGGTCCCAATCCTGGGTCGCCATCAGGTTCTGGGCACGGTTCGCGCCTCGTTCGGAGAGGGTGTAGACCGAAGCCCCGCGCGCTTCGGCGCTGGGGTGCGAATCGGCGTGGACGGAGATAAACAAGTCGGCGTTCTGGGTGCGGGCAAAGCGGACCCGGTCTTCCAGTTCAACCTTGCGATCGCTGTCTCGGGTCAGCGCCACATGGTAGCGCCCGCGCGACCGCAGCGCCGCGCGCAATTGCAGCGCGTGATCGAGCGCCACGTCCTTTTCATAAATTCCGGTTGCGCCGATGGCGCCGGGGTCCTGGCCGCCATGGCCGGCGTCGATAACGATGGTCCGGCGGCGACCCCGCCCGTTCATCTCGAGCGGCGGCGGCGGGCTCGCCAGCGGTGCATTGGCGGCGAGGTCGAAGATCAGCGCTGGCGCTTGGCCGCGCACCAATTCTTGGCGCAACAGGCTGGCCGGCGCCTCCAGATCGAGCACCAGGCGCGCGACGCCGCCCTCGCGCTGCGCATAACGGTAGCCACGCACCACGCCAGCGCCTGCCCCGGCGCCCGAAGCGCCCTGTGGCAGCGCCCAGCGCGAATCCGCCAGATCAATCACGAAACGATCCGGCTCAGATAGGAACATAGTCCTATATTCCGCCGCCCGGTCCAGTGAAACCGAGAGCCGAAGCGCCTGCCCCGAGCTTGATAGCGATAGTTCGCGGATCGCCGCTGGTTCGCTGGCCCAGGCGCGCCCGCCCAGCGCCGCGCTGGACAGCGCGGTCGCTCCGGCAAACACGAGAGAGCGCCTGGTCGGGTTCATCGCGCCCGGAAGCTAGCAGGCGCCGCTTGCTATCAAGTTGAAAAGGAAGGTTAACAAAATCGGCGCCTGCTCCACCGGCGCGGCTTAATTCGATGTTTTCCCCCGCTAGGCGCTTTCATTCCTTCACAAATTCATGCAAGGGTGCGCCATCGCCGTGTGCGTCGTCAGGGGAACCTCCCCAAGAGCGCCCGGCGCGCTCCCGCTACGCGGACAGGTGTCTGGCCCCGCGGTGCGCTCCCACAGTAATGAGGGTGGCGCCCGCATCAGGACCGAAAGACGCGCGCCCGCTCCCAAGGAGCGTAAGCGCCGCCCTTGCAAGGCGGCGGACCGGAGCCGCCTTATGACCCCAATAATGCAAGTTTTCGCCGCCGGCAGCAGCTTCGCCGCCGCGCGCGAAACCGTGCTCGGGGGTCCTTCACTTACCCAATTGCGTCGTTTCGCAGCCCACCGGCCCCTCGGGCGCCGGCGACGGGCGCACGACGCCCACGGAGCCCCCTTTGATGGCCAAGACAATGCTGATCGACGCTGCCCACCCGGAAGAAACCCGGGTAGCGGTGCTCGACGGAAACCGCGTTGAAGATTTCGATTTCGAGACCCAGAACCGCAAACAACTCAGAGGCAATATCTATCTGGCCAAGGTGACGCGGGTTGAACCCTCGTTGCAGGCCGCCTTTGTCGAGTATGGCGGCAACCGCCACGGCTTTCTGGCTTTCCCGGAAATCCATCCAGATTATTACGCCATCCCGACGGCCGATCAGGAATCGATCAAGGCCGAACTCGCCGCCGCCGAGGCGGAATCCGAGCGCGAGGAAGAGGACGAGGAAGCGCTCGACGAGCGCCGCCGCCGCATCCTCACCCGCCGCTACAAGATCCAGGAAGTAATCCGCCGCCGCCAGATCATGTTGGTGCAGGTGGTCAAGGAAGAGCGCGGCAACAAGGGCGCGGCGCTCACCACTTATCTCTCGCTCGCCGGCCGCTATTGCGTGCTGATGCCCAATACCGGGCGCGGCGGCGGCATTTCGCGCAAGATCACCCAGGCCAGCGACAGGAAGCGGCTCAAGAAAGTGGTGCAGGAGCTGGAAGTGCCCCAGGGTGTAGGCCTGATCGTGCGCACCGCCGGGGCCAAGCGCACCAAGACCGAGATCAAACGCGACTACGAATATCTGATGCGCGCCTGGGAGGAAATCCGCAACGACACCATGAAGTCGATCGCCCCGTCGCTGATCTACGAGGAAAGCTCGCTGGTCAAACGCGCCATCCGCGATCTCTACGACAAGGATGTCGATGAAGTGCATGTCGATGGCGAGGCAGCCTACAAGGAGGCCAAGGACTTCGTGCGCATGCTGCTGCCTTCGCACGCCAAGCGCGTGCATTTGTGGAAGGATGCCACGCCGATCTTCGCCAAGCACGGCGTCGAGAAGCAATTGGAATCAATCTACTCGCCGATCGTCACGTTGAAATCGGGCGGCTATATCGTCATCAACCAGGCTGAGGCCTTGGTGGCGATCGACGTGAATTCCGGGCGCGCCACCCGCGAGCGCAATATCGAGCAGACCGCGTTCAAGACCAACATGGAAGCCGCCGACGAAGCCGCAAGGCAGATGCGGCTGCGCGACCTCGCCGGGCTGATCGTGATCGACTTCATCGACATGGAGGAGAACAAGAACGACCGCACCGTCGAAAAACGGATGAAGGACAATCTCCGTTTCGACCGCGCCCGCGTGCAGATGGGCAAGATTTCCGGTTTCGGCCTGCTGGAATTGTCGCGCCAGCGCCGCCGCACCGGCGTGCTCGAAGGCACCAGCCACGTCTGCCCCCATTGCGAGGGCTCGGGCCGCGTGCGCGCGATTGAATCGGCGGCGCTGATGGTGCTGCGCCTGTTGGGCGAGGCCTCGGCCCGCAACAAGGGGCGCGAACTGCATGTGCGCGCCGCAACCGACGTGACGCTCTACCTGCTCAACGAGAAGCGCGATTTCATCGCCGGCATCGAGGCTGCGAGCAAGGTGCGCGTGCGCGTACTCGCCGGCGCCAATCTCTCGCCGGGCGATTTTGAAATCAACATCGCCGCCGAGTTGATCGCCAGCGATGACGAGACCGAGGCCGCCGAGACCCAACGCGAGGCCCGCCGTCCCGAGCCGGTCGAGATCGACGAACCCGAGGAAGAAATCGCCGACGAGGAAGAAGAGGCAAGCGCCTCTGACGACAGCGGCGCCGATTCCGATGGCGGCGAGGGCGGCGAGGGCGACAGCCGCCGCCGTCGCGGCCGCCGCGGCCGCCGTGGCGGACGCCGGCGCCGCGAGGATGGCGAACAGCCTGCACCGCCAGTTGAAGGCGAAGCTGAGGCGGTCGCCGCCGAGGCTCGTCCCGCCGCCGCGCAGCGGGAAAAATCCACGCGCGGCGGGCGCCGCCGCGGGCGCGGACGCGGGCGCGGACGGCGCAATTACGAAGTGGACGGCGGCGAATGGCTGGATTTCGTCAGCACCGACCTGCGCCAACTCTCGCCCCGCCCCAACCTCGCGCCACCACAACCGGCGACCGAACCAGCCGAGGCCGCGGACACGGCGGCGATCGCCGAGGTCATCACCTACCCGCTCGCCCCAACGCCAATGCCCGAAGCGGAAATCGCTCCCGCGCCGCCGCCGCGCGCTGTCGTCGCCGAGGCTTTGGCGGAGCCAGAACCGCTTGGCGCCGAACCCAGCGAACCGGACCCGGCCTATGAGCCCGACCAGGAACGGCGCGACAGGTTCCTTTCGCGCTTCTCCCGCTGGGCGAAGAAGGGCAGCTAAGCGGCTTGCAGCCTTGCTGTCGCCGCAAAACCGGGTTTGAACAGAGCGGGGCGGATCGAAGGAGCGCTAATGGCCGCATCGCAATCCTTGCGCGGGCTGCGCCGCTTGGCAATTGCCAGTGCGGCGGCGCTCGCCGTCTTGCTCGCTTCCGGACCGGCCGCCGCGCAATCGCTGATCCGCGACGCCGAGATCGAGGACACGCTGCGCGTCTACACCACGCCGCTGCTGCAAGCGGCCGGACTCAACGCCGATGACGTTTCGCTCTACATCGTCAACGATCCCTCGATCAACGCCTTCGTCGCCGGCGGGCAGAACATCTTCGTCCACACCGGGCTGATCATGGCCGCCGATACGCCGAACGAGATCATTGGCGTGCTGGCGCACGAAACCGGCCACATCGCCGGCGGCCACGGCGCACGCCGGCGCGAAGCGGTGGGCCAGGCGATGGGGCCGATGCTGATTTCACTGGCGCTGGGCGTGCTGGCGATCGCCGGGGGCGAGCCCGCTGCCGGCGCGGCGCTGATTTCCGGCTCGCAGCAATTCGCCATGTCGAGCTTCGTGCTGCACACCCAGGCGCAGGAATCTTCCGCCGACCAGGCCGCGCTCAACTACCTCGAAACCACCGGCCAATCCGGGCGCGGGCTGATCACCTTCTTCAACGAGCAGATCCGCCCCTACGAATTCATGACCCGGCGCATGCCGCCCTACATGATGACCCACCCCTACGCTTCCGACCGGGTGGAATCGCTGCGCCAGGGGGTGGAGCGCGCGTCGCACCGCGAGACGAGCGACAGCGAGGAAAACCTCCGCCGCTTCCGCTTTATGCAGGCCAAGCTGATCGGCTTCATCCGCACCGAGGCGCAGACGCTGTCGCGTTACCCGCCGAGCGATGCCTCGCAACCGGCGCGCTATGCGCGCGCGGTGGCCTATTATCGCACTTCGCGCCTAGCCGAGGCGCGCGCCGAACTCGAGGTCCTGATGCGCGAGGATGACGCCAACCCCTATTTCCAGGAACTGATGGGGCAGATTCTGTTTGAGAACGGGCGCGCCGAGGAATCGATCGCCTATCATCGCCGTTCGCTCGACCTCGCGCCCAATCAGCCGCTGCTCCAAACCAATCTGGCGCGCGCGCTGTTGCAGGCGCGCGGGCGCCAAGGCGCCGATGAGGCCATCGAATTGCTGCGCCTAGTAACTGCCGCCGAACCCGATAACGCCTTTGCCTGGCGCGAACTGGCGCAAGCGCGCAACGAACGCGGCGAGGAGGCGTTAGCGCAACTGGCGTCGGCGGAGCAGAATTTCGCGCTCGGCGATTACGCCCTGGCGCTCAGCTTTGCCGAACGCGCGCGCCGAGAGCTGCCGCGCAACACCACCGACTATCAGCGCGCCGTCGATATCATCGACTCCGCCGGCAATGAGGTGCGCGAGCAGATACGCGACCAGCGCGGTCGCCGTCCCGGCTGAGGGCCCAGGTTGCGAGGTTGCGAACCCTTGCCTCGTGGTTTGAACCCGGCCATGACCGGGGCTTGATCCTTGGAGTTCTCCGCCATGTTGCGTTTGGCGATCGCTTTCTCGCTCACCCTGCTCGCCGGCGCGCCCGCGTCGGCGCAGCGTTTCAATCAGCAAGAGCAAGCCGAAATCCGCGCCATCGTCCGCGATTACCTGGTCGAGAATCCCGATGTTCTGCGCGAGGCGCTCGACGCGCTGGAGACCCGTGTCTCCGCCGAGCGCTGGCGCGAGCTGGCGGGCGACGGGCGCGATTTCAGCCTTGGCCCCGCCAACGCGCCGGTGACTATCGTCGAGTTCTTCGACTATCGCTGCCCCTATTGCAGCGCCGCCTTCGAATGGGTGCGCGAGATTGCCCGCACGCGCGACGACGTGCGCGTGGTGCTGAAGGAATTGCCGGTGCTGGGCGAAGGCTCGTTTGAAGCCGCGCACGCCTCGCTGGCGGCGATGCCGCAGGGCCGCTATTGGGAATTCCACCGCGCGCTGATGACCTATACCGGCGAACTAAACCCCGCCGCGGTTGACAGGCTGGCGCGCCAAGTTGGCATCGACGCCCCGCGCATGCGCCGCGCCATGGGCAGCGCCGAAATCCAGTCCCACCTCAGCGAAATCCGCGCCCAGGCGGTCGAATACCAGTTCGACGGCACGCCCGGCTTCGTCATCAACGGCGAAACCGTACCCGGATTCGACCGTCCGGCGCTCGAGGCGCGCCTGCGCGAAGCCACAAGCGAAGCGCGCGGGCGCCGAGAAACGCGGCGGTAACGAGTTCCATCCTCATTGGATCACGCACCACCACCCATCCCCGGATGAATGCGCAGCATTCAGTCCGGGGCCCGTAAAACGAACGCTGGGTTTATGGACCCCGGACTTGCGCTACGCGCAATCCGGGGATGGGTGGTTCAGCAATTCCGATAACGAGTATGGAACCACCCCCCCGCTCACCCCAGCGTCTGCGCGCCGGTCATCGCCGCCAGCATCGGCACGGACAGAAAAGTGTTAGTGCGCGAGAACAGCATCGCCGTCTTCGCCGCCGCCGCCTTCGCCGCCGCGTCGAGACCTGGGAAGGCGTTGTTGATGTTGAGCGCGCGCTGCTGGTTTGGCCAGATGATGAACCAGACATTGATAAACATGATGATCGCCAGCCACATGCCGATGCCGATGAAGATGTGCTTGGACACCGAGAACGCCTCGCCGCCGGTCGGCGCGATCACGCCCAGGCTAAGCGCCTGCATCAAATAATTCTGATTTTGCGCCAGCAGCAGCCCGGTGACCAAGGTCGCCACCGCGCCCCAGCGAAACCAAAACAGAGCCGCGGGCGCGATCACCTTGGCGATAGCGGGGCCGCGGTGCTCTTCTGGAATTTTCGGCGCGTTGGGAATTTGCGTGAAGTTGAAATAATAAAGATGCCCGATCCACATGATGCCCGAGAGCACGTGGGTCCAGCGCAGCGACGCTTCGGTAAAGGCGCGATCGCCGAGCGGAATCTCGCGCAAGCCCGCATACCAAACCAAGAACAACAGCCCGACCGCGAGCGCGGTCCAGGCGACGTAACGCAAATTAGCCAAAAGAGCCGCCATGTTCATTCCTCCATAAGCCGCGCGGAGTGCGTTCTCGTTCTCAACCGGCCTGCGGGGCCGGCCGCGCTTCGCCCTCCCGCCCGCGCCGCACGCCCCAGAGCAGGATCGCGGGCGCGGCCACGTAGAGCGACGAATAAGTGCCGACGATAATGCCGAAGATCATCGCGATGGCGAAGCCCCTAAGCGCCTCGCCGCCCAAATAAAGGAGCCCAACCAGCGCGAAAAGCGCGGTGCAGCCAGTGATGATGGTGCGCGAGAGCGTTTCGTTGAGCGACAAATCCACCAATTGGCCTAGGGGCATTTTCTTGTATTTGCGTAGATTCTCGCGCAGCCGGTCGAACACCACCACCGTATCGTTCATGGAATAACCGATGATGGTGAGCAGCGCGGCGATGATGGTGAGGTCGAACTCAATCCGGAACACCGAGAACAGGCCGAGCGTCAAGATCACGTCGTGGAACAACGCCATCACTGCGCCCAGCCCGAACTGCCACTCGAACCGGAACCAGATGTAGATCAGCATTAGCACGATGGCGAGGCCAAGCGCGATCAGGCCGCCGGAGAACAATTCCTCCGATACCTCGCCGCTCACCGAATCGATCTTGAGGACACGCGCGTCCTCCGCCACGCCGGGCAGGCCGGCGCGGATGTGCTCGACCACCTGCGCGCTATTGTCCCCCTGTTCGACGCTTAAAATGGCGCAATAGGGCGGGGCAGGCTTGTTCTGATCGCAGCTGGTGGTCTGCACCTCGACGCTGCCCTCCTGCGCCTGCTGGCCAAGCGCGCGCAATTTCTCGGATTCGATCGGACCGGGCGCCTCGATCAGGATGGAGGTCCCGCCGCGGAAATCTATCCCCAGATTGAAACCCCGCTCCATCACCGCGCCGAGGCGCGTCAGCACCGACCCCTCGGTTTGTTGCATGATGGCGATGGGATTTTCTCGAAATCCGCCGGTGAACATCGAGACCAAGGACGCAGTCACGGCGGCGATCGACAAGAACGCGGCGAAGCCCGCGAACTTCACGTAAGTGAAATTGGTTTTCTTCGGCAGAATGCGAATGAGCGGCCACCAGGACATTTGCATTTCCTCAGATCGGCAGGGTTTTTGGGCGGCTGATCCGGAACCACCAGGAAATCAGAATCTGCGTCACCAGCACCGCCGTGAATACAGAGGTGATGACGCCGATCGAAAGCGTCCAGGCAAAGCCCCGCACCGGCCCGGCCCCAAATTGGAACAGGATGCCCGCCGCCAGAATTGTGGTCAGATTGGCGTCGACGATCGTGATCATGGCGCGGTTGAAGCCGGCGTCGATGGCCATGGCGGGGCCGCGCCCGAGGGCTGCTTCCTCGCGCATGCGCTCGTAAATCAGCACGTTGGCGTCGACCGCCATGGCGATGGTGAGAATGAGCCCGGCGATGCCTGGCAAGGTCAGCGCCGCGCCGATCAGCGACATTGCCGCCGCGATCAGCACGCCGTTGATCACTAACGCCACGCACGCGAACACGCCGAACAATCCATACGCCAACAGCATGAACACCAAAGTCACGATGCCGGCGACGATCGAGGCGTTGGTTCCGCTTTCGATGGCGTCCTGGCCGAGGCTGGCATCGACCGTGCGCCGGTCGATCACCCGAAGCGGCGCGGGCAAGGCGCCGGCGTTCAGCATCACCGCCAGTTCGTTGGCCGATTTCGCGGTGAAATTGCCGCGAATGATGCCGCCGCCGCCGCAAATCGGCTCCTCGATAACCGGCGCGGTGAGCACCTGATCGTCGAGCAGGATGGCGAAGCGCTCGCGCGTGTTTTCCCTGGTGATGCGGCAGAAAATCCGCCCGCCGGCCGCGTCGAGGTCGAACCCCATCACCCAGTCCCCGAACTGATCGGTCTGCGGTTGCGCGCGGTTCAGATTGTCGCCGGTCAAGCGCGGCTGCACCTCCACCACTTCCACGGAATCGCCGATTTCCGGATAGGGCGGCACTTGCTTGGTCTCGCCCCTGGTGCGCTCCGTCGCCACCATGTGAAAGGTAAGCGACGCGGTCTGGCCGATGCGGCGTTCCAATTGCTGCGCGTCGGTGACGCCGGGCGCCTGCACGACGAGGCGATCGTCGCCCTGGCGCGTGATCGATACCTCGCTGGTGCCGGTCGGATCGATGCGCTTGCCGATCACCGCCCGCGACTGGTCGGCCGCCTCGCGCGCCCAGCGCGCCATCTGCTCATCGGTTATCCGCGCCTCGATGGTCCCCTCGGCGGTTTCTGAGAACGTCAGAATCGGGTCCGCGCTGGTCGGCGAACGCGCCAACGGCGCTAGCGCGGCGCGCGCGCGTTCGAGGTCGGCGATGTCGTTGAGGCGCAAGCGCGCGGCGCAGAGCTCAACCAGGAGCGAGCGCTCGCGCCGGGCCGGGCAATCCTCAACGGCGCGGCCGCTGAAGCGAATACGCGGCTCGGCTTCGCGCAGAACCCGCGTCATTTGTTCGGAGACATTCTCGAGCTGGCGTTGGCGTAGCGTATCGACATCGACCTCCAGCAGCAGATAAGCGCCCCCCCGCAAATCCAGCCCGAGATTGATTGCCTGTTTCGGCAGAAAGCCGGGCAGCGCCTCGCGCACGCTCTGGGGCAGGAAATTCGGCGCGGCGAACAGCGCGCCAAGCACGGCAATCGTCGCCACCAGGATCAGGCGCCAACGCGATACGTTCAGCATTGGCGCTATTCCGCCGGCTTGGAATCGTTGGCCGCGGTCGCGGGCTCGGTCTTGCTGCGCACCTCGGCGATGGTGTGGCGCACCACCCGCACGTCGACATTGGGGGCAAGCTCGACGCGCACCTCGTCATCGGCCACCGACTTCACCTTGCCGATCATGCCGCCCGAGGTGACCACCACGTCGCCCTTCTTCAGCGCCGCCACCATTGCCACATGGCGCTTGCGCGCCTGCTGCTGGGGACGGATCAGCAGGAAGTAGAACACCACGAAAATCAGCAGGTAGGGCACGATGCCGAGCAACGCCCCGGCGCCAGCATCGCCGCCCGCGGGTTGCGCGAAAGCTTCGGAAATGAACATTGATCCTCGCAGCTGAGGCGGCCTGGGCCGCCGTCGATTCGATGCGAGGGGCCCCTCGCGAAGGCGCGGACTATACTGGCGGCGCCCGCCAATTCAATCCGCCCCCGCCCGCTTGGCGCTGCGTCACTCCGCCCCGAGCAGCGGCAGGGGATCGACCGCCGCGCGTCCGTGCCGGACCTGGAACAAAAGCCGCGCTCCGCCAGGGCGCTGCCCCAATTCCGCCACTGGCTGCCCGGCGCGCACGTGCTCGCCCTCGCGCACCAGGGCGCGCGCGCCATAGCCGTATGCGGTGACGTAATCGTCGCCGTGGGCCACCAGCACCAGCGCCCCGTACGCGGGCAGATCGGCGCCGGCATAGACCACCTCGCCGTCGGCGGCGGCGCTCACCCGCGCGCCTTCGTGGCCGGCGATCTCGACGCCGTCAAGCCGGCCCCCGCCGGCCTGGGCCCCGAAGCGCGTGAGCACCTGGCCACGCAGCGGCCAGCGGAAGCGCGCGTTGGCGACGCCGGTTTCGCGCGTGGGCTGTGGCGGGGACGCAGGCGGCGCGGTCTCGGCGCGGTTGGCCAGTGCGGGCAGCGCGATGCGCTCGCCGGGGCGCGGCTCATGCGGCAGCGTCAGCCGGTTAAACAGCGCCAGCGAGCGCGTGTCGATACGGTAGCGCCCGGCGATGGCGGCGAAGCTTTCTCCGCCGCGGGTGATGTGAAAGCGCGGCGGCGGCAATTCGATCTCGGCGCGCGGCGCCAGCGCGTAGGGCGGCTCTAGCCCGTTCTGTTCGATCAATTCCAGCAGCGGAATCTGGTAGCGCGCGGCTATATCGTAGAGCGTTTCGTGGTCGCCGACGCGGTGGCGGCGCGGCGTGCGCGCCGGGTCGTAGGGATGAACCTCGCCCGGCTGCAGCGCATAATCGGCCAGTTCGCGCGGGGCGGTGGCATTGGCCTCCTCGCCCCGCTCACCGCCGCCATAGGAGATCGGCGCCGGTTGCGACGCCGAACACGCCGTCGCCAGCAAGGCGATACTGCAAGCCAGAGCGGGAATCGAAATCGGCGCCACGATCGCGCGATGCTAGGGCGTTTCGTCGAGATTCTCCACCGCCTCGACGCCAGGCTCTAGCGGTGCGAACCTCACCGCGCCGAGGTCTTCGCGCTGATTGTTGCGATAGCGCATCAGCCGCTGCCCTTCGGCGTTTCCCACCGGCGCGAGCAGGATTCCGTCCGGCGCGAGCTGATCGAGCAGCGGCTGCGGGATATGCGGCACCGCGACATTGAGCACGATGCGGTCATAGGGCGCGTCGTAAGGCCAGCCCTCCGCGCCATCGGCGCAGTGGGCGAAAGCGTTGCTCAGCCCCACCCGCGCAAAGCCCGCGCGCGCCTCACCGACCAGATCGCGCCAGCGTTCGAGCGTCACCACCTTGGCCGCGATCGCCGCCAGCGCCGCTGCCTGATAGCCTGAGCCGGCGCCGATCTCGAGCACCGAATCGCTCGCCCGCGGCGCCAACGCCATCATCATCCGCCCCACCAGCGAGGGCCTGGTCATGATCTGCTTGTGCAGCAACGGCAGCGCCGCATCCTCCAACGCCATGTCGGTCAGGTGGTCGGGCGCGAACAGTTCCCGAGGCGTGCGCTCGATCGCCACCAGCACGCGCGCGTCGGTGACGCCGGCCTGGCGCAATTCCAGCACGAAGCGCATGAGCCTGTCATTCATCGCGCTAAGCTGGCCATTTCGGGGGCGCGCCGCCCAGCACGCCCTTGAGCGCGTGGATGGTGTCGCGGTGGGTGAGATCGATGTGCAGCGGCGTCACCGAGATGCGGCCCTCATAGATCGCGCGCAGGTCCGAGCCCGCCGGCGGGTCGGAAAGCTGGCCGCGAAAACCGAACCAGAAATAAGCCCCGCCGCGCAGATCGGTGCGCTTGTCGGCATAGACGATGTGCTGATCGCGCCGGCCCTGGAAGGTGGTCTCGACCTCGCGCACTTCCGCCGCCGGCAGATCGGGAAAGTTGACGTTGATCAGCACCTCCTTGGGCCAGCCGTGCTTCACCAATTGCCCGACAATGCCGGGACCGAATGCTTCCGCCGTCTCCCACGGGATCGCCGCTTCCTCGCCGCGAAAGCCGCGCGCCTGGCTCAGCGCGATGGCTGGAATACCGAGCTGCATGCCCTGCATGGCCCCAGCGATGGTGCCGGAGAAAGTCACGTCTTCGGCGATGTTCTGGCCGCGATTGACCCCGGAAAGCACCAGATCGGGCGCGCCGCCCTCGATCAGATGCTCCACCCCCAGCAACACGCAATCGGTGGGCGTCCCCGAAACCGCGAAGCGCTTGGGGCCAGCCTGGCGCACGCGGATCGGCGCGCTCAGCGTCAACGCGCGCGAGGCCCCCGATTGCTCGCTCTCGGGCGCTATCACCCAGACATCGTCGCTGAAGCAGCAGGCGATTTTCTCCAGCACCGCCAGCCCGGTGGCGTGGATGCCGACGTCATTGGTGCATAGGATGCGCATCGCCCGCTTTTAGCGCGGCATCGCTGGCTTGGCCAATGCGGCAGTCGCCAATCGGCAGTCGGCAATCGGAAGTCGGCAGTCGATTGGATGCTGAGTCCGACTGCCGACCTGCCGACTGCCGACTGCCGTTCTTACTTCCAAACCCCGAGCACCGCCCCCGCCGCGCCCCAACACACCAGGAAATGGCCGAGATTGATCGGCAGGAAATCCGCCGTGTGCGCGCCGTAAACGTAGCCATAGAGGCTGGTCGAGAAGCCGAACAGCACCGCCATCATGAGCCCAGTTCTCAGCCCCTCCATCCAGCCAGCGGCGTTGCGCCACTTGATAACCAGCGCCAAGCCGATCGCCGTGAGCAGCGGCATGACGATGCCGAAAGGCATGCGACTGTCATCGCCCTGGCCCTCGGCCAAGCCGGTCAGCGCCATGTATTGGGGACCCGGTATCATGACCGCGAAAATCACGAACTCGATCAGGTAAATCGCCACCGTCGCCGCGGCGATCGCCAGCACGTTGTAGCCCATCAGGCGCATATTGGTCTCCTCCCTCCTGGCGGTCTCCGCCGCCGGCTCTGGAGTTTCCTAGCCTGAGTCTCGGCCCGCCAACGTCATTCGCGCGATTGGTTCGCGCTAGCAATGAACCTCAGGAGCGGCAGTCCACCGCCCAGAGGTCGTAAGTCGGGTGATCCACCGCGCTAAGGCCGGGGCTGGAGGCGAAGAGCCAGCCGTGGAAAATCTCGCGCCGCTCGGCTTCCTGGCCCTCGCGAGCGGGCGGGTGATCGTACACTTCGACATAGATGCGTACTTCCGGCGTCTCTTCTGGCGCCGCCTTGTCGCAGGCGCGGGCAATCACCTCCAGCGAACCGATGCGCGTGCCGCGATTGAGCGTCAGCGGATAATCGCGGGCGTGGCCGGTGACCTTGTCCAAGCCACGAATGACCGCGCGCTGCGCCATGGCGGGCCCCGCGGCCAAAGCCAGGAACGCGAAGGCAATGAACGCAGTGCGGATCATCGGTCGTCTCCCGGCTTCCAGGCTTGATAATCACCGGTCGCGGCGGCGCGCTTACCCCCGCGCGCCAGCGAGCCCTTGGGTCGGTAGGCGCGCACCGTGCCGGTCATGTTCGGCTGGTGCGGACGCTCCCAGGATTGCCGTTTCAACGGTGCCAAGGTCGGCGGGTCATCTACTGTGTAATGGGTCCAGGCGTGCCAATCGGGCGGCACCCGCGAGGGCTCGGCGAGGCCGTTGTAAAGCACATAGCGCCGCTTGCGGGCGTCAAGGCTCGGCTTGCGCTCCTCGAAATAGCGATTGCCCTGCTCATCTTCACCCACGAACGCGCCCCGACGGTTGATATCCCACAGGGCCCCCAGGGTGGCCCCGTTCCACCAGGTGAAGATACGCTTGAGCATGGGCGATTTTTTGTCTCCGCGACGCCGGAATTGCGATCAGCAGGCGTCGGCGCGCGCACTATGGCGAAGCGGCCGCGCCGCGTCCAGTGCGCCAGCGTAACAATATCTTGGGATATTTCGGCAGTGCGACATCTAGATGTTGATTTCGAGCCCCAATCGACGCACATTCCCACGCGACCGAGGAGCCGACCATGGCCTATGAATTCGACCCCCTTTTGCGCCAAGAGGCGAACGCGCCGGGAGCCTGGAGCGAGGCCATGGCCCAGGCGGCGCTAGAAATCGGTCTTGGCCCCGACTTGGGCGACACCCTGGCGCGGGCGGCGGGGCGGCTGGCCGCATGGGCCGGCGACGCAACGCTGGTAGCGCCGCTGCTGGAAGCGCTGCGCGAGGGCGCGGTAACGCTCGATCCCCCGCTCTGGCGCGCCGCGCTGAGCGGAGACCGCGCCAGCGCCGCCTCGATCGCACTGCTGCACTGGCCGGGCCAGCAAAACCAGGAGATGAAAGCGCTCGCGCGGGCGCAAAACTCGCTCGCCGCCGGCGCGCGCCTGGGGGTTGCCGGCGCGCCGTCGCCAGCGGCGCTCGCCGCGCTTAACGCCGCGGCCTGCCTCGCCGATCCGATTGGCGCCGACGGCCCCGCGATCCTGGTGCGCCCGCAGGCGCAGGCCGCGCCCGCGCTGATGGCCGAGCAGACCGCCCGCACCCGCGCCAGCGCCGCCTTGGTCGCCGGCGCGCGTGCGCTCGACGCAATTCTTGCCGAACTCGCCATCGAAGCGGTGCGCAACGGGCTCAACCAGAACCACGGCGGGGTGGCGCGCAAGATGGCCGCGGCGCGTCTCACCGGCGCGCCCGATGTCGACATCGCCGCGGCGTTGGCTGGCGCTGTCACCCGCGGCGCCTACGCGGCGGCGCTCGATTCCGGGGCTGATCCCGCTCATCGCCGCATCGTCATCGCCGCACCAGAAACCGGCGCGCATGCTTTGACCGCTTTTGAAGCAGGCGTCTGCGATCCCGCGGGCGCCTTCGCCTCAGAGTCGGAAACAGAGATCATCGGCGCCAGCCTCGATTTCAGCCGTTTCCATAAACCCGATGGCTTCGACCACGAGAGCTTCGCCGCTTGCCTGGGCGTGCTGGCGCGCGCGCTCGGCGCTGTCCACCAGGGCAGTCAGCAGGTCATTCGCCTCGAAGGCTTGGCGCCGCTGCTTATGCGCCTGGGCCTCGGCTACGACAGCGACGCGGCGCGAGTTGCCGCGCAATCCATCGCCGCGCTGGCGCACGAAACATTGGCGCCGACCGGCGCGACGCTGGCGTTCGCCAACGACGCCGCCAGCGCCCGCCGCCTCGGCCTCGTGGCGCCCGGGCTCGAACCCGCGCCGGGTGCGTCAGTTTACGGCGTGCGCGAGGACGGCGGTTTTGGCCGCCTGCTCAGCGCCGACGCGCACGCCGGCCTGATTGCGCTCGGCTATGATGGCGAGGCGATCGCGCGCTTGCGCCTGCATGTCGAAGGCCGCCACACGCTGAAAGGCGCGCCCGGCGTCAATCTGGAGCGGCTGGCCAAACTCGGCTTCACCGAACACGCGCTCGAAGCGGTGGAAGAAGCCGCGCTCGATGCTTTCAATCTGCGCTCGGCGGTGCATCCCTTGGTGATCGGCGCGGAATTCTGCGAGCAGGTGTTAAAGCTGCCCAGCGATGTCGCTGCCGGCAAGCGCGGCGATCTGTTGCTGACGCTCGGCTTCAGCGAGGAAGAGATCGCGGCGGCGGAAGCCTTTTGCATGGGCGCGGGCGGCCTCAACGACGCACCGGGCTTGAAACCCGAACACCAAAGCGTGTTCCACGGCGAGCGCGAAGTGAGCGCGCACGCGCGTATCGCCATGGCCAAAGCGGTGGCGCCGTACGCGCGCACCGCGCTCACGCTGGCGATCGGCGACAATGCCCGCCGCATCGCGCTGAGCGAAGCCGCACGCGACGCCGGGGTGTCGCTGCTCAGCGTGCGGGTGGAAGCGCCGGCATTGGCGCTGCCCGCGTTCGAGGAGAGCGAGGATGTCGATGCGCGCCCCGGCAGCGAAACCGCGAGCACCGCCACAGCCGCCCAGCCCGCCCCCGCGCAAGTGGAGCGCCGCCGCCTGCCCGAGCGGCGCAAGGGTTACATCCAGAAATCCACGGTCGGCGGCCACAAAGTCTATCTGCACACTGGCGAGTATGACGATGGCGCGCTCGGTGAAATCTTCATCGACCTGCACAAGGAAGGCGCGGCGTTCCGCTCGCTGATGAACAATTTCGCCATCTCGATTTCCCTCGGCCTCCAATACGGCGTGCCGCTCGAAGAATATTGCGACGCTTTCCTGTTCACCCGCTTCGAGCCGGCCGGCGAGGTCAAGGGCAACGATACCATCCGCCACGCCACCTCGATCCTGGATTACATCTTCCGCGAGCTGGCGGTGAGCTATCTCGGCCGCGGCGACCTCGCGCAAATCGATCCGTTCGACGCGCGCGGCGATGGCTTGTCGAAGAGCGCCCAAGACGCCGAAAGCGCCGCCCGGCTCATTTCGCGCGGCTTCGCGCGCGGGGCTTCGTCCGACAATCTCGTCATGCTGCGCCCGCCGCCCAGCGTCACCAATTTGCGTGACCGGCGTGAACCGGTCGGCCAACCCGCCGCCCGTCCCGCCGGCCCGCGCTACCGCACCGAGCCGTGCACGGCATGTGGGCATTTCACCGTGGATACAGAGAGCTTTGCCTGCGCCGCGTGCGGAGCGAAGGGCGAAGCGCGCGGGGGGTGAGCGTCCTTCTCCCCCCGGCGCGTTCATCGCAGGTCCTGCGCCTGCTCGGAAAACGACTGTTTGCGGAATCCTGACGCCAAAGCTTGACACGTAACCTTGCGGTTACCTATAAACACGCATGCGACAGGGCCAGCTTGACCAAACGTTCAGCGCGCTCGCAGATCCAACGCGGCGCGCCATTCTCTTGTCTCTGCGCCAGGCCGAAGCGCCCGTGCACGAACTGGCGGCTGGCTTCGCCATGAGCCGTCCGGCGGTGTCAAAACATTTGGCGGTGTTGCGGGAAGCCGGATTGGTGTGGGAGCGCAAGCATGGGCGCGAGAACCTTTACCGGCTCCATCGTCCCGCGCTCGATGAAGCGCGCTCGTGGCTGACAGAATTCTGGCGGGGTAAACTGGGCGCGCTCAAGCGCCTTGCGGAGGAGGAAAATGAGTGACGCGCTCCCCTCGATCCTTGAAACCATCGAAATCGCGGCTGACTCCCAGCAGGTCTGGCGGGTGCTGACCGATGAGGACAGCACGCCAGCCTGGCTCGGCTGCATGCGCTACAAGAGCCAAGTCGGCGCAATTTTCTACATGCAGCCCGATCAGGCCAAGGCCAAGGCTGGAGACGTGAGCGGGGCGACGCATTGCGAAATCCTAGCGCTCGAGCCGTCGGCGCTGTTTAAATTCTCCTGGTTTCTGCCGGGCATGGCGCCCACCTTTGTGAGCATTCGCCTTGAAGCCACGGGACCGCGCGCCACCCGCGTGGTGCTCGAACACGAGGGCTGGGACAAATTCCCGGCCGATCAAATCAAGCCGATCCGCGACATGCTGGTTGGCGGCTGGAAGAGCTTCGTGCTGCCGAACTTGCGACGCGCCTGCGAGGGTTGAAACTCAGCCCTTGCCACTGTCGGCGATGCGGATGTGCAGCTCTTTCAGCTGTTTTGCCGTCACTTCGCCCGGCGCGTTCATCATCAGGTCCTGCGCCTGCTGATTGAACGGGAAGACGATCACTTCGCGGATATTATCGACGCCGGCCAGCAACATGACGATGCGGTCAACGCCCGGGGCGGAGCCGCCGTGCGGGGGCGCGCCGAAGCGGAAGGCGTTGAGCATGCCGCCGAATTTCTCTTCCACCATTTCGCGGCCATAGCCGGCGATCTCGAACGCCTTGATCATGATCTCGGGCTTGTGGTTGCGGATCGCGCCGGAAGAAAGCTCCACGCCGTTGCAGACGATGTCGTACTGGAAAGCGGTGATCTGCTCGATGGTGGCGCGGTCGCTTGGATCGAGCTTCAGGAACGCTTCGTGATCATAGTTCGGCATCGAGAACGGATTGTGCGAGAAGTCGATTCGCGTCTCCTCCTCGCTCCACTCGTACATCGGGAAATCGACGATCCAGCAGAACGCAAACTGGTTCTTGTCGGCAAGGTTCAACTCATCGGCGACCTTGTTGCGCGCAAGGCCCGCGAATTTGTAGAACACGGCGGGATCGCCAGCGACGAAGAAGGCCGCATCGCCCACCTTCAAGCCAAGTTGGTCGCGCAGCGCGTTTGCCTTCTCGGCGCCGATATTCTTGGCGATCGGCCCCGCGCCGCCCTCTTCGCCTTCACGCCAAAAGATGTAACCCAAGCCCGGCTGGCCCTCGCTCTGCGCCCAGGCATTCATTTTGTCGCAAAATGCGCGCGAGCCGCCGTTTGGCGCGGGCACGGCCCATACCGCCGCGCCCGGCTTTTCCAAGATGCGCGCGAACAGCCCAAAGCCGCCGCCGCGGAAATGTTCGCTGACATCGGCGAGCACCAGCGGGTTTCGCAGGTCCGGCTTGTCGGAGCCATATTTCCGGATCGAGTCCGCATACGGAATGCGCGGGAATGCGCCTGCCTTGGTCACGCGCTTGTCAGCCCCGAATTCCTCGAACACGCCCGCGAGCACGGGTTCGATGGCGCCAAACACATCTTCCTGCGTCACAAAGCTCATCTCGAAATCGAGCTGATAGAATTCACCGGGAGAGCGGTCGGCGCGGGCGTCTTCGTCGCGGAAGCAGGGCGCGATCTGGAAATATTTGTCGAACCCCGCGACCATCAAGAGCTGCTTGAATTGCTGCGGCGCTTGGGGCAGCGCGTAGAATTTCCCCGGATGCAGGCGCGACGGCACCAGAAAATCGCGCGCGCCTTCAGGGCTGGACGCGGTCAGGATCGGCGTCTGGAATTCGGTGAAGCCCTGCTCGATCATACGCCGGCGCAAGCTGGCGATCACCTGGCTGCGCAACAGAATGGATTTGTGCAACTTCTCGCGGCGTAAATCCAGGAAGCGGTATTTGAGCCGGATGTCCTCGGGATAGTCCGGCTCGCCGAACACCGGCAGCGGCAGCTCCTCCGCCGCTCCCAGGATCTCGATCGCATCGACGCGCACTTCGACTGCCCCCGTAGGCAAGTCCGCGTTCACGGTTTCCTTCGAGCGCTCAACCACGCGCCCGTCCACGCGCAACACGCTTTCGGCGCGCAAACGTTCGAACAATGGGAACGCCGGTGAATCCGGGTTCGCCACCAGTTGAACGATGCCATAATGGTCGCGCAAATCAATGAACAGCACCCCGCCCAGGTCGCGCTTCCTGTGCACCCAGCCGGAAAGGCGCACGGCGCTGCCAGCGTCGGCGGGGCGAAGCTGCCCACAAGTGTGGGTGCGGTAGGCGTGCATGAGAGGCTCCAAAACTGAAGCGCGGGGTAGCGCACGCGGGCGCTGCTTTTGTCAAGGCGGCGCTCTGCTTGCTAAAGCAAAGTGCCCTTCTTCTCACGGCGCCGCCGCGCCACGCTCAAGGACACGACCCCGGCCTTTGAGTGATTGGCATAAGTATCCCATGTCGGATGATAGCTTTCGTGCGCTTGGTTGCCCCAAGTCGCCCAGCCTCTACGCGTGCCGCGCGCGAATAGCTCCAGGAACGGCCCCGGCGAGCACGCCTCAATCAGCGGATAGAATTCGTCGGGCTTTCGCGAATGCTCCCGCTTCCGCGTCGCGAGGAAGTTCACCTGGCTGCGCCCGGCGGCGAGCGTGCGCGCCTTTTTTCCGCGCACCCCGAACAGCACCATCTCGGTGACGTTTCTGAAGTAGAAGCCGACGCCCCGGCCGTCCGGCCCGCCATCTTTGCGCACTTTGTGCCAGATGATGTTGGTTTTGTACTGGAACCCCCAAGCCTCCATCACCTTCAGCCCCTCCAGGAGAAGCGCATTGGGAACCCAGAGGTAAAGATGCGAGGTGTCTGCCGAGACTGAGCGCACTGGCAGCCCGAGTATGTCGTCGAGCGTCATCGTCTCATAACGACTCAAGCGGCGGTGCTCAGGCGCAACCTTCCCGGTTCGATTCTGGAACTGCCATGGCGGATCGGCCAGGATGGTCGAGAATGTTCGCTCAGCAGTGAAATCCAGCAAGTCCGCTGCTGCGTTCGAGGCTTGGCTCGCCGCGCCAGCATCCGTCACGAGCTTGTTCTTAGTCTTCGACATAGAGCTTCCTCGTAATTCCGAACACCAGAACCGGACAACCGCCGCCGCTGCCACCATCCAGCTTGGGCAGAAGCTTGCTCAAATGAGTTGTTGAACTGCCGTAGCTGGGCCCGCGGCCAAGTTGATCGAAAACGTCTTGCAGGTGATCAGCGCGCGTGATCACGACGCCGGCGTCGATAACGCGCAAATCGAACAACAGGCGAAAATTATTCAAGTCGCGATCAAAGAACAGGTCCTTGTTGTTCCACTCAACTTCCAACGCCACCCGGTTCTTGAAACAATCGACCTTGTGCGTTGGAGAGGGCGTACTGACCCCATCGATTTCGATTGCGGTGGCGAATTGCTTTTCGGCCCAGCCAGACGCCTTGAGCGGAGCTTCCAGGCGATCGACGATTGATGAACGACGACCGCCAGGGGTCAGCACTTCGCTACGATAAAGTCTGAAATTGCGGAGCGCCGCTTGTATTTCTTTCCACTCGGCGGGGTTCGAGGTCGCCAACACCCCTGCGGCGTTGCGCCATTCGTGAACCTCATAGAGGTCCGCGATGTCTGCGGGCACAAGTTGAGTCGTCACCATCCGGCGACCTTCGACTGCTTCGGGGGCCTAAGTCGATACTAGGCACAAAACAAGAACCAGGCTAGTGAAAAAACCGAGACTGGCTCAAGCTCGCAAATCAGATGTGCAACCTCTATTCCATGACCAAATCGCGCGAGGCAGTTCTCGCCTTCACCCGCGCCATGGTCGACCGCACCGGCAATCAGCCGCCGCTGCCGGCGATCTTTCCGGACCAGCTCGCGCCGGTCGCGTGCACCGGGGCGGACGGGGTGCGGGAGGTGTTGAACATGCGTTGGGGGTTTCCCCCGCCTGCTTCGGGCGGGCGACCGGTCACCAATATCCGCAATCTCAACTCGAGTTTCTGGCGCGCCTGGATGGCGCCAGCGCAGCGTTGCCTCGTGCCGGCGACCAGCTTTTGCGAATACACCGACGCCCGCCCGAAAATCGCGCACTGGTTCGCGCTCTCCGAGCAGCGCCCGCTGTTTGCCTTTGCCGGTCTGTGGCGACCCTGGCGCGGCGCGCGCGCAAAGGAAGACGGCGAGCATTTGCTGTTTGCCTTCCTCACCACCGACGCCAACGCGCTCGTCGCCCCCATCCACGCCAAGGCGATGCCGGTGATGCTGACCGGCGATGACATCGACGTTTGGCTCGGCGCCCCCGAAGCCGAGGCGCTGGCCTTGGCCAAGCCGATCGCGGCGCAGCACTTGAAGGTCGTGCTGACAGGGCCGCGCGAGGATGGAGGAGCGGGTTGATCGCGGCGCTGTGTATTAACCGCCGAGGCGCGCCAGCGCGGCTCGGTAATTGGCGAGTTGGGCGGTCAAATGGGCGGGGGCTGGGCCGACGTTTTGGCGGCGCTCGGCCAGGGCCTTTTCCTCAGCGGTTTGCGCCTTGGCATTGGGATAGAGCAGCGCGTTGTAGGCCAGGCGCACGATCGACACCGCGGCCGACAATTCCGCTTTGCTGCGCGTGATCGAAGCCTTGCTGTCGAGCTTGAGGTCGCTGGCGAGCAGACCCAGGCCGTAGGATTTGAGCGAGCCGCGCACGGTCGAATTGGGCGCGACGATGCCCGAGGTCAGGCCAAGCGCCGGCAGCGCGTCGGCGCCTTCGCGGCCGTTTTCGAGCCGCACCGCGCCGCCGCCGCGGGCGGTGATCTTTAGCCGCTGGCCGTCGTTGCCGCGCACGATCTCGGCACGGCCGGCGCCGCCCATGGCGTGGTTGAGGGCGCTGGCGAGCGTCGCCAAGCTGTCGCCGGCGGCGATACGCACGGTGGTAAGCCTCCCGCCCTCGGCGCCGATCTTGAATTCGTCGCCCACGCGCAAGGCGCTGCGGCTGGCGAGTGGTGAAGCGTCGAACGGCGCGACTACCCCGCGCGGCAAACCCAACACGTCCAACGGCGATGCGCCCTCCGTGTCCACGGCAAGGCCGGCGAGACTGAAGCTCCCGGCGGAAGAATTGAAACTGCGCAGCCAGGCGGCGTTGCCGTCGGCATCGAGCCGGGCCAGGAAGCTTGACTTAGATAGCGCCGCCCCTTGCCCGGCGATCAGGCCGCCTGCCACGCCAGCGGCGTAAATGTCGCCCCCAACAATGGCGAGGCTCTTGACGGAATCCTTGTGCGCCGAGCCCAGATAGCTGGCGCGATCGCGCGCGGTGGAGGTGAGGTCGGCAACGACGCGGGCGACAAAGCCTTCGCCGCCAGCGAGGGCGACGCGCGCGGCCGCGCCAAGGTTGAGCCGGTCGGCGCCGATCTCGCCGCCGACATGCAGCGCCGCGCCAACAGCGGCGAGCGCGTTGATGGCGCCGTCGAGGAAATAGCCGATGTCGCGCGTAGCGCCGACCGCGAAACCGGCGGCGCTTGCATAAGTGAATCGGCGCAGCACGCCGCGATTGTTTTCAACGCCGCCAGTGAAGATTTCCGCGCCGCCGACGCCGTCGTCGCGCACCAGGAGCGCGGTGGCGGCGTCTTCGCCCCCGGTTCCGAACTGGCGCAGGAACAATTCCGCGCCGGAGGCGGAAAGCCCGCGCAGATACCCATCCCCGCCGCCGAGTGCGGCCGAGGGGCCGAGCGCGGATTCGGTGCGTCCAGCGATGATCACGCCGCCATCGGGGCGCGAACGCCACTGCGCTGACCGCGTCATCGCCCGTGGCGCCGCGAAGCGAAGTCCAGAGTTCAGCGCCGGCGGCGTCGAGTAGCGTCACAAACGAATCCGCGCCGCCCTTGGCGGCGGCGGCGTTCGACAGCCCGCCCTCGACCGAGCCGGCGATCGCCACCTTGCCGTCACCAGAAACCGCAAGCGCAAAACCGCTGGCGGAATCGGAGGCGCCCAGCAAATGGGTGTAGGCAAGTTTTCCGGCGGAATCGTATTTGAACAGCGCCACATCGCGCGCGCCCTTGATGGCGAGTGTTGCTGAATCGCCATTGAGGTCGGCGACCACATAGACCGAGCCGTCGCTCCCGGTCGCCACCGCCCGCGCCACCGCCACCTTGGCGCCTTCGCCAATTGCGACATCGAAGGCGCGGCCCGCAAACCAGGCCGAGCTGTTGGCGCTGGGCGCGGCGAAGGAGGCCAATTCCGCCGGCGTTTCAACGATCGCCGCCCCGCGCGCGGCCCGTGCGGCCACCCGCGCGGCGCCTACGGGATCGTCGGCGCGGCTGCTGGAATCTATCGGGTCGAGCGTGGCGGCATAAGCAATCCCGCCGAGGGTGACGCCAATATCGGCGCGGATCGTGTGGCTAGCGCCGGCGATCATCCTCAGTCCCGCACCGCCGCCTGAAAGCGCCACCGCCTCGACGCCCAAATCGTAACCGGCGGTGGCCAGTGCTTCATTCAACCGCAGCGCCGCGCCTTCCAGCGTGCGGGGGTCGCCCACCTGCAAGCTCGCGGAAACTGTCTTCTCGCCCCACACGGTGTCGAAAGTGACAGAAACGTTCTGATCGGAGAGCAACGCAGCGACATCGTCGCTGATGCCGGTGGCGGCCTGGGCGCTGGTGAAACTGCGCTC
>JANNQT010000039.1:0-35499 GCA_031400895.1 Alphaproteobacteria bacterium | reverse complement strand
TCTTCAGTTTGGGCATTTTGTCCTCCAATGGGATGAAGCGGCGCTCGCAAGAACGCCAAAAGGGTCGCCGCGGCATGCCTAAAAGGCCGGGCCACCCACAAGAGGCGCGCGTTTAGCACGCGCCGCAGCTTTTCCGCAAGCGCGCGCTTCCTGTCCTAACCATTCCGGCTTAGCCTGCCCAAGGAGGCGGTCGCAATGGCTAGGCGCGAGTTCTTCTGCCCGGCCTGCGGCGTGTCGCTGCAGAAATCCGACGCCATGATGCTGCTGTCGGAGATGCACCAGGGCGGCGGTTCTTATATCGCCAATGTTACTGTCGATCATATCAACTGCCCCGCCTGCGGCGCGGCGATGCCGGTCAAGGAAGTTGTAGCGGGCAAATACGATTATGCGAAAGGCAGCCTGGTGAGCGGTGTTTTGGGGCTGGCGCTGGTCGGGCTTATGGTTTTCGGTATTGTGAAGTGCGCGGGGGGATGAGGACAAGCCGATGCCAACCCTGGAAGAAGCCAAGGTCGCCTATCGCCGGGAGAAGGCCAAGTTCACCGGCGCGCTCTCGGCCGTGGCCGGCTCGCGCTGGCTGACCGCGATCGCGGCGACATTCGCGCTCAGTTTCGGGTCCACCTGGGCCTACGCCCCGACGCGGCTGCCACACCTCTCCGGGTTCGGCCTTCCAGCCTTCGGCCTGCCCGACACGCTCGATTTCGGCGCTGCCGGCGGCAAGGTCGAAGAAACCCTCGGCTCGGCCGCCGAGCACGGCGCGGGGGAAGCCGCCGGCAATTTCCTGGTCGAGCACGCAGACTGGATCCCCTGGCTCAACGGCGCCGGCTTCGGCGTCGCG
This sequence comes from Alphaproteobacteria bacterium, assembly GCA_031400895.1. GTDB lineage: Bacteria > Pseudomonadota > Alphaproteobacteria > Caulobacterales > Aquidulcibacteraceae > Vitreimonas. The sequence goes on along the minus strand of JANNQT010000039.1, from coordinate 34,664 downwards.
CTTGTGCTGTTACTGGGAAACCTGTGGGTGATGACCGCGCGGCGACGCACCACACGGGGCTAGGATGCCCGGGCGACGGAGCCTTCGCTCATTGCCGGAACGGCATGTTAAACCCAACGCGCCGCCCGAGCGTTGGCGCGCCGTCGATCTCCGGCTCGATCCGCATTTGCTGCGACAGCGCCAGCGCGGCAGCGGCGAACCCCCAGCCGGCGGTCGCTTCGTCTTCGCTCGCGGCGCATTGCAGCCGCTGCTCTGCGATCACCAGGCACTCCAAGCTAACCGTGCCGGAAATGCCGAAAACTTCCGCTAACGGCGGATAGTGCGCGAGCGCGGTTTCGCCATCAAACCTGGTACGCCACCGCGCCCGCTCGATCCGCTCGGCCTGAGCAAGCGCCTGCGCATTGGGCGGCGGCGCCTCGCCGAGGGCCGGATAGGGCGGCTGGAGCACAATTTGCACTTTGCAGGGCGGGCTTGGCGGGCGCGAGTTCGATCCTGTAAACCGGGCATCGACGGGCTCGTTGAAAGTGCCGACGACCGCAGAAAACCCTCCGCGCCTGGTGTAGGCCGCCCAGCGATGCCGGTCCTCGACCAATGCTTGATGATGCAGGACTGAATTCTGGCCAACCGCGATTATCTCATGGGTCGCGCCTCCGAGCGGCGCCCGTTCATCCATCGCCCCGAGCGAAAGCTCAACATATTCCGCCAAGGTCGCGACAAGCGTCCCGCAATGGGCGGAGCTTTCCCCTTCAAAATGCGATTGCAGGGTGATGCTGCTCACCCGTCCCGCCTCGAACTCCACCCCACCGAAGAAGTTCACGCTGCCCACCGGGATTGGCCTCAGAAATACGAAAAACGGCGGCGGCTCGGCGCCGCGCCCACGCGGACGCGGACCGCCCTCGAGGGCCTGAATTTCCTCGAACGTCATGCCGATGCGGAGCGGACCGATCACCCGCTCTTGACCCATCGCGCCCCCGGCGCCCGCGGCCCACATGCACAAAGCAAAACACAGGCTAAGGCAGCGCATCGGCAAGTCCTTCCGGGATTGCTACAAGCGACGGCTAGTTTCCCTATGGCGGCGCCGCCGCAGGGCAAAACGCCGGCGCTGGGTCGCTCGCGCGGAACATGTTGAAGACGAAATGCGGCTCACCGCCGCTCGCGCCGACTACCATCGAAACCAGGTAGGGGTGAGGCGCCGTGCGCCCACAATAAGCGTAACGGGTTGCGCGGCCGCCGCGGGTTGCTTCCTGGCTCACCAACACGAATTCTTCGCGCGCCGCGAGCCGTTCCATGACCCGTGCGCGCATCGCTTCGGCGTCCCCGCGCAGCACACCGAATGAGCATCCGCCATTGCCCAAACGCATGAGAAAGGTACGGTTGAGCGTACGCGCTCGCCAAGCATGGGTGGCCAGATTGGAGCCGGTTTGCCGGGGATCCATCGAGTCCCAGTGTTTGCCTTCAACCGCAGCTTCAAAACTCTGGCCGTCGAAGACCACCGCCGAACAGATCGCAAGCCCATGGTCGGCGATATCGACGGCCTCCGCCCTCACCCTGAGCGGCTCTGTTTCACCCGGTGGCGGCGCCTGAGCGGAACCGGGCGTCGCGGCAAACAGCGCTAAGGCCAACGCCGCTGCCCCCAAGGGGGTGGTTCGGCCCCTCACCCCCGCGGCGCCATTACCATGACCACTTGCCGGCCTTCGAAGCGCGGTTCGTGTTCGACCTTGGCGATCTTGTCGAGTTCGGTGCGCATGCGCTCCAAGAGCTCCATGCCGAGGTGCGTGTGCGCCATTTCGCGGCCGCGGAAGCGCAGGGTGACTTTCACCTTGTCGCCTTCCTCGAAGAAGCGATGAATGGCGCGCATCTTCACTTCGTAATCGTGGTCGTCGATGTTTGGGCGGACCTTGATTTCCTTGAGTTCGATGCGCTTGGCCTTCTTGCGGGTCTCGGCCTTCTTTTTCTGCTCCTCGAAACGGAACTTGCCGTAATCGAGAATTTTGCACACCGGAGGCACGGAGTTCGGCGCCACCTCCACGAGGTCGAGGCCGGCTTCACGCGCAGCTTCCAGCGCCGCCGAGATCGGCATTTCCCCCTGCTTTTCTCCTTCGGCATCGATGAGGAGCACGCGCGGCACGCCGCGGATTTCCTCGTTCACGCGCGGGCCGTCCTTGGACGGCGGTGGCGCGGCGTATGGACGTCTGGCTATCGGGCCTTCTCCTGTTGCTGTTGCAGCCTGCCTCCCCGCGCCCGGCGCGGGCCGGACTCGGGAAGGAGCCTATATTGCTTGGGCCGGGCTCGCCTTCAAGCGCTTGCTGCTTGCTGATACACGCCGAAATTACGCAATTGGCGATCCACCTGCTCGACCGGGAGGTCGGAGATGACCGCAGCCGTCAGCGCCACCACCCCGCCCCTGCCGCGGGGCGCTGCCCGCCCGGGGTTTGCCAGCGAGGAGAGAAACACCAGCGATACCGCCCCGGCGGCGGCGGCCAGGTGCATCAATTCCACATCGTCGCCCACCGCCGCGAAGGTGCGATCGGCCAGGGCGATGCACTGGAACAGGTCGGGGCGGGAGATCAGGTTCTTGGCCCGCGGTTCGGCCTTGGCGATGGCAACCCCGATTGCGCGCTCCTCGGGTCCGCCCAGCACTACCGGGGTGACGCCCTGGCGGGCGAGGCGGACGGCGAGTTCCACATATTTGGCTTCCGGCCAGCGCCGGCTTGGCTCGGCATCGGAACCGCGCGGCAGCAGCAGCACGTAGCGGCCGCGCAGGCTGAAATAATCCGGCTGCAGCCGCGGAGGATCGCGCATCGCCGCGCGCAGCCAGGACAGATCCGGCATCAGTGGCGCATCGCCCAAGCCCGCCGCCGCCAGCTGCGCCGTGTCGCGGTCGATCGGGTGCAGCGCGGCGCGATCGGGATCGAGATAGGGATGGGAACACCCCGACACCGAGCCCGACCATTTCGGCGGCCAGGGGCGCATGCCTTGAAAATAATTGTTGCTGCGGCTCGAGCCTTCGAGATCGTAGATCATGTCGTACTTGGCCGCGCGAATGCGGGCGATCAATTGCGTGATCGCCTGGGCTTCCTTGGGCTTGCCGTCGGCTTCCACGGTATCGAAATACGGACACTTCGCCGCGAGTTCTTTCATCTCCTCGGTGGCGAGCAGATTGATGTGCGCGCCGACATGGAATTCGCGGATGCGCTTGGCCGCCGCCAACGCCTGCACGAACGCGGCCAGCCCACCCAATTGGATCACCAGCACGGTCTTCGCTGCCGCGATGTCGCTCGGCGACGCCGACGCTGGCTTGCGCCAGATCATGCCTTGTCTCCCGCGCCCTTGTTAGTCATTTCGGTCCGTCGCCCATTCCGCCGAGAATGAGCCGATTCGGCCAGAACGCGTTGATAAAGTGCGAGCGTTGCGGTTTGCAGCGCCGCCTTGGTGTAGAGCGCCCGCGCGCGCGCCTGTCCGGCGCGGCCGATGGCCTTGCGCCCCTCCCCGCCAATCGCGATCATCTGCTCAAGCGCCGTCGCCAGCGCGTTGGCATCGCCGGGAGCAACCAGGCGCCCGGTCTCGGCTTCGACGATGGTTTCGGCGAAACCACCGAGATTAGACGCGATCACTGGCACTCCCATGGCTTGGGCTTCGACGGCGCCCCGCCCAAACGCCTCGGGCTCGATGACTGGAAAAACGGCGATGTCGGAAGCCGCGAAAGCGGGCGCCATTTGCCCCAAATGGCCGACGATCGCCACCTGTTCATGCAGTTGATTTTCAGCAATGTAAGCCTGCATTTCAGCGACGTAAGCTTCGCGGCCCTGAGCGTCGCCGGCGATGATGAATTTGGCGGATTTGGGCGCGCGGCTTGTGAGTAATCTCACCGCTTGCAACAGCACCAGCTGACCTTTCCACCGCGTTAGCCGCGCCGGAACCATGACGACGCAGCGCTCATCGCCCGCAGGCAATCCCCAACTCGCGCGCAGCGCGGCGACCGTTTCGCTATTAACCAAAGCCGGATCGAAGACATCGAGATCGACGCCGCGCGGGATCGCCACCACGCGCTCCGGCGCGATTTTGTGGTGCGCGAGGATGTGCGCGCGCGTGTAGTTGGAATTGGCGATCACCAGGTCGCCGCGCGCCATCACGGAATTGTAGAAGCGCTTGAGCGCGCCGCGCGCATTGTAGATGCCGTGATAGGTGGTCACGAACGCCGCCCCGGTCAGGCGCGCGGCCAGCAGCGCACTCCACGCCGGCGCGCGCGAACGAGCGTGCACGAGAACGATACCGCGCTGACGAATCGCTCGCGCCAAGCGGAATGCGTTGGCGAGCGCGACGATCGGGTTTTTGCTGTGGACCGGGAGCCGGAGCAATTCGCCGCCGGCCGCCTTGAGGTCCGGCTCAAGGCGACCGCCGGCGCTGGCGACCAAAGCGAGCCCCCCGGCGCGGCTGATCGCTTCCGCCATTTCAAGCGTAGTCCGCTCCACACCGCCAGTGTCCAATTGCGGTGTAACCTGCATAATTGAGAGGCTGTGACTTTTCTGCAATATTTCTGTAATCTGCCTGCTAGTACTCGGAATCGAAGTTGCGTGATTCATCGCGCAATTTCGGGTTCCGGTACAAACGTACGATTCTGTACCCATTTTCGTGACACTGGAGGTCCTTTCCGCGACTCAGGCGCCAATGAAAGTGGGTACTGGTCGAGGGATCGGCACAAGCCAATGTTTACAAAGGCTTTATCGGCAAAGACGCTCATTTTTCGTTAACGCTAGAACGGCGCAACAGCACCGGGGAATATCCCACCGGTTCGGCCAAATCGAGGCGCGTCCAAGGTGCTCATTTGCCTTGGTTTTGCCGTCCCATTGGGTCAAATGCCGATTCAGGGGAGACGCCGGTACAATGTCCATAGCAGCCTTCTTATTGCCTTTCGCCTTGTTGCAAGCCGCCGTCGCGAGCGGCGGCGACCGCTTTGAGCGCTGCGCGGCGCTGGTCGCGGAAAATCCCGACGGCGCCTATGAGGAGGGCATGGCCTGGGCCGGCGAAGCCCACGCCTTTGGCGGCTATCGCTGCGCGGCGCTGGCGCTGGTGGCGCTGAACCGGCCGGGCGAGGCCGCGCGCCGCTTCGAATCGCTGGCCACCGGGCTCAACCCCGAGCGGGCGGCGCTGCGCGCGGAATTGCTGGCCCAGGCCGGCAATGCCTGGCTGCTGGCGCGCGAGCCGGCGCGGGCGACGAGCGCACTGACCCGCGCTATCGCCACCATGGGAAATGACCGCGAGGCGCTGCCGGATCTGTTGATCGACCGCGCCCGCGCCTACGCCATGGAGCGCGATTGGCGCCATGCCGAGGAAGACCTCTCGCGCGCACTCGACATCCGGCCGCAAACCGCGCTGGCGCTGCGTCTGCGTGCGTCTGCGCGCATGAACCAGAGCGCCTTCGACCTGGCTGAAGCCGACGCGCTCGCCGCCGCCGGCCTCGAACCGGACAATGTCGATAATTTCCTGGTGCTCGGCCATGTGCGCGAAAGCCGCCGCACCGGTGCGCCGGTGACGCCGCAATAGCCGAACCGGCGACAAGCTCCGCGCCGCCTCCCCGCCTTGGAGAGCCGCCACGCCAGGCGACGCGCCTTGGCGTAAGTTGGGGCCATGTCCTCCACCCGCGCGCGCGATCTGACCGTAGCCCTTGGCGACCTCGGTTTCGCGGTCGCGCTGTTCGCCTGTGGGCTGTTCGATGCGCCGGCCTTGCTGACGGGGCTGGCGGCGGGCGCGATGGTGGCCTATTGGAGCGCCAGCCGTCGGCGGGTGCTCAAGCGCCTGCCGGCCAAAGCCTGGGCGCGCCTCACCGGCGCCGCCCTGTTCGTCATCATCGCCATCCAAGCTGGCGCCTATTGGCTGGGCCTAGGCCTCGGCGGATGGATCTAGGGGACAATAAAATGAGCAAAGTGACCATGCACGCGTTCAGCGCGGCGACCTTCACGCGCATGCTGAAGAACCTCGCTTCGGTCCTGGCCAAGGCCGAAGCCCACGCCAAAGCCAAGGGCTACGATCCCGCGGTGCTGTTGAATGCGCGGCTTGCGCCCGACATGTTCCCGCTGACCCGGCAGGTGCAGATTGCCGCCGACGCCGCCAAGGGAGCCATGGCGCGCTTGGCGAACCACGCGCCGGAAGTGATCGAGGACACCGAAACCAGTTTCGCCGATCTGCAGGCGCGCCTCGCCAAGACCATCGCCATCGTCGAAGGCTACAGCGAAGCGCAACTCGAAGGCGCCGAAAAGCGCGAAATCACCGTCAAGATCCCGACCTCGGAACTGAAGTTTTCCGGCATCGACTTTCTCAACACCTGGGCGCTGCCGAACTTCTATTTCCACATCACCATGAGCTACGCCATCCTGCGCCATAACGGCGTTGAACTGGGCAAACGAGACTTCTTGATGAGCTGAGCGCGCGTGAGCGCCCGCCGACCTAACATAGCCGCCGCCGGCGCCGACCTGGCCTTCGCAGCGCTGGCGTTCGTTAGCGGCTGGGCGGGCGCGCCGCTTGGTTATGCGACGCTGGTATTCCTGGGCGCGGCTTTGGCCTGGGCCTACATGCGCCGCACAGCGCTGCGCACCATGACGCGGGCGCGCTTGCTCACCAACACGGCGCTGGCGCTCGCCATGCTGGCTGTCGTACTGGCCGGCGCATATTGGCTGGGCTTGCAGCTGAGAGGCTAGAATGAGTTTTCGCCGCATCGAAGACGCGCCGAACGGTAAGACAGCCTTGGTGCGGGTGGATTTCAACTTGCCGATGGCGGATGGGAAAGTGTCCGACGACACCCGTCTGCGCGCCGCGCTGCAGACCATCCGCGCGCTGCAAGCCAAAGGCGCGCGCATCGCGCTGCTGGCGCATTTTGATCGGCCCAAGGGCAAGCGCGTGCCGGCAATGTCGCTGCGACCGATCGCTGAACCGTTGGCGCGACTACTTGGCGCGCCGGTGGCGTTCGCGGATGATTGTATCGGCGACGCCGCAAAGGCCGCGATTGCAGCGCTGCCGGCGGGGGGCGTGATGCTGCTCGAAAATACCCGCTTCCACGCTGGCGAGGAGAACAACGATGCCGCGCTCGCGGCGGAAATCGCCAGGCTCGGCGATATCTACGTCAACGACGCCTTCTCCGCCGCGCACCGCGCGCATGCGTCGACGGAAGCCATCGCCCACATCCTTCCCGCCTACGCCGGCAAACAGATGGAGCGCGAACTCGATGCGCTGGAAGCGGCGCTGGGAAAACCCAAGCGACCCGTGCTCGGCATTGTCGGCGGCGCCAAAATTTCGACCAAGCTCGACCTGCTGCAAAACCTGATCGCCAAACTGGACAAACTCGCCATCGGCGGCGCCATGGCCAATACGCTCCTCCACGCCCAAGGCCATGACATCGGCGCTTCGCTGGCGGAAAAGGACATGGCCGACACCGCGCGCGCGATCATCGCGGCGGCGGCGGGCAAGTGCGAGTTGTTGTTGCCAGTGGATTTGGTGGTGGCGCGCGAGGTAAAACCCGGTGCAGCGTCGCGAACCAGCGGACTTGGCGGGGTGGGCGCAGCAGACAAAATCCTCGACGCCGGCCCGCAAACCGTGAAGCGCCTGCTGGCGGCGATGGACCAAAGCGCCACCCTGATCTGGAACGGTCCGCTCGGCGTGTTCGAGGTTCCGCCGTTCGATGCGGCCACAAACGCAGCCGCCAAACACGCCGCCGCGCTGGCGAAAGCCGGCAAATTGATCGCGGTCGCCGGCGGCGGCGACACCGTGGCGGCGCTCAATCATGCGGGCGTCGCCGACGATATGACCTTCGTCTCCACCGCCGGCGGCGCGTTCCTGGAATGGATGGAAGGCAAGGCGCTGCCGGGCGTCGAGGCGCTGAGGATATGAAGCGAGCATTGCCCCCGCCGAACAACAACCCAGTCCGTGCTGGTGGTGCTGGGTCTTGCAATTTGGCTCAGCTCTCAACGCGACGAGAGCCGCTGGAGGCGCGAGCGCGAGGCTGAGGACAGCGCCCGCCACGCGGCGGAATAAAAGACCGGCCCCCTATCGCGCGCGCCAAGTCTTGGCTTAAGACAGAGCCAAAACCAGGGAACCAATATGGCGCGCATCACGCTCAGACAACTTCTCGATCACGCCGCCGAGCACGGCTATGGCGTGCCGGCGTTCAACATCAACAATATGGAGCAGGGCCTCGCCATGCTGGAGGCGGCCGAGGAGGTCGACGCGCCGGTGATCATCCAGGCCAGCCGCGGCGCGCGCGCCTACGCCAACGACATCATGCTCAAACACATGATCGACGCGCTGGCGGAAATGTACCCGCACATCCCGATCTGCATGCACCAGGATCACGGCAATTCCGAACCCACCTGCGCCACCGCACTGCAGCACGGTTTCACCTCAGTGATGATGGATGGCTCGCTCGCCGCGGACGGCAAGACCCCGGCTGACTACGATTACAATGTCGCAATCACCAGCCGCGTCGTCGATATGGCGCACTGGATCGGCGCTTCGGTCGAGGGCGAACTCGGCGTACTCGGCTCGTTGGAGAGCGGCGAGGGCGAAAAAGAAGATGGCCACGGCTTTGAAGGCAAGCTCGGCCACGACCAATTGCTCACCGATCCCGATCAGGCGGTGGATTTCGTCGCGCGCACGCAAGTCGATGCGCTGGCCATCGCCATGGGCACCAGCCACGGCGCCTACAAATTCACCCGCAAGCCCGACGGCGATATTCTGGCGATGCATGTGATCGAGGCGGTGCACAAGCGCTTGCCGAACACGCATCTGGTGATGCACGGCTCGTCCAGCGTGCCGCAGGATCTGCAGGACATCATCAACGAGTACGGTGGCGGCCTCACCCAAACCTGGGGCGTGCCGGTGGCGGAGATTCAGCGCGGCATCAAGCTCGGCGTGCGCAAGATCAATGTCGATACCGACAACCGCCTGGCCATGACCGGCGCGATCCGCAAAGTGCTGTGGCAACACAAAGCCGAGTTCGACCCGCGCGCCTATCTCAAGCCCGCGAAAGAAGCGATGCGCAAAGTGTGTAAACAGCGCTTTCTGGAATTCGGCTGCGAAGGCCAAGCCGCGAAAATCGCGCCGCTGCCGATGAGCGCGATGGCGAAACGCTACGCAGCGGGAGAGTTCGCGGCGCGGATTGATGCGACGCGGGTGGCCGCGGAGTGAGGGTGGTTCAATTTAAGCCCCCAAGCACCCAAGGCCAGAGGGCGTCAACGAGTCCAAGCGTATTCATCCAGCCCAGGAAGAGCCAGAGGAGGTGATACTCGATCTGGGAGGTCCGATTAACCGCGCTGTGCCCGCCTCGATCTCGCCGCGCCTTCGCGCCGCGCCGCCCGCTTTGCAAATCGGCCGCTTTGGTGGTAGTTTTCGCCCATGTTCACGCTTGAGAAACTTGCGGCTGAAACCAGGAATGTGGCGCTTGAACGCCTTGGCGCGAGCGTGGTGAAGGACGTTAAAGTATCCGATTACCGGGATGCCGACGGGGATAAGGCCTTTGAGGCCATCGTCGTGCTGAAAAAATATGATCCGGCGGTTTTGACCGCCGAAGTGATGTCGGGCATCTCGTTGCATCTCATTCGGGCGGTGGCCGACGACGGCGACGAGCGCTGGGTCTTTGTGCGCTTCATTCCGGAAGATGAGCTAGCGGAACTCCACGCCGATGCTTGACCCGGACTGGTTGCTGGACTCGGCGCGGGCGAAGCCAAGGCCCGGCCGGCCCAACCAGACCATGCTCAAGCGTTCGATTTCGAACCTGTACTATGCGCTGTTCCATGAATTCTGCCGCCAAGTCGCCAACTTGCATGTCGGGTCGGCGCCCGCGACCCAACGCGGTGAGCGCTACGCGCTGGTCTATCGGTCGCTCGATCACGGACGAATGAAGAATCATTTTTCGGCCATATCGAAGGGCAGGAACGCCTCAACGAAGTTTCAGGCGCTGGCCCAGATATTCATCGATCTCCAGGATGCTCGGCACAAAGCCGACTACGACCCACGCGCGATCTTCTCTAGCGCGGAATTGCGCACGATGGTGCAGCGTGTGGAGTGGGCGCTGGCGGCGTTGCGGGAGGCGTTTCCGGAAAAGGAATTGCTGCTCACCAAACTCATCGCCCGCGACCGCCCGTAGCTCATGCCCCGCCCCCGCCTCTATCTCCTCACTCCGCCCGCGTTTGAACTCAGCGCATTCTCGCGCGCGCTGACGGACGCGCTTGCCGGCGCCTGGGCTTGCCACTAAAACGCCCGCGCCTCGCTCCACCTCACACCCGCTGCTCGAAGTCGCGGCGATTTGGACGCGAGTTCGAGAGAGGTCCGCGCGGCGACTGTTCGCCGCTGTCTCCACCTGGCCGTGACCCGTGCGTTCCGCGATCGAGGCCGCCGCCAGCTGGCTTTGCAAATCATCCTCGAAAGTGATACTTTTCGCCCATGTCCGACACCCTGGTCAAAGTCGATGAATCCCGCGCCACAGCGTTGCCGGCGGCAGTGTCGGCTGGCGCCGCCGCGTCGGTGCAGGACGCGGTGGAGAGCGCGGTCGATGCGTGGCTCACGGATCAGACGCTTGCCAATCTGCCCGACGAAGCATTGCAACGACTCTGGCGCCAGGGGCTGGAGAGCGGTGTGGCCGGCATGCTTGATTTCAGCGTTTTGAAGGCCGAGGCGCGCGCAGCCGTCCGCACGCCGTGACGCTGGAACTGCGCTGGTCCAACGCCGCGCGGCGCGACCTCTTGGATATCTGGGCTTGGCGCGGACGAGAGCGGCCGGAACTGGGCGATCAGACGCTCGACCGCATTCACGCCGCTTGCGAACGATTGACTCGATTTCCCAATCTCGGGCCACCGTTTCCACGCATGGCGCCGGAAGCCAGGAAGTTCTCGGTCGATAGATACCTGGCGCTGTACCGGAACGATCCCGATGCGATCGTGATCGTTCGCGTCGATCAGCGCCGCCTTCTCGATGCGGTAAAGTTTGAGGATGATTAGAGGCCCCATGCGCCCCCGCCTCTATCTCATCACCCCGCCCGCGTTCGAGCTCGCCGCGTTTTCGCGCGCGCTGGCGGAGGCGCTTGCGGGCGGGGATGTGGCGGCGGTGCAGGTGCGGGTGAAGCTTGTTGCCGACGCGGAGATTTTGCGCATCGGCGCGGCGCTGATGCCGATCGTACAAAATTCCGGCGCGGCGTTTATTCTCAATGATCGGCCGGACCTGGCAAAAATGCTCGACGCCGACGGCGTGCATGTCGGCCAGGGCGATGCGAGTTACGCGCAGGCGCGCGCTTTGCTGGGGGCGGACAAGATCGTCGGCGTGACCGCGCACAATTCGCGCCACCTGGCCATGGAAGCGGCCGAGGCCGGCGCGGATTATGTGGCGTTCGGCGCGTTTTATCCCAGCGGCACCAAGACGCCGTCGCACTGGGCCGATCCTGAAATTCTCGAAATCTGGTCGGAGATTTCCACCACGCCCTGCGTCGCCATTGGCGGCATCACGATAGAGAACGCCGAGCCGCTGGCGCGCGCCGGCGCGGATTTCCTGGCGGTCTCAGCGGGCGTGTGGGCCCACAAGCAAGGCCCGCGTGGGGCAGTGGCCGCTTTCAATGCGTTGTTTGACAGGCTCATGCAATAAACTCCGCGGGAATCGCCCCGGAGTAAGCCCATTACAAAGCCGAGCTTGAGATCGAGACTTTGCACCAGAAAATAGATCTGCTGCGTGAGCAGGAAATCGCCGCGCTCACTGCTGGCGTCGAACGCCTGACGCGGATGTTGGAAGCGAACAAATAGCGGGCCTCGGCGCGGGCGCATCGAAAATCCAATATTGCCGAAGCCGACAGGGAGGCGCATGCTCCCAAGCACTCCAAAGGTGACGCATGTCCGACGACCTTCCCGGCTTACTCAACCTCACCCCGCTCAATCCTGAGTTTCGCGACGATCCGCTGGCGCTGCTGGCGCGCCTGCGCGAGCAATGCCCGGTGCGGCGCGACGAGTTCGCGGGCGCCTTCATGCTTACGCGGTTCAAGGATGCGCGCGGGGTCCTCAATGATCGCACCATGCTGCGCGGGCCGGACAAGGTCGAGCCGCCCGCGGCCTTCACGCAGCGGCTCACCGAGAGTTTCGATACCGATCCGCAAACCGGCGAGCGGCGCTCTTATTCCATCTTGCTGATGGACGAGCCGCATCATTCGCGCGTGCGCGGCCCGCTGGCGCAAGCGCTCTATGCGCGCGCGGCCAAGTGCAAGCCGCTGGTGCAAACGATCGTCGATGCGAGGCTCGGCGCCGTGGCCGGGCGCGGCGGGTTCGATGTGCTGAGCGATTTCGCCATCCCCATCCCGATCGACGTGATCGGCGTCATTCTCGGCGTCGATGTCGAACGGCGCGCCGAGTTCCGCGACTGGTCGGAGGGCGTGATCCAAGTGCTCAATCCGCTGCGCACGCCAGAGCAAACCGCGCACATGAAGCGCGCCGGCGAGTCCATCCGCGGATACATCGAGGGCCTCATGGCCGCGCGCCGGGCCGAGCCGCGCGACGATCTGGTCACCGACATGGTGCGGCTCAAAGCCGAGGGCGCCGATCTGCAGGACGCGGAGATTATCAGCAATCTGATCGGGCTGCTGGTGGGGGGCAATCTCACCACCAGCGACCTGATCGGTAACGGCGTTTATCTCTTGCTCACCCATCCAGGCGAACTGGCCAAGCTCAAGGCCGACCCCGCGCTGATCAATCAGGCGGTCGAGGAAATCCTGCGCCATGACGGCCCGGTCGATATCACCGCGCGCGTGGCGCCGCACGACATGGAGGTCGGCGGCTGCCCGGTCACGGCGCGGCAATCGCTGGTGACTTTGCTGCGCGCCGCCAATCACGATCCGGAAGCGTTCGAAAATCCGAATGCCTTCGACATCACCCGCAAGCCCGGCCCGCACCTGGCCTTCGGCGGCGGTTCGCACATCTGCATCGGCGCGCCATTGGCGCGGCTGGAGGCGCAGGTCGCGTTCACGCGGCTGTTGCAGCGCTTTCCGGATCTGCGTTTGGCGCGCCCGGGTGAGGTTCCGCAAAAGCGCCTGCTGCCTTTCTTCAACGGCTTCGAGCGCCTCGATGTGTTGATCTAGGCCTTTGCCTGCCGCACCACCCAGATCAGCGCGGCTTGCGGCGGGCGATGATGGCGTCTCCTGGCAGGTCGGCCCCCCTGTACAGGCCGCTCAGCGCAAATCGCGAAAATTTATGCATCGGGGCCAGACTTGCCGATGTTAGCGAAGTTCGCTAATATCGGCAAAGAGGTGCAAAGATGGGCGCTCCAACCAAGGTCTCCGCCGCCGAGTTTCAGAACAACTTTGGCCGCTACGCCGAGGCCGCCCGCGAGGCCCCGGTTGTCGTCACGCGCTATGGGAGGGACGAATTGGTGGTGCTCTCGGCTGCGGAGTACGAACGCATGCGGGCCTCGTACCGCCGCGTGATCGTCCTCAATGAGACTACCCCGGATGAAGCGGCCGAACTCCTGCAGGCGTTGGCGCGCGCGCCGGCGAACCCCGCAGCGGCGGCGCTCGACCACCTGATGGGCAACGAAACGGTCGCTGCCGATGTTTCCCGCAAAACCTGAAGCGGGCCTAGTCCTTCGCTATTCCTTCCTTTGGCGGCACGAAGCGGACCGAGGCCGCGAGGAAGGCGCGAAAGACCGCCCGGTGGTTGTTGTCGTCCTGATGGCGGAGGGAGCGGAGGTCGTCGTCGCGCCATTCACCACGCAGGCGCCCGATCCAGGCGCGCCGGCTGTGGAAATTCCCGCGAGGGTGCGCGCTCACCTGGGACTGGAGGCGGATCGCTGTTGGATCAGCGCCGCGACCCTGAACCGTTTCGTCTGGCCTGGGCTGGACCTTCGCGCCGTTCCCGGCCGAACTCCCGCCACCTCGGTCTATGGACTCATTCCGCAAGTCTTGCTCGAGGCAGTCAAAACAGTGGCCATGGCTGAATTGTCAAAACGCGTTCCAGGCTTGGTCGTGCGCCGCAGCGACGAGTGATGTCGCGCTTGCGGCCGGGGCTAGGAAAAGCCGGCGAACCGCCCTACTTCAGAACTCTAGTTTCAGCGGCCTGTCCCTTGCGAGTTATCCCCATGACCCAATATCCCACCCGCCTCGACGAACCCGAAAAGGCCCCCACTGAGGGCCGCAACGCGCCGGACGTGGTGGAAAAAGCGCTGTTTGACGCGCGCGTGGTGATGCTCACCGGCGAGGTCAACGACCTGCAGGCCCGGCGCGTCACCGAGCGCCTGTTCGCGCTGGCTTCGCAAAACGCCAACCCGATCACCTTTGTGATCTCCTCGCCGGGCGGCCACGTCGAAAGCGGCGACATGATCCACGACGTGATCAAATTCATCAACGCCCCGGTGCGCATGCTGGGCACGGGCTGGGTGGCGAGCGCGGGCGCGCTGATCTATGCGGCCGCGCAACGCGAAAATCGCTATTGCCTGCCCAACACCCGCTTCCTGTTGCACGAGCCGCGCGGCGGCGTCGGCGGCATGGCCACCGACGTGGAAATCCAGGCGCGCGAAATCCTGAAAATGCGCGAGCGCCTGAACCGCATCTTCGCCGAAGCCACCGGCCAGCCGCTCGACAAGATCAAACGCGACGTCGACCGCGATTACTGGATGCAAGCCGAAGAGGCGAAAGCCTACGGGCTGGTGGGAAAGATCGTGCGCACCGCGGCTGAGGTGCGCTAACGCCCCGCGCTCAATTGGTCAGCAAGCGCGCGCCGGCGTAGCAGGGCGCGATCGTACAAGTGCGCATTAGGATGCGCACCTGGTAGCCGCCATTGCCCACGGGGGTGTAGTCCACCACGGGGAAATCGTCCGGCAGCGTGTCCTCGGCGACGACGCTGCCGCCGGCATCGACCAGCTGGATATCCACGTTGCTGCACTCGTTGTCGCAGGCGCCGATGACGCGATAAGCGACGCCGCCCGAGAGAGTGACGTTCCAATCGTAGGCCCCGCCTGCCGGCAAGCTGGCGAGTTCCTCCCCGTTGGGCTTCATGTCCGCCCCGAAACTCTGCTGTGTCTGGTCGAGCAGTCCGGTGACCAATTGCTGCAGCCGGGCGTGGTCGGCGGCGCTCAGGCTGACCTGGCGCACCTCCGGCTCGGACGCCGGCGGGGGCTTGTCGGGGGTTTGCGGTTCGGTGGTGGCGCCCGCCGGGGCCGACATCGCCGCGGGCTGGACCTGTGGCTCCGGGGCCTTGTTCATGGTCATGAAAGCGGCGACGCCGCCGATGAGCGAGCCACCCCCGCCCACTACCGCCGCGACGATGCCCCAAATCGAGTTCTTATCGCTCATGCCGCTACCCCTTGTCCGCCTCGCCCGCGCCGCCATGTCGCTGGCCAGACGAAACTACCGAAGCGGCGCCCCAAACTCAACCTCTTGGCAAGCCCCCAATCCGCCCAATCCACCTCCTTCTCACCGGGGCAGCGGGTGGTAAGATGCCGGGCATTGGTTCGCTCCTGAGCGCGGACGAAAAGAGAGCGCCCCATGTTGCCCCTGCTCGCCCTTGCACTCGCCACTTGTTTTGGCTCGCCCCAACCAGTCGCCATCGTCGGCTATTCCGATCACGCCATGGAGCCGTTTATCGCCCGCGATGGGCAAACGCTGTTCTTCAACAATCGCAACGAGCCCCCGCGCGAAACAGATCTGCATTGGGCGGTGCGCATCGACGACACGCATTTCCGCTACCAGGGTCCAATCACCAGCGTCAATTGGCCCGATCTCGACGGCGTGCCCTCGCTCGCGCGCGACGGAACCTTCGCCTATATCTCGCCGCGCATCGCCGAGGGGCGCGCCGCCACCATCTGGACCGGGCGCTGGACCGGGCAGCGGGTCGAGGCGCAAGTGTTGAACCACGCACTCTCGCCCGGCCGCTGGCCGGCCTTCAACATGGATGCGGAAATCTCGGCTTCCGGCGCGCACCTGTATTTCACTGACAATGTCTGGGCGCCGGGGGTACCGCGCAGCTCGGATTTGCGCCTGGCGGTGCGCGAGAACGGGGCCTGGCGGCGAGCGCGCGAATCCGACCGGCTTTTTGTCAACGTCAACACAAGCGGCGCGCTCGAATACGCGCCGGCTACGTCGGAGAACGAACTGGAACTCTATTTCACTCGCCTCACCCGCCGCTTCTTGCAGCCGCCGCGCTTTGAAAGCTTCGTCGCCGTGCGTGAAAGCACCAACGCTCCGTTTGCCGCGCCCGAACGCATTGCGGTCATCAATGGCGTTGCCGAGGCGCCGACCGTCGCCCCCGACGGGGCGCTCTATTTTCACGCCATGGTTGACGGCCGCTTCACCATCCTGCGTACGCCGCGCGATTGCCCGCAACGGTGACTGGACCTTAACGACCTTGGTGTATGTCCCAACTCGCGAGACCTCCGAAAAATCGGGGCGCGCGGTACGTGGTGGAGAATCTCTAAATGCGCATCGCTTCAGCGGCCCCTGTGCTGACGCTGCTCATCGCTGCCTGCGGCGCGCAGGCCTCGAACCCTAGCGGCCACGCCGCCGAGCCCGCCCATGGCGGCGCGCCCGAGACGCACGCTGCCGCAGCCGTGGCCGCGCATGGCGACGCCGCGCACTGGTCCTATGGCGACCAGACCGCTTGGGGAAATTATGCCGATGCCTGCGGCGCCGGGCGCGAACAATCGCCGGTCAATCTCTTGAGCGCCGCCCCGATCGCGGAGGCGCCCGACCTCAATCCACGCTATCTGCCGTTCGAGGGCGCGTTCGTGAACAACGGCCACACGCTGCAATTCACCCCCGAGCCCACCACCTCCTTGGTCACCATCGGCCCCGACGCCTACAATCTGGTCCAGTTCCATTTCCATTCTCCGGCCGAGCACACGCTCGATCGCCGCGCCTATCCGGTCGAGCTGCACTTCGTGCACGCCAACAGCACCGGACAATTGGCGGTGGTTGGCGTGTTCATCGAGGAAGGCGCCGACAACCCGGCGCTGGCGGCGCTGCTGGCGGCGCGCCCGGCCGCGGCGGGGGAAAGCAAACACCTGGCGGTGACGCCAGCGGCGCTGTTGCCCGCCGACCGCGGCTATTATGCTTATGCCGGTTCGCTGACCACGCCGCCCTGTACGCAAGGGGTGCGTTGGAACGTGCTGCGCACGCCAATTCAGGCCTCGCCGGCCCAGATCGCGGCGCTGCGCGAAGCGCTCGGCTCAAGCTCCCGCCACCTGCAGCCGCTCAACGAGCGCACGGTGTTGCCGGGGCTGTAAGCGCCCTAGTGGCTTTCGCCGCGCCAGACTTGTTTGTAGGCGAGGTAAAGCAGCGAGGCCAGCACCAGCAGGAAGCCGATCACGATCAGCCCGGTGCGCTTGCGCTGCTCCATGTGCGGGTCGGCGGCCCATTGCAGGAAGCTGGCGAGGTCGGTGGCGTATTGCGCCACGGTTTGGGGAACTTCCGCGTCCTCATAGACAACCGCGCCATCGCTAAGCGGCGGCCGCATCAAGATCAGACCGCCGGGAAAATGCCGATTGACGTGCTGGGCGCCGTGAGTTTCGCCGGTGTAGCCCAGCAGCAGCGAGCGGACATAATCGGCGCCGCCATGGCGCGCCGGCACGATCACCGAGAGGTCCGGCGGCACGGCCCCGCTATTGGCGGCGCGCGCGGCGGCTTCGTTGGCGAACGGACGCCGGAACTTGTCGGAAAGGCGCGCCGGGCGCTGCATTTCCATGCCGGTTTCCTGATCGATGTCGGTGACCGACGCCGCTTCGGCGATGGCGCGCACGTAGGGATTATCGGTCACCGGAACAAGGCGACCGCCATGCTCGGGCCGGCGCGTCGTCGTCTCCACGGCGCCGGTCTCGTGGTTGCGCACGCTGTACGCCGCGAACGGGCCGCCCTCCTCGCCGAGGTTGCGATAAGAAAGATGTTCGAGCGCGTGGCAGCTTGAGCAGACCTGGGTGTAGATCTGAAAGCCGCGCTGCACCGAGCCCATCTCGTAGCCACCGAGGGGGCTATCGAAGCTGAAGGCGTAATCCTCAGGCGGCTCGGCCTCGCCGGCGGCGAACGCAACGCCGAGGGCCGCGAGCGCGGCGACGGCGCCGATGGTGAATGCGCGCAACATCACGAAGCCCCCTGCGCTTGGCCGGTCACCGGCTTGGCGATGGTGTCCGGCACGCGCCCAGGCGTTTCACGCAGGCCCAGCAGCGGCAGGAGCACAAGGAAGAAAAGGAAATAATACGCGGTCATGATCTGGGCGAGCCTTGTCACCGTGAACTCGAACGGAACGCTCCAATTCTTGATGTAGAACGCCGCGCCAGCGGCGGTCGCGCGCGCCACGCCTTCCTTGTAGGCCTCGTCGAGCGCTTCGCGGGTCGGTGCGGTCACCGGGTAGGACGCGGGCGCGCCGCCGACAATGCCGCGCGCAATACCGGTGGTTTCCTTGGTGCGCGTCTCCGCCACCAGGCTGGCGCCGCCGGCGCGCAGCCCCGCTTCGGCCTCGCGCGCGGCCTCGGCGTATTCGCCCTCGCTGTTGGCTTTGATCGCCACTTCGCGCAGCTCGCCGCCTTCGACCCACACCACTTCACCGCTGTAATCGCCCGCCTTTGCCATCACCAAGCTTGGGTTCTGGCCGCCGCACCAGCCGAGCACGCAGCACACCACCACGAAGATCAGGAAAAATTGCCGCGCCGCCGGGCGATAGCGCATCGAGCGCACGCTCGAGGTATCGAGCCACGGCAGCACGAACAGCACGCCGATCGAGGCGAACATGGCGAAGACGCCGGCAACCTTGGAATCGATCGGTCCGATGCTGAAATCGAACGCGCGCAAAATGGCGTAGAACGGCAGCAGATACCATTCCGGCACGATCTCCGGCGGGGTCTGCACCGCGTTGGCGCGGATGTAATTGTCGGCATGGCCGAGCGAGTCCGGCATGTAGAACACGAACACCGCAAACAGGATCAGAAAGATCGAGGTGGCGAACAAATCCTTGATGGTCGCGTGCGGCGTGAACGGCACGGTGTCGGCCTTCGACTTCACCTCGACGCCAGCGGGGTTGTTCTGCCCCACTTCGTGCAGCGCCCAGATGTGCAGCACAACGACGCCGGCGATAACGAACGGCAGCAGATAGTGCAGCGAGTAGAAGCGGTTGAGCGTGGCCTGATCGACGGCGGCGCCGCCGGCGATCCAGGTCTGCAAGGCTTCGCCGACGAACGGGATCGCGCCCAGGATCGAGGTGATCACGGTAGCGCCCCAATAGCTCATCTGGCCCCAGGGCAGCGTGTAGCCAAGAAACCCGGTCGCCACCATCAGCGCGTAGATCAGGCAACCGAGAATCCACAACACCTCGCGCGGCGCTTTGTAGGAGCCGTAATAGAGCCCGCGGAACATGTGCACATAGACCGCCAGGAAGAACATCGAGGCGCCGACCGCGTGCATCGGCTGCAGCAGCCAGCCCCACGGCACGTCGCGCTTGATGCGCTGGATGCTGTCGAAGGCGTGGTCGATGTGGGGGATGTAATGCATCGCCAGCACCACGCCGGTGACGATCTGCACCACCAGGCACAGCGACAGCATCGCCCCGAACGTCCACCAATAATTCAAGTTCCGCGGCGTCGGGTAAGCGACCAGGCTGTCATGCGCCAGGCGCAGGATCGGCAGGCGCTTATCGAGCCAGCGGGTAAAGCCCGATTTCGGCTCGTAGGTGGAAGGTCCGCTCACTGATGGGGCTCCCGAGGCTTAGCCGATGCGGATGGTGGTGTCGTTCATGAACACGAACGGGGCGATGCGAAGATTGATCGGCGCCGGCCCGCCGCGAATACGCCCGGCGGTGTCGAAGTCCGAACCGTGGCAGGGGCAGAACCAGCCGCCAAACTGGCCCTTGTAGCCGGACTCGAACGAGGCCTTGGGCACGCAGCCCAGGTGCGTGCAATTGGCTTGCAGGATCAACCATTCGGCTTTGCCCGGCTGGCCGTCGGCCTGCTTGACGCGGTCCGCGTCCCGCTCGGGATCTCGCATGTTGGCGTAATCGTCGCGCTGGGCGGCGGCGATTTCCGAGGCGGTGCGGTGGCGGATAAACACCGGCTTGCCTTGCCAGATCGCCTTGATCTGCTGGCCAATGTCGATGGCGCTGAGATCGACCTCGGTGATCGCCAGGGCGCGGGTGTCGGCGGCTGGGTTCATCTGATCGATGAACGGCCACGCCGTCGCCACCGTTCCCACCGTGGCGACCGAGCCGGTGGCTATGAAAATGAAATCGCGCCGCGATTCGCCATCGGCCTCGTGCGCGCCTGCTGGTTTTGCCTCGGCCACCGCCATCTTCTCCCGCGAGCTTGGTTCTCTGTTAAAGCTAGGCTAGTCCGGACCCGTCAGCGCGCGGCGCGTCGCCGCATGCTTCCCCGATTCGGCCCGATTCTCCGGCGCTGGAGGCTCTAACGTGCGCCTCGCTCTCTATCAACCTGACATCCCCCAGAATCTTGGCGCGGCCATTCGCCTCGCCGCCTGTCTGGGGGTGGATCTCGACGTGATCGAGCCGTGCGGCTTTCCGCTGACCGATGCGGCGATGAAGCGGGCGGCGCTGGATTACGGGGAAAAAGCTCGGGTCTGCCGGCACGCCAGCCTGGCAGCGTTCCGCGCGGCGCCGGAACGAGCAGCCGGCCGCCTGGTGCTGGTCGAAACCGACGGGGCGACGCGCCTCCAGGATTTCGCGTTCTCCACAGGCGACACGCTGATCTTGGGGCGCGAAAGCGCGGGTTCCTCCGGCGAACTCTACGCCGCCGCGCAGGCCAGCGTGCGCGTGCCGATGGCGCGAGGCTTGCGCTCGCTCAATGTGGTGATGGCCGGCGCCGTGGTCTTGACCGAGGCGATGCGGCAAACCGGGGCATGGGAGAAATTGGATTGAGCGAAACCGAATCCCGCAAAGCCTGCGCTCGCGCTTGGTTCGAGGAATTACGCGGCCAGATCTGCGCCGAGTTTGAAGCCCTCGAAGACGAAGCGCCGACCTCGCTCTATCCCGGCGCGCCCGGCCGCTTCGTGCGCACGCCGTGGAAGCGCGGCGACGGCGGCGCTGACCTCGGCGGGGGCGTTGCCGGCATGATGCGCGGGCGGTTCTTCGAAAAAGTCGGCGTGCATGTCTCGACCGTGTTCGGCGAATTCAGCCCGGAGTTTGCGAAGAACGTCAAAGGCGCGGCCGACGATCCGCGCTTCTGGGCTTCCGGCATTTCGCTGATCGCGCACCTGCGCAATCCCCACTGCCCTTCCGCGCACATGAACACCCGCCATCTCGTCACCACGCAATATTGGTTCGGCGGCGGCGGCGACCTTAATCCAACGCAAGCCTATCAGCGCGACGAAAGCAGCGAAGACGCACGCTTCTTCCACGCGCCCTACCGCGACGCCTGCGAGAAACACGCACCGGGCCTGTACGCGCGTTACAAAAATTGGGCCGACGAATATTTCTGGCTCCCCCACCGCAGCGAGCCGCGCGGCGTTGGCGGCATTTTCTACGATCACCACAATAGCGAAGATTGGCAGCGCGATTTCGATTTTACCCAAGACGTAGGACGTGCGTTTCTCGCCGCCTACCCGCCGCTGCTACGCAAGCACATGCATGACAGCTGGAGCGAAGCCGACCGCGAGGCGCAACTCGTGCAGCGCGGCCGCTACGTCGAGTTCAACCTGCTCTACGATCGCGGCACCAGCTTCGGCCTAAAAACCGGCGGCAACGTCGAGAGCATCCTTTCCAGCATGCCGCCGGTGGCGAAGTGGCCTTGAATATGGACCGCTGTCGCCGGGCCGGCATGCGCGGCGTCAGCTTCAACAAGCGCCGGCGAGAAGCGCCGGCGGCCCATATCACCCCTCCTCTTCCTGCTCCCTATGCCGGTGCAGCGCCTTTTGCGCTTTGTGCACTTTCTTCCAGCGGGCGCGGTTGGCGGCTTCGGCGGCGATGTCTTCCTTGCGCGCGGCGAAACCGAGTTCGCGTTGCAATTTGAGATAGGCTTGCCAGCGGTCCGGGCCCAACGCCTCGCTCTCCAGCGCCGCCAGCACCGCGCAGCCGGGCTCATTCACGTGCGTGCAATTGTTGAAACGGCAGGCGCCGGCGAGCGCCATGATATCGGCGAAGCTCGCATCCAGCGCGACGTCGTCAGCCAGCAAGCCAAGCTCGCGCATGCCGGGCGTGTCCAGCAGCAACGCGCCGCTGGGCAACCGAAACAGCTCGCGGTGGGTGGTGGTGTGGCGACCGCGATCGTCGTCCTCACGGATCGCTCCGGTATCCATTAACGTGCTGCCGGCGAGCGCGTTGAGCAAGGTCGATTTGCCGGCGCCGGAAGAGCCGAGCAGCGCGCCGGTCACGCTGGGCTTGAGCCACACATCGAGCGCGCCAAGCCCCGCGCCGGTGAGCGCTGACAGCGCCACGACCGGCGCGCCAGCAGCGATGGCTTCGATGGCGCGCACTTCGGCTGCGAAATCGGCGCAGAGGTCGGTCTTGGTCAGCACGATCACCGGCGCAGCGCCGCTGTCGCGCGCCGCCACCAAGTAGCGTTCGAGCCGGCGCGGATTGAGATCTTTGTTCAGAGCCGCGACCAACAGCGCCACATCGATATTCGCGGCGACGACCTGCAGGCCTCCCGCCGGCGCGCGGCGCCTGAAGGCGCTGGCGCGCGGCATCAGCGCGTGGATAATCGCCTCCCCCGCTTCCGGCGCGCCGATGGCGAGCCAATCGCCGACCACCGGATGCTCGCCCGGCCGGGCCTCCGACGCAAAGCGTCCGCTCAAGCGGCCGGCGACTTCGCCTTGTTCCGTCATCAGCCGCCACAGGCCGCGATGATGCGCAACCACGCGCGCGGGAAAATAGCCCTGCGACGCGTGCGGCGCGAACGCATGCTGAAGCGCTGCGCTCCAGCCATAAGGCTCAATCATTGGAATGGGCCAGCAACATGGGATTTGCGAATGCTGCCGGAAGCGCCGTCACTTCTTTGGAACTGAGCGCACGCCAGCAGCGCGGCGGGAAGCCGAGAAAACAATGGCTGTCATGATCCATCCTCCCTCTGCTGGCGTTGAAAGTCCAACCGAGTCTGCTGCCGAAGCCCGGCGCGGTCAAGCCAACTTTATCGGCCGCCGCCGGTCCATCCCTAGCGCAGCTGTACATTCTCTCGCAGCCAAGCCGCAAACTCTTCCTCGCCGATCTCGGACGATGCAAGCGTGAGCGTGCGCACGACCACCTCTGCTTCACTGGCGGTGAAACGGTAGCCGTTGAGTTCGAGGAAGGCGGCGGCGGTCAGAAACGCGGTGCGCTTATTGCCATCCACGAACGGGTGGTTGCGGACAATACCAAACGCGTAAGCCGCCGCCAGCGCGGCCGCATCGGCCTCGCCATAGGCAAACAGATTCCGCGGTCGCGCCAAGGCGGACTCCAGAAGACCAGCGTCACGCACACCGTCAGCGCCGCCGTGCGCGGCAAGCGAGACGGCGTGCGCGATCGTCACCGATTCACGTTCCACCCAAACCGGGTCCTTCACTTGGCCAACTCACGCAGCGCATTGCGATAGCGCTTCATCAAGTCGCGCATTACCTCGACCTGCTCGGCCACGCGGTCGTTGAACGGGCTCAGCGCCACGCCCCCCGGCGTTTCGCTGACGCTGAGGCTATCGCCCTCGCCCACACGCAGCTTGGCCAGCACTGCCTTGGGCAGCACCACGCCGAGGGAATTGCCGATGCGGCGGACTTTGAGGGTGCTGCCGGTGGGGGACTTCGGGGACAAATCGGCGCGGAATTCCGCGTGCTCGGTGTCGCTTACGCCTTTGTTTTTGTTCTTGTCTGTCATGGGACCGCCTCATGTTATAACCAATGTTATAACACAATTGCCGCCTTGTCCAGGCTAAAGCAGCGCTTTCGCCGCCGCGACGATGGCGTCAGGAGTGATGCCGAAATGGGAATAGAGGTCCTTGGCCGGGGCGGAGGCGCCGAACTCGGCCATGCCGATGAAGTCGGACAGCCCGAACATCTCGAACCAGCCCTGGCCGATGGCGGCTTCGACGCCGATACGCGCGACCTCGGGGTCGCCGAGCACGCCATCCTGATAGTCGTCGTCCTGCTCCTCGAACAATTCAAAACACGGGACCGAGATCACCCGCGTTGGCACGCCCTCAGCCTGTAGCGTCTCGCGCGCTTGCACGGCGAGCGCCACCTCCGTGCCGGTGGCGAACAAGGCCACGCGTGCGGGCCCGCCGGTCGCTTCGCGCAGCACATAAGCGCCGCGGGCGCTGAGATTCTCCGTGGCGTCCTCGCGCAAGGTCGGCGTTGCTTGCCGCGATAGCGCCAGGACGCAGGGGCCCCAGGCGCGGATCAAGGCAGCCTGCCAGCATTCGGCGGCTTCGACCGCGTCAGCGGGACGGAACACGGCCAGGTTCGGGATCGCGCGCAAGGCGGCGAGATGTTCGACCGGCTGGTGCGTCGGCCCGTCTTCGCCGAGGCCGATGGAATCGTGGGTCATCACATGGATCACGCGAATGCCCATCAGCGCCGCCAGGCGAATGGCCGGGCGCGAATAGTCGGCGAAGCTCAGGAACGTGCCGCCATAGGGGATGATCCCGCCATGCAGCGCCATACCGTTCATGGCCGCCGCCATGGCATGCTCGCGGATGCCGTAGCGGATGTAACGACCGGCGCGGTTTTCCGGGGTGAAATCCTCGGCGCCGGTTTTCGGCCGCGTCAGATTCGAACCGGTGAGATCGGCCGAGCCGCCGAGCAATTCCGGGACCGCGGAAAACATCGCCTCGATCGCGCCGCCCGAGGACGCACGGGTAGCTAGCGAAGGCTTGGCCTCGGCCATCGCGCGCGCGTACTGCTCCAGGGCGACGAGCCCGGCGCCGATAGTGTCGAAATCCATCGCCGCTTCGAACGCGTCGCGTCGCGCTGATCGCTTGAGCCGCGCGGTCCAGCTTTCGCGCTCGCCGCGCCCGCGCGCGCCGATTTTATTCCACGCCGCCGCGACGTCCTCGGGGATCTCGAACGGAGCGTGCTCCCAGCCAATCGCTTGTTTCGCCGCCGCGAGTTCCACTGTACCCAGCGGCTCGCCGTGCGCGTGCGCGGTGCCGGCTTTTTTCGGCGCGCCGAAGCCGATAATGGTTTTGCAGGCGATCAGCGCCGGTTTGTCGGACTTGGTGGCGGCTTCAAAAGCGCGGGCAATGTCGGCGCCGTCGTGCCCGTCGCAGGCAAATACATTCCAGCCCGACGCCGCGAATCGCGCGCGCTGGTCGGTGGTGTCGGCAAGCGAGACGGCGCCGTCGATGGAGATGGAATTGTCGTCCCAGATGACGATCAGCTTGTTCAACTTCTGGCGACCGGCGAGCGCGATGGCTTCGTGGCTGATGCCCTCCATCAGGCAACCGTCGCCGACGATCACCCAGGTGCGATGGTTGACCAGTTCATCGCCGAAGCGTGCATTCAGGTGCGCTTCCGCCATCGCCATGCCGACCGCGTTGGCGAGCCCCTGCCCGAGCGGGCCGGTGGTGGTCTCGACGCCCTCGGCGTGGCCGTATTCGGGATGCCCCGGGGTTTTCGAGCCGAGTTGGCGGAAGCGCTTCAATTCATCGAGCGTCATGTCCTCGTAGCCGGTGAGGTGCAGCAGGCTATAGAGCAGCATCGAGCCGTGGCCGGCGGAGAGTACGAAGCGGTCGCGGTCGGGCCAATCGGGGGCGGCGGCGTCGAATTTGAGGAAGCGCGAAAACAGCATGGTCGCGGCATCGGCCATGCCCATGGGCATGCCGGGATGGCCGGACTTGGCCCGCTCCACCGCGTCCATGGACAAGGCGCGCACCGCGCCAGCGAGGAGGCGCGCTTCGACGCCTTCGATCAAGGTTTGGCTCATGGGCTTGTCCTTAGCGCCGATTCGCGGTTCGCGCCGGGGACAATGCGCCTATCAGGGGGAAGTCCAGGTCGGGAATGCGGCCTAGCGACCGGAAAGACGCTCAAGCCGGTTCATCGCCTGGCTGGTGGCAGCGCGGGTGGTTTCCAAGCGCTGGTTCGCGTCAACCAGCCGGGCGCGGACTTCGGCCACATCCAAAGGCTGGATCGTGGCCGGCACTTCGTGCGCAAGCGTCGAAGCCAGGGCTTCGCGGGTGGCGATATCGCTCACGATCGGCGCGGCAAGCCCCACAAGCATCATCGCCCCAACCCCGGCGGCGAAACTCGCCACGATCATGCGGAGGGTGGTTTTTTGCTGCGGGGACATTGCGGGAGGCTCCTGAAGGCGACGTGGCTTAACAAATGGTGAGTAATGCTGCAATTGCTAGTTTTGCGGCACCGCAATTTTCTTTTCCGTGACGGGCGTCACACCCCGCGTCAGCGTCGCTGCGGTTCCAACGCCAACGCCAGCCAATCTAGCAAACAAACCTGAATATCAGCGGAATCAGCCGTTTATCCGCGGTTGCGCGTCGCCGCTGCTTGGGCTGTATTAGGCCACGAAGACGCCATGTTGCGGCGCCGAAGGCAGGACCACTATGGATAGCGTGAAAGCGGCCCTGAGACCGCTACGGAAAGCGGTGCTGCCGGTGGCCGGCTTCGGCACAAGAGTGCTGCCGGCGACCAAGGCGATCCCCAAGGAGATGCTGCCGGTATTCGACCGGCCGGCAATCCAGTACGTGGTCGATGAGGCGCTGGCGGCGGGGATCGAGCACATCGTCTTCGTCACTGGGCGCGGCAAGGGCGCGATCGAGGATTATTTCGACCGCGCCTACGAATTGGAGGACAGCCTCGCCCACAAGGGCAAGACCGCGCTGGTCGAGCAATTGCGGCAGGGCCTGCGCCCGGCGGGGTCGCTGAGCTTCGTGCGCCAACAGGCCGCGCTCGGCCTCGGCCACGCGGTCTGGTGCGCCCGCGACATAATCGGCGATGAGCCGTTCGCGGTGATGCTGCCGGACATGCTGATGGTGGCCAAGCCCTCCTGCCTGGCGCAGATGGCCCAGGCTTATGCCAAGGTGGGCGGCAATCTCATCGCCGTAGAGCCGACCGAGGCGCCCGAGCAATACGGCATCGTCGATCCCGAAAGCCGTGAGGGCCGGCTGATCAAGATGCGGGGCATGGTGGAAAAACCCAGGCGCGAACTCGCGCCCTCCAATTTGTGCATTAGCGGCCGCTACATCCTGCAGCCTGAGATATTCGCCCTGCTCGCCAACCAGCAGCCCGGCGCGGGCGGCGAAATCCAGCTCACCGACGCGATGGCGCGGCTTATGGGTTCGCAGAGCTTTCATGCGCTCGAATATGAGGGCCGCACCTATGATTGCGGCGACAAGATCGGCTATCTGCGCGCCAATGTGGCGTTCGCGCTCGCCGACGCCGAGTATGGCGGCGCCGCCGCGCAGGTTCTGCGCCAAGCCCTCGCCGACAAGGCGTGATGCCGGAGGTCTTTGCTTCGCGCGAAGCGCTGATGGAGGCCGCCGCCGCGCGGCTGGCCGAGGCGCTCAGCCAGGCGATCGCCGCGAGCGGAACGGGGTGCGTGGCGCTGTCGGGCGGAACAACCCCGGCGCCAGCCTATGTGAAGCTCGCCAACAAGGCGCTCGATTGGCCGAAGGTCAAGTTCGCACTGGTCGATGAACGCTTCCTGCCGCCCGAGCACGAAGCTTCGAACGAAGGCCTGCTGCGGCGGACGCTGGCGCCCGCGCTCGCTGCCGGCGCGAACCTGGTTCCAATGTTTGCCCTAGCAATGGACCTTGAAACAGCGGCGCGGCGCGCCGACGCGCTTTATGCGCCGCTGCGGGTCGACGCGGCGCTGCTGGGGATGGGCGCGGACGGCCACATGGCGTCCTGGTTTCCAGGCGCGGGGGAAACGGCGGCGGCGCTTGACCCCGGCAATTCCCGCAGCGTGCTCGCGGTGCATGCGCCGCAAGCTTACGCGACCCCGGAACGGCTGACGCTGAGTTTGGCGGCGGTGGCGCGCGCGCGGCGCACGCTGCTGGTGATCACCGGCGCGGACAAGCGCGCCCTGCTCGCCAGCGCGCTGGCGCACCGACGCGAACCCGCCGCGTCGCTGTTCGCCGCTTGCCGACCGGAAGTGCTCTGGGCCGCGTGAGGCGCTACGCCATCCCCTGCGCCACCGCTTTCAGCCGCTCGACGATCGAGAGCTTGTCGTCGGGAAAATCGGCGTCGATCCACCAGGCTTCCACTTCGCGCATCACTTCGCCGACCTTGGGGCCAGCGGGCACGCCGGCGGCCATCACTTCATCGCCGCTGAGCGGCAGTTTGGGCGGCTTCCACATCTGGCCGTGCGCCATCAGCGCGCGCCAGGCTTGCGCCTTCTCCCCGCCGGCGCCGGCCCAGGCCAGCATCACGCGGTCGCGGAAGGCTTCGGCGCCGAGCTTGTAGATCACCCGGCGCATTTCCTTGAGCGACAGGTATGAGGTGATCTTGAATTCGCCGCCGAGCGCCGCGACCAGCCGGTCGCGCTCCTCGTTGGAGAGTTTGAGCCGCCGCGCCAGCGCGCGCGCGCTTTCCTGATCGCTCAGCGCCGCCGCCGCGCGCGTCATCGCATCGACCGGCAGCAGCAGATCGGCTTCGAGGCGCATCAGCGCATCGAGCCGCGTGTGGTTGCTCAATTCCGGCAGCGCCCGCACGCGCACTTCGATCGCCTCCATGCCCTCCCAGGCCGCGCGTGGATCGGGCGCGGCGAGCAGCTTCTTGGTTTCCTTCCAGACCCGCTCCGCGGACAAAGCATCGAGCCCGGCGACGGAATCAGCACACGCGCTGATCCCGTGCGGATCGAGCGGACCCTTTGCGTACCAGGCGTTGAAGCGGAAGAAGCGCAGGATGCGCAGATAATCCTCGCGTAGGCGCTGGTGCGCATCGCCGATGAAAATAACCCGGCCCGCGCGCGCGTCGTCGAGCCCGCCGCCGGTGGGATCGTGAATCGCGCCGTCCGCACCGGCGTAGAGTGCGTTCAAGCGAAAATCGCGGCGCTCTGCGTCCTCTTCCCAGCTTTCGGTGAACGCCACCGTGGCGCGGCGGCCGTCGGTGCTGACATCGCGGCGCAGCGTCGTTACCTCGAACGGCATGTGGTTTACCACCAATGTCACCGTGCCGTGCTCGATGCCGGTCGGGTGCGCGGCAAAGCCGGCTTGTTTGGCGATTTGCGTGACTTGATCCGGCGTCAATCGCGTGGCGACATCGATGTCATCGACGCCCACGCCCAGCAACGTATTGCGCACGCAGCCGCCGACGAAACGCGAGCCGCCATGGCGCGCGAATTCGAGCGCAGAGATAAGTGCTTGAGTTTCTTTGGCGCTGAGCCAGGAAGCGTGAGCGATGGATGCGGTCATGTCGCAGTATCTGGCAGGGTTTTGCTGGGAACAAAATTCGGCCCCGACTTTCGTACGCCTGGAATTGCCGCCAACACGGCGCCAATCGATGCAGCCAACGCTTCTACATCCGTGTCGGGCTGAGCGGGATAAAAGAGCACCTGGTATTCATAGGGCCATTCATGCGTTGTTGGCATAGGATCGAGCCATCCGCCAGGTCCAACTAGGATCCGCAAATCGGGGCGCTCCAACGTAAAGCTGCGGTCGATGCCGAGGTCGATCTCTGTGAACTTGAAACGATCTCGCGCCGAGAAGTCGCTCAACGCCGGGCCAATGGCGTCCCTTGCACCGCGTGAGATTTCAAAGCGCATCGCAAACGTCGGTGGCGATACTGGCCCGCCACACGCAAACAAGAGCGCCACTATAGGCGCGGCGAAGAAAATCCTACGTGCGACTGCCGCAGAATGCTCACTCATACAATCTCTCCCACAGCGCCCGGATCATGCCGGCGGTGGCGCCCCAGATGAGGCGGCCATCGTGGGGCATGGCGTAATAGAAACGGGTAACGCCTTTCCATACGCCTTCGCGGCGCTCGTGATTGGCGGGGTTCATCAGGAACGACAAGGGCGTTTCAAACACCTCGGCGACTTCGCGCGGATCGAGGGTCAGTTCAAAGCCGGGTTCGACCAAGCCGAGTATCGGCGTGATAGTGAAGCCGGTGCCGGTATTGTACCGGTCCCAGGTGCCGATCGGCTCGATGAAACGGCGCGAAAGGCCGATCTCCTCCTCGGTTTCGCGCAGCGCGGTTTCCAGCGGCGAGGCATCGTCGGCATGAACGCGTCCGCCCGGGAACGACACTTGCCCCGGATGCGCCGGCGTCTCCTCCGCGCGTTGCGTAAACAGCATGGTCCAGCCCTCGGGCCGGCGCACGATCGGCGCCAGCACCGCCGCGGGACGCAACGGCGCGGGCAGGTCGGTCCAGTCGGGGTTCAGGTCGCGATCGCTGCGCATGGGCGTGGGCGGTGCGATGCGATCCAGCTGATCGAGCTTGGCGCGCAGGCGCGATTCGATGTCATCGAAATTCATTCCGCAAGACCCCGCTCCCCGGCCAAGCCGCGCGCAAGCGCGGCGCCGAGCCGGGGCCCATGGATGGCGCGAACTCCGGCCGGCCAGCGTTCGCCACGACGATGGACCCCGGATCGCGTCGCTTCGCTCGCGTCCGGGGAGCGTTGCTTGGCGCTCACTTCAGCTTCCCCAATTCGAACCACACTCCGCCCGCGAGCGGAGGAGGGCCACAAGTATGTCGGTCACGCGCTCAAGGTAGGATCCGGGGCGTCCATGCGCAATCAATCTCAAGTTTCTCTAGACTTGGCACTAGTCTTTGCTGGCAGGGTCGTTCTAACTATAATGGGGCTTGAGCGACACCGAACATGCTCGGTTGCTGGGCGCGCCACAAGGCATAGAGCGGGCGGGAGGTAACATGGCACGGGAAGCCATTTTTATCGGCTATCGTCGAGACGACACCGCTGACGTGGCGGGACGAATCTATGACGCGCTGGCGGCGCGCTTCGGGGAAGAGCGCGTCTTCAAGGATGTCGATAACATCCCGGTAGGAGCCGACTTCGGAGAGTACATTAAGGGCATTCTGCCGCGATGTAGCGTGGCGCTAATTCTGATCGGACGTAACTGGATCGACTCGGCGGATGCATCCGGAAAGCGTCGGCTCGACGACGAGCATGATTGGGTGCGCCTTGAGGTCGAGACGGCGCTCAGATTGGGCGACATTCAAGTGGTGCCGGTTCTGGTCAACGGCGCTGAGATGCCGCACGCAGACGCTTTGCCGCCTCCCATGCGCGCGCTCGTGCGTCGCAATGCTGCGGTAATCCGCCGCGATCCTGACTTTCGCGCCGACATCGACCGGCTGGCCAATGCGCTGCGCCAGAGCGTGCGCACGGGCTTTCTGGACTTGGACTCCCTTAAGGGCGAACATCGTCAATCTCCAGTACGAGTCAGGCAAGGCGCCGGTGGTATGCTGATCGCTGGCTCGATCTTGGCGACTGTGTTAATTGGCCTCGGCCTTATCGCTTCGCGCTGGTTGACGCCCGTGCAGTCTGATGTTGAAGCGCAGACGTCAGAAACGACTGATACACCAACCAGTGATACGCTAGCTAGCAGCAGCGCTCAGCAAGTCTCGTCCCCGCCCATAGCGCAGCGCGACGCCGCGGAACAAGTCTCGCCACCGCAAACAACTCCACAGCTCACGGCGGACTCCGATAATGTTCACGGCGCCCTTATGGCGCTTGACGCAGTGGCAGTGGAGGCCGCCCTGCGCCAGGACTGGAATCCAAACGCGGCGATTGACGTGGAAAATAACGCCGCGCTGCACAAAATATTGGATGTCTGCGAGCGAAGGCACGACCAGGAGGCTTTGGTAAGAATTGTTCGCCTACTAATAGATGCGGGTGCGGACAAGTCGGCAACCAACATATATGGCGACACGCCGCTTCGCATCGCCTCCGTCCCGCACCGTTGCGGACCGGATCACCCTGTGATCGATCTCTTGCGGTAGTGTCGCAGAGGTCACTTACGTCTCCCCCAACTCAAACCACACGCCTCCGCTCCACACGCCCAGCCTCCCCTCCCGCGTCTCCCCCCATTCCACCAGCTCATAGAATGGCGCGCGCAAGATGCGGGCTTCGAGACGTCCACGCACCAGCACATAAGGCCGCGGCGTGTCGCCGTCATAGCGCACGCGGAGCGGGTGCGCGGGGCCGGCCTCGACCACGTCGCCGACATTGGTGGTGAACACCAGGGTCTGCGCGCGGCCCTGCCCGTGCCGATCGGCGCGGATGGCCACGAACGGCGCATCCTCGACCGCCACTAGGATTTTCTCGACCGGCGTGACCAGGTAGGTTGCACCGTCTTCATCCTTGCGCAGGATCGACGCGAACAGCCGCACCATTGGCTCGCGGGTGATGCGCGTCCCCTCGTGTTTCCAGCTTCCGTCGGCCAGGATTTCAAACCCCGCCGCGCCGCAATAAGGCGGGTTCCAGCGCTCCACCGGCGGGGCGCCGTTTTCGCCTGTTCCGGCTTCCAGCTTGAGCGCGGCCAGCATTTGCCCCAGGCCTGGGTTCCGAGACGCCATGGCTCAGCATCCGCCTTATTTTCAGCCTCCCTGCAAGCGAGCTTTCGCCCCATGTTCAAATCCGACCCCAACAAGGCCGCCAACAACGCCATTGTCGCCGAGGCCGAGCAGGCCGGCGAGGCGCTGGCCCGCGTCCGCGCCGAGATCGGCAAGGCGGTGTTCGGCCAGGAGCGGGTGATCGAGCTGACCTTGGCCGCGGTACTGGCCGGCGGGCACGTGCTGCTGGTGGGCGCGCCGGGCCTGGCCAAGACGCGGCTGGTGGAGGCGATGGCGCTGGTGCTGGGGCTCGACTGGGCGCGGGTGCAATTCACCCCCGACCTGATGCCGGCCGATATCCTCGGCTCGGAAGTGCTCGACCAGGACGAGGCGGGGCGGCGCCATTTCCGCTTCGTCAAGGGGCCGA
Source organism: Alphaproteobacteria bacterium (assembly GCA_031400895.1). Taxonomy (GTDB): domain Bacteria; phylum Pseudomonadota; class Alphaproteobacteria; order Caulobacterales; family Aquidulcibacteraceae; genus Vitreimonas. The sequence goes on along the minus strand of JANNQT010000039.1, from coordinate 1,863 downwards.
TCTTCACGCAATTGCTGATGGCCGACGAGATCAACCGCGCTAGCCCGCGCACGCAATCGGCGCTGCTGCAGGCGATGCAGGAGCATCACGTCACCATCGCCGGCCAGGCCTATGACGTGCCGCGCCCATTCCATGTGTTGGCGACGCAGAACCCGATCGAGCACGAGGGCGCCTATCCGCTGCCGGAAGCGCAGCTGGATCGCTTTCTGCTGCAAGTCGATGTCCCCTACCCGGATGCGGAAATCGAGCGCAAGATTCTGATCGAGACCACTGGCGTTGCATCGACGCAGCCCGCGCCGGTGCTGAACGCGGAAGCCTTGATGCGGCTGCAACACCTGGTGCGCTCGATGCCCGTGGGCGAGAAAGTGCTGGCGGCGATTTTGCAACTGGTGCGCTCCGCGCGCCCCGGTTCGAGCCACGATGCGCGCGTCAATGAACATGTCGCCTGGGGCCCCGGCCCGCGTGCGGGACAAGCGCTCATGCTCGCCGCGCGCGCGCGCGCGCTGCTGCGCGGACGTCTGGCGCCGGCGGTGGACGATGTCGTCGCGCTGGCGCGGCCAGCTTTGGTGCACCGCATGCAACTCTCCTTCGGCGCCCGCGCCGAGGGGCTGGATGTGGACGCGCTGGTCGATGCGCTGGCGGAGCGCGCGGGGTGAACGCCCCCCACCCCCTGCCCCCTCCCCACAAGGGGGAGGGGGTTCGTTGAGCGACACGCACCGCCTCGACGCGCTCGCGCTTGCCGGCGATCTTCCAGGCGTGCTGCTCGACGCGCGCCGCCTTGCCGCCAGCGCACCGGGCTTTCACGGCCGCCGCCGCGCCGGACAGGGCGAAGCGTTCTGGCAGTATCGCGACCACCGTCCCGAGGACGGCGCGCGGCTGGTGGATTGGCGCCGTTCGGCGCGCGGCGATCGCTACTTCGTGCGCGAGCGCGAGCGCGAGGCGGCGCAGACGGCGTGGTTCTGGATCGATCCCGAGCCGGGCTTCAATTGGTCGAGTAGTTCGAGGCGACCCGGCAAACTCCACCGCGCCCGCGTGCTGGCGCTGGCGCTGGCGACGCTGCTGGCGCGGGGCGGCGAGCGCGTCGGCGCGCTTGGCCATCCCCCGCGCCGCGGCGCCAGCGCGGTGGACCGCTTGGCGCATGATCTGCTCCAACCGCTGCGCGATGCCGAAGCCCCAGCCCGCGCCTGTCTGGTGTTCTTCAGCGATTTCTACGCTCCGCTCGAAACTTGGCGCCAGCGCCTCAACGCGGCGACGCAGGCCGGCGCCACCGGCGCGCTGGTGATGATCGCCGATCCCGCCGAGGAGGATTTTCCGTTCAAGGGCCGCACCCTGTTCCAGGCCCCAGGGGCCAAGACCGAGGCGCTGATCGGCCGCGCCGAGGCGGCGCGCGGCGATTATGGCGAGCGGCTCGCCGCGCACCGGCGCAGCTTGCGCGAACTGGGCGCGCGGGCGGGCTTTGAGACCATGGGGCATCGCACCGATCATTCGCCGGCGCCGGCGCTGGCGTTGCTGGCGGCGCTGGTGGCCGAGCAACGCGCGTGACCCTGGGGCCGATCCTGTTCGCCGCGCCGGGAGCGCTGCTGGCGCTGTTGGCGCTGCCGGCGCTGTGGTGGCTGATGCGCGCGACGCCGCCGCCGCCGCAGCGCACGCAATTTCCGCCGGCGCGGCTGTTGCAGGGCTTGCACACCCAGGAGCAATCGCGCGAGCGCGCGCCGTGGTGGCTGCTGCTGGCGCGGGCGCTGGCGGCGACGCTGCTGATCCTGGCTTTCGCGCGCCCGGCCCTGGCGCCGGCGCAAGGGGCCGGCGGCGGACGCACGCTGATCGTGATCGACGACGGCTGGACCGCGGCTGCCAAGTGGGGCG
>JANNQT010000038.1:0-18906 GCA_031400895.1 Alphaproteobacteria bacterium | reverse complement strand
GGCGTTCGGCGCTGGATCGGGTGCGCGCTCGATCGCGGTGATTGGGTAATTGCGCCGCGGCTCGCCGCCGATGACCTCCACGCCCAGCCCATTGCCGGTGCAAATCCACGACGTGCTGGAGCGGATGGCGATCACGTGGGTCCAATCCAGGTCGCGGGCGTTGAACATGGTGGTCAGGATGTATTTGCGGTTGGCGCCGACGGTGACGCCTATGTGCTCGTTGTCGATATAGGAAAAGCCGTTGACGTTCTCAGAGTTGAAGCAGTCGCGCTCGGCGGCCGGGGCGGCGGCGTCTGTCGGAGCGCTGGCGCAGGCGGCCAGCGCCAGCGTGGTAAAAGCTAGGGCGGCGAAAGCGGGGAGGGCAAGGCGCATGTCGGTCTCCTATCGGCTCATTATGGGCGATCCCACCGGCCCCGGCGAGGGCGGGAATGCTTTGAGGCGCCTGGAAAGCATGACATAGCCCATCAACAATGAGTGATCTCCCGCCTGTGCGCGGCCAGCTGCTTCGCGGCGAGGCCTTGGCGCCGTTTACCTGGTTTCGCGTCGGCGGCCCCGCGCAGGCGCTGCTGCTGCCGGCCGATGCCGATGATCTGGCGGAGTTTTTGCGCCGGCTGGCGCCTGAAATACCGGTCACGGTGTTGGGATTGGGCTCGAACCTGATCGTGCGCGACGGCGGCATCGAGGGCGTGGTGGTGCGGCTGGCAGGGCGGCAATTCGCGGGAATCGAGCCGCTGGCGGGCGCGCGCATTCGCGCCGGCGCTGGCGCGCTCGATGCCATGGTGGCCAAGGGCGCGGCTAAGGCGGGGATCTCCGGGCTCGAATTCTATGTCGGCGTGCCCGGCGCGATGGGCGGCGCGCTGACCATGAACGCCGGCTGCTACGGGCGCGAGACCCAGGACGTTTTGGTGGAGGCCAATGCGCTGACGCGCGCAGGCGAACGGATTGCGTTGGCTAATTCCGATTTCGGCTTCAGCTATCGCCACAATGGCTTGCCGCCGGAGTTGATTTTTCTCGACGCCATTTTTCAAGGCGCCCCCGACGCGCCTGAAGCAATTGCCGCCCGCATGGCCGCGATCACCACCAAGCGTGAAGGCAGCCAGCCGATCCGGGAAAAAACCGGCGGCTCCACCTTTCAAAATCCCCTCGCGCCCAATGGGGAAAAGCTCTCGGCCTGGATGCTGATCGACGAAGCCGGCATGCGCGGCGCCCGCCGCGGCGGCGCCCAGGTCAGCGAAAAGCACGCCTATTTCCTGATCAATACCGGCGCCGCCACCGCCGCCGACATCGAGGGCCTGGGCGAAGAAGTCCGCGCCGCCGTGCTAAAGCACAGCGGCGTGACGCTGGAGTGGGAGATCAAGCGGCTAGGTCGGGCGGGTTAGGGCGCCCATGTTCCTTGTCCTACCTGATCGTGTTCCCCGGTGGTGGCGGCGGCCAGCCTCACTCATCGTCCAGCGAGCAGTATCCGAAACCATTGTCGATAGCAGAGATGACGCAACCCAGCGCGGCGGTCCGTCCGCTGGCCAAGAGATAGTACTCGCGCGCGCCATTGGCATCGGCGGAACTCTCCGAACGAATCTCCATGAATTGGCCGGGCTGTAGGCCCGCGGCCCCCGCCAGTTCGACCAGGCGCTGGCGTACCGCCGCGGCCCCAGGATCGGTCGCCGCCGAGATGGCGGACGCGCCGGCAGGAAAAGCCCCGGCGCCGCTCAAGGCAAACCTGAGCGCTTGGCCTTCCGGCGTGTAGCCGAGGCGAGCCTCGCTGGACTCCGGGAGTTCCACGACCTCGAAGTCCTGGTAGATGTAGCCGGCGCGAAAGCGGCCTTCTGGCAATTGCTCAATGACCGCGGGACCTGAAATGCCGCTTTGTTGCAAGGCCGCGCCAGCGGTGACCAGGGCTGTCTCCACCGCACGAGTTTCGTTCGCCGCGCCTTCGACATGTACGAATGGCCGCCGCCGCAACTCGGTAACCGAGATTCCGGAAAGGTCGCTTGGCGGATTGGCGGCGCCGGCCATGAGCGCTTCTACCTGCGCCTTCAGCGCTAGGTACAAAACCTCGGAGCTTTGGCGTTCGCGAGCAAACCTCCGCCTCAGCGATGCTCGACCGACAATCTCATCGCGGGTTAGCTGAGGCGGTTCGAGTTCTAGCACAATGCGAGCGCCCGCGCCTTGCCGATAAATGCTGTAGTGGACCACGCGTTGGCCGCCATCGCCAAGATCGATCCGCGCCACCAAGATCGCCATGGGCTGATCCTCGCCAAGGACCACGCTTGGTAGCCCCGGATTCTCCATGGGAGGCGCTTGGCTTGCCCAGTTGGCGAACTGGATTCGTTGCATGGTGACCTGCCCGCCCTTGATCGCGGACCGCGGCGCCATGCGAGCCAAACCCAACACCACGCCGGCGGGCGATGTATCGACCCGGGCGGTGCGCTTGGCCATCGCATCGACGAACGCCGCGCCGCTGCCGCCCCATACCGAGAGACCCACCATCAGCGCCACGAATACGCTAACCCCCGCAGCGCTGGGCATGAGCCAACGCGGTCGCGGCGACGCGCCGGCGGCGGCGGCGGCGAGCCCATTTCTCGGCGTAAGCCGCGCTGCAAGCCACTCGCGCACCGGATCGACCAGTGAGCGGATCACTTCGCAGGCGATGAGCCCGACGCCCGGAACGATCACGTTTGGGCCGAGAAAGGCCGCGAGCTTGTGAAGAAACAGCGCCGTGGACGCACCGGCGCCGGCGATTTCGGCAAAACCCGCGGACTCAGCGGGGCTGCGGTTGGCTAGGCTGCCCCAGGAACCGAGGTCAAGCGCGGCCACGCCAGACCACAGGATCGCGAAGACACCGAAATAGGCGTAGAGCCGAAAGCGCGTTACGCGACCGAACAGGTAGGTCAGCAAACCGAACTGCACAACGCGAGCGCCAAAAGTCTGGCCGGGAGTCGGATCGACTACGCTGATGAAGGGCGCGATCGGCCCGAACAGCGTCGCCCAGGCAAGGTAATAGAGCAGCGCCGCGTATACCAAGAGCGAAACCAAATCGTTGCGATCGTCGCCGCGAAGGTGGCGCGCCAGCGCCGCGCCCTGACTGATGAAGGGAAACTTTGCCAGGTTGACGTTGCGCCCCCAAAAGCCGCTGAAAAATCGCCGCAACACCACGATCGCGCGCGCGGATATCAATTGGCCGCGCCAGATGCTCCGAGGCGCTGGCGGCTGACTAGCCAGCAGCGCAGCCGCTAGGCCGATAAACACCGCCGCAACAATCAGCAGGTAGAGCGCGGCATAAATCTCAAATTCCGGCCGCTTCAGTCCCGCCGTCACTTGGCGGTCGAGCTCCGCGCCCACGAACATCATGGTTCCAACGACGTTGATGACGATGAGCAGTGCGACGCATTTTCGCGTAGCGTCGGCGGGGAGACCCCCGCCGACGCGCGCGGCGATCAAGCCGCCGCCGATGGCGATCGTGGTCGCCGCGTAGAGCGCGATGGCGAGGCCCATTTCGATCAGCGACAAATGCGACGCCACGCGTTGCAACACCACCAACCAGATCAGCACCGCATAGGGCGCCCAGCGCGTGCGGTTCTGGGTGATGAGAAATATCAGCCAGGCGCAGAACAGCGCCGCATTGAGGTCGAACAGGTAACGTATCGGAACCTGTGGCGCGAGCGCGAAGGCGCCGTACAAAACGACCACGCCCATCGCTGCGGAAACCACATTCTGGTCGAGAAACGCCTTGGCCGCGCCCACCGTCGCACGCCGCGCGGCCCAATGCCTGGCGAGCAGGACCATAAGCATCGGCAGCCAGACCGCGCCGATCAGCGCGGGCTTTGCTCCCATGGACAACAAGAAGGTGTACGGACTCTTCGCCGCTTCGGTCGCCGCGACCGCCGCGACCGCTTGCTCGGACTCCGGTCCGACGCCGAGGTTGAGCGAGAATGGAACCCAGATCGAGTAATAGAAGAAGGCGCTGACAACGATCAAAGCCGAGAAGAATCCGCGCCGCCAGACGATCGCCCCGCCGGCGAACACAATTACGGCCATTGTCGCCAATTGGTACCAAAGCCAGCCCTGCGCCTGCGCCTTTTGCATCAGTTCGGGCGCGGTCATGAAGATCGGCCCGACCGCGAGGAAAATGAGCGCGTCTGCCGACGCTACCCGCCGCACCAGGATCAGCCAGCCATAGGCGGCGGCGAAAGCCACGGTGAGCAGCGCCGCTAGCGGCACATCGGCGACAGCGAACGTTTGGCCGGCGGCAATGAACAATATGGTAAGCGAGAGCGGAGTGAGCCAGATATCGCCACGGTCGCGTCGCGGCAGCAGCACATGCGCCGCCGCCAGCAAGACCGCGAGAACGCCAATAACCCATATGCCGCGATAGGGTCCCTCAGCCTGAAGCGAGGCGTATCCGAGCGCCAGGAAAATTGCGCCGAAGCCAGGCGAAAGCGTGCCCAGCAGCGCCCGCTCGGCGTAATTCGAGGCAAGTCGGATCGAGCCAAGCGGATCGTGGGCGAACAAAGGTGCGCGGTTATCGGGCATTTCGAGGCCTCCCAGCCAAAGCCTGTGGATAATTAGAAGCCCAATTGGCCTAGACGTCCAGCGGCGCCAAACTCAGTCGTTTGGACCTCATTTACCAACACACAAAATTCACCATAAAAATCAATAGATAACGCACTGCATCCCAACCTTGCCTTAACCCAAAGGGGTTTCATTGTGGGACCTGGAGCGGACGCAGAAAAGGCGTTTGCCCGAGGCTTCTGGGTTGGTTTGTTGGGTCGAGGCGCGAATGGCGCGGATAGCGGTATTGCTAGGCGGATTGAGCCCGGAGCGGCCCGTGAGCTTGAGCTCGGGGGCAGGCTGCGCGGCCGCGTTGCGCCGGCTTGGCCACGAGGTCGCCGAGATTGACCCCCAGGACCAAGATTGGATCGAACGCCTGCGCGCGGCGCGGGTCGAGGCGGTGTTCAACGCCCTGCACGGCGAATGGGGCGAAGATGGCCGCGCCCAAGGCGTGCTCGATTATCTCAAGATTCCCTACACCCATTCCGGCGTGCTCGCTTCGGCGCTGGCCATGGACAAGGACAAGTCCAAGGCGATTTTCGCGCAAGCGGGCCTGCCATTGGCGGCCGGCAAGCTGATGCAGCGGCGCGAAGCGGCGAAAGCCCACCCGATGCCCGTGCCTTATGTGGTCAAGCCCAACGCGCAAGGCTCATCGGTCGGCGTGTTCATCGTCCGCGAAGGCGCCAACCGCCCGCCCGAGCAATTGCTCGATCCCGACTGGACCTTTGGCGAGGAGGTTCTGGTCGAGGAATTCATCGACGGCAAGGAATTGACCGTCGCGGTGATGCACGGGCGCGGGGCGCTCGCGGTCACCGAGATCATCGTTACCGGCGACGGCGATTGGTACGATTTCGACGCCAAATACGCCGCCGGCGGTTCGCGCCACGAAGTGCCGGCCAGCATTCCCCAAAACATCGCCGATCAATTGATGCGCGCGTCCGAAGCCGCGCACACAGCGCTCGGCTGCCGCGGCGTGACCCGCGCGGATTTCCGCTACGACCCCAAACGCAATCGCGTGGCGCTGCTGGAGGTGAACACTCAGCCCGGCATGACGCCGACCTCGCTGGTGCCCGAGCAGGCGGCCCACATCGGCATGAATTACGATCAATTGGTGGCTTGGATCCTGGAGGACGCGTCATGGCCGCGATGAGAGCGCGCCGTCCCGGGCGCAATTCCGAGCCGCCCAAGCGCGGGCGCCGCTATGGCGCTCCGGTTGGCGGCGACATGCCTAGGCTGGCGCGCATCAAATTGTCCGGTCTTAACGGCGAGGACATGCAGGTCAGTGGCAAAAGCCTGATGGTGGCGCTTGCGGGCGTGGTGCTGTTTGCGGGAGCGGCGATCGCCGGCGCGGCCTTTCTAGGTTCGTCGCTGTTCGACGCGCGCGAGGCGTTCGCCAGCGCCAGCGACGCGGCCGCGGCCAATACCGGCTTCGCCATTGGCGAGATCGAGATCGAAGGTGTGAGCGGCGCGCGCGCGCAGGAGGTGCGGGCGCTGGCTGCGCCGGAAGGGCGCCGTTCGCTGCTGGCGGCGGACCCCTATGAAGTTAAAGCGCGGGTGGAGAGTCTGGATTGGGTGGCGTCCGCGCGCGTGCGCCGCCTGTGGCCGACAACGCTGATCGTCGAAGTTGAGCGCCGCAGGGCCTACGCGCGCTGGCAGGAAAACGGCGAGATTTCAGTCATCGACTATAATGGCGAGCGGCTGCTGGCCGAACGGGCCTCCGAGCGCGAGGACCTGCCGCTGGTGGTGGGGCCCGGCGCCGGGCCGGCGGCGGAGGAGCTGCTGATCGCGCTGGAGAATCTCCCCCAAGTGCGCGCGCGCGTGAAGGCGCTGGTGCGGGTGGGCGAGCGGCGCTGGAACCTCGAACTGCAATCGGGCGCGATCGTCGCGCTGCCGGAAACCGGCGCGCCGGCGGCGCTGGCGCAACTGGAGGCGATGCACGCCAGCCATGCGCTGCTAGATCGGCCGCTGGCGAGTTTGGACATGCGCGCGCCCGGGCGTCTGGCGGTGCGGGTACGCCCCGAACTCGCGGGCGGTCTGCGTCCTTCGCTGCGAGGCGCCTGATCTCATGCAATCGGCCACGCAAACGCACCGTGACAGCGACGATGAGTACGCGCCGCGGGCGCTTGCGCCGCTGGTGGCCGCGCTCGACGTGGGGGTGTCGAAGACCGTGTGCCTGGCCGCCCGCCGCGACCCGGTGCTCGATCTGCATCCAGAGCGGCCAATCCGCGTGCTTGGCGTCGGCCAGCAAACCGCCCCGGCGATCGCCTCGGGCGTCGCCGCCGATTTCAGCGCCTGCGCCCGCGCCATCGCCGTCGCCATCGCCGAGGCCGCGCGCATGGCCGGCGCACCGATCCACCGCGTCACTGCTTGTTATTCCGGTCCCGGCCTCGCCGCCCGCATCGCCAGCGGCGTGGTGCGAATACGCGGCAAGGTCGTCACCCCGCGCGAGATCAATGCTGCGATCGAGGCCGCGCTCGCCGCCACGCCCGCGCCCTCGCGCTCGGTGCTGCACGTGGAGCCGCTGCGCTACAGTATCGATGACGGCGAGCCGGTCGAGGACCCGATTGGTTTTTCCGGCCGCGCGCTGGCGGTCGAGGTCTGCATCGTCACCGCCCCGACCGAAGCGCTCAACGCGCTGCAAGCCTGCATCCGCGCCGCTGGCGTTGAAGTGGACGATATCGTCGCCGCCCCGCGCGCGGCGGCGATCGCGGTGATGTCGCGCGAGGAGCGGGCCGGGGGGGCGTTGCTGGTGGACATCGGCGCGGGCTCGATCGGCCTGGCGGCGTTCGCCGGCGAAGGCCTGGTGCACGCGGAGACCATCGCCGCCGGCGGCGTGCGGCTGACGCGCGATCTGGCGCAGCGTCTGGAAACCACATTCGCCGCCGCCGAGCGGGTGAAACTGACTTTCGCCGCCGTGCGCGGGGCCTGCGATCCGCGCGAAGCGGTGCCCGCGCCAAAGCTTGGCCTCGATGGCCGCCTGGAAGCCGCCAGCGTCCTGCGCGGGGCCATCGCCGACACCTTGACGCCGCGGCTGGTGGAAATGTTGCTGGCCGTGCGCGCTCGCCTGGCCCGGGCCGGGTTCACCGGCGCCAACGCGCCGGCCCGCGCGGTGCTAGTGGGCGGCGGGGCGCAAATTCCGGGTGTCCGCGATCTCGCCATCGACGCATTGTCGATGCCGGTGCGGATCGGCCGCCCGCTCGATCTTTCCGGCTTCGACCACGGCGAGGCCGGCCCCGCCTACGCCGCCGCCGCCGGCCTGCTGCGCTGGCGGCTAGACACGCCAACGCTTGAGGATGTCGAGCAGAGCTTCCAGCCCAACCTCGCCCGCGCCGCCGCCGCCATGGGCGGCTCCGCGCGCGGGGCCTGGAACTGGCTCAAGGAAAACTTCTGAGCGAAAAACTCCGCGCGTGAGCGATCACCCCATCCGGTGCAGCGCGCAAATTTTGTTGCCGTCGCGATCGCGCAGATAGGCCAGATAGAGCTTGAGCGCGCCGTCGCGCACGCCCGGTGGGTCCTCGCAAGCGGTCCCGCCATTGGCGATACCGGCGGCGTGCCACACATCGGCCTGTTCCGGCGAGGCGGCCGCAAAACCTATAGTGGCGCCGTTGGCCACCGTGGCGGGCTCGCCATTGATCGGCTGAGTCACCGAAAACACCCCTCCCGCCGAGCGGTAAAACACGCGGTGGCGATCGACACTGCCCGGCGCGATCCCAAGCGTGGCGAGCACCGCGTCGTAAAACGACTTGGCCTGGACCAGATCGTTGATCCCAATCATGACGTGTGAAAACATGGCTGTGCTTCCTTCTGGCGGTTGATCCGGCGCGTATTAGAGCCGCATCGGTTCCGCGTCGATGGGCGCGCCGGACATGCCGACCGCGCGGCATAAGGAATCTTCCCCGGACAGCCCTGCGGTTCCGGGGAAGGAAAGCGGGCGCCGACTAAATCTGGCCCCGCTCACGGCAATTAACCCTGCGGCCAATGGCGCGGCTCTTGCTTTGCTTGCCCTGGGATTTGCCAGGGCAGCCAGGACAGGGGTTTGCAGGTGTTAGTCAAGCTTGAGAATCTATCGGGTGCGGCGATGCACACGCTGGAAGTCGCCATGGGGCCGGCCCCTCCGGACGTCCTGTTGCTGGGCCGTAAGATCTACCGCTATCTGCGCACCGATGGGGTCTGGGACCGCAAGGCCCACGTCTATCGCGAGGCGACCACGCTGAAGGCGCCGCGCAACGTGGTGCGCAAACTCACCGCCAGCCAAAAGCCGCCCCGCGCCGAGCAAGCCCCGCGCAAGCGGGCCTGATAGGCTCGGCGGGCGCGATTTTTCCCCAATGGCGTGCTGCGTTTAGTTTGCCCGCCGCCGCAAATCCGCCCACAGCCTTTCCAAGGCTTAACGAAAGCTTAAGCGCGTTTCCCGATACAGAGGTTGTCGGGGAGGCTCGCGCCACTCGGGCAAATGGCGGCTTGGCGGCCGCCCTGGAGCGGTAGATGAGTCAGATCGGCGGTCCGGCGGTGAAGGAATCAAAGCCGCGAATTGTGGTTTTCGGCGTTGGCGGCGCTGGCGGCAACGCCGTCAACAACATGATCGAGGCCGGCCTTAACGGCGTCGAGTTCGTGGTCGCCAACACCGACGCGCAAGCCCTGACCCGCGCCAACACGCCTAACCGGCTGCAACTGGGCCAGGCCATCACTGAAGGCCTCGGCGCGGGCGCACGTCCGGAAGTGGGCCAGGCGGCGGCGCAGGAAAGTCAGCCCGAGATCGTCGAATTCCTCAACGGCGCGCACATGGTGTTCGTCGCCGCCGGCATGGGCGGGGGCACCGGCACAGGCGCTGCCCCGGTGATCGCCCGCACCGCGCGCGAGCGCGGCATCCTCACCATCGCCGTGGTCACCAAGCCGTTCCATTTCGAAGGCCAGCGCCGCATGCAGCTGGCCGAGCAGGGCGTGCAGGAATTACGCAAGCACGTCGACACGCTGATCGTCATCCCGAACCAGAATCTCTTCCGCATCGCCAACGAGCGCACCACCTTCGCCGAAGCCTTCCAGCTGGCCGACCAGGTGCTCTATTCCGGCGTGCGCGGGGTCACCGATCTGATGGTGATGCCGGGTCTGATCAATCTCGATTTCGCCGACGTACGCACGGTGATGGCTGAAATGGGCACGGCGATGATGGGCACCGGCGAGGGCGAGGGCCCCAACCGCGCGCTCGAAGCCGCGCACGGGGCCATGGCCAATCCGCTGCTCGACATAGTCTCCATGCGCGGGGCCAAGGGCGTGCTGATCAATATCAGCGGCGGCTTCGACATGACGCTCTACGAGGTCGATCAGGCCGCCAACGAAATTCGCGCCGAGGTCGATGCCGACGCCAACATCATCATGGGCTCGACCTTCGATGAAACCCTGGATGGGCGCATGCGCGTCGCCGTGGTCGCCACCGGCATCGACGATGAAGCCATCGTCAGCAAGCACACCCTGGTCGAGCCGGCGCGCCGCGCCATCGACGGGGCGACCCCGCGCCGGCCTTATGTGGCCCCGAAGCACGGCGATCCGCGTCCGCCCGAAGAAACGCGTTACGGGGAAGCGCGCGCCGGGGAAGTGCGAACGCGGGAAGCGCGCCCGAGCTTCGCTGGCGAACTCGAGCGCCGCGGCGGCTTTTCCTGGTTCGGCTGGGGCAAGCCCCCGCCGCCGCGGCGCGAGCGCCAGATCAATCTCGATCCCGACGACGAACCAGCGCCCGCGCCGCCGCCGCGCGCGGATCTGGTCGGCGCCGATCCCACGCTCGACGAGGAACTCGAAATCCCCGCCTTCCTCCGCCGCCAAATGGGCCCGCGCTAGCGGAACTCAGCGCCGCAACGGCGCCGAAAGATTGACGCGGCCGCGCTCGATCAGGGCGCCGTTTTCGACTTTGCCTTCGATCAGCTCGACGCCGGAAAGCGCGAATACGCGCCCGGCGATGAAGATCGGCCGGGAATTGCCGTACCAATCCACGCACGAGACCTGGCAGCGATAGCTCGGGTGCTGGGCGTTTTCGTCGGCGCGCAGGGGCCCGAGCGAACGCAACGCGCCTTGCGCATCGATTGCCACGAAGCTCACGTCGGAACTTTCGCTGCGAAACCACCAGCGTCCGCTCTCGCGGCGCGCCTGCGCCGTCGGCAGGCCCATCAGCCCGGCGCCGTCTTCGCCGACGGCGCTGTTGAACGCATGCGAGCGGCCTTCGGTCTCAAAGCGGCCGGGGATCAGAACGCTGGAGGCGATGCGCGGCGCGCCGCTGAGATCGAGCAGCGAAACATTCAAACCCTGCGCGCCGCGATAGCCGGTAGCGACGGCGTTGTTCCCCACCCGCTCGATGCGCAGCACGTTGTGCGATAGCTCGAGCACGCGCGCGGCGCTTGGATTGTCGGAGGGAACCGCGACCAGCAGCCCGGGCCGCCAGCTCTCGTTCGCGTCGGGCGCGTAGGATCTCCAGGAGGAGCGGCTGCCATAGACGAGGTATCCGCCCGCGAAGCGGTTTTCCAGCGCGCGGTCGCCTTCGAGGCTGGGCAGGGGCGTAAACGAAGCGGCGGGCGCGGCTTGCGGCGTCGCTGAAAACAAAGCGAGCGGGGTGCTCAGGAAGCGCAGGGGGACAGGTTCAACTGTATCATCGTCCTCGTCACGACCGCGCCAGCATTGCGGATCGTTCCAGACCGCCAGCGCGCGGAAGTGCGTGGCGCCCGCCTCCATGCCGAGCTGATCGTTTGGGCCGCCGCGCACGAACAGCGCACGCGTTTCGGAATCGTCGAGCGCGATCTGAACCAGCGCCGAAGGGGCGGCGGCGAGAAACTCATCGCCGGCGCGCGTGGCGCAATCGGCGCGCTGCGCTTCGTCGCGCGCTCCCTCATCCTGCGGCCAAAGCCACAGATAGACGTGTTCCGGCGAAACATAGAATTCCTGCCCCGGTGGGCCGATGATGGCGGTGCTGCGGCATTCGAGTTCATAGCCGGCGCGCGGCGAGCCCAGCGGGCACACCGACACGGTGTGGATCATGGGTTCGAGCGTGTACTGGATCGGGCGATAGATGTTGCGCGCGTCGAACAAGGGCCGCCCGGTGGTGAGCACGGCCTCTTCGTCCTGCTCGCGCAGCCAGCGCCGCACCATCGGCCAATGGGCGCGACCGTCGCCATCGAATTCGGCAACGGCCTCGGAGATATCGAGCGGCGTGTAGATCACCAGCGCGCCGCCCACCAGGCGAGTGGCGTAATTCTCGGTGTCGTAATAATCGTCGGAGGAGAGGAAATACGCGCCTTCGCGGGTGAAGCGACCGTCTCGGCCGATGGAGAATACCGAATATTCGGTGGAATCCTCGCCATAATTAAAGCCGGTGACGACGACGCGGTTTTCGTGGATCAGGATTTCGTCGTACCAGGCATCGGCGCCGGGATGGCGATAGACGTTGACGCGATCGACCACGCGCATCGCCCCGCCGCCGCGTCCGGTATCGACCGAGAACAAGCGACCATCCTGCAGCACGATCAGGAAGCGGTCGTAAAGCTTGACGATGTCGCCCTCATCGACGCCGCTTTCCTGCACGTTGGTGATGGAGGTGGGCGCGGCGGCGCGCGTCGCGCCGGTGACGACGATCATGTCTTCTTCATCGCCATCGGTCGCCGCCGGCTGGTCGCAGGGAAAATCCTCCGGCGGACAATACTCGCCGGGGTCGGACTTGGCCTGGCGGGTGCGCGCCGCCGTGCCGTCGCGCACCCGCGCGAAGGCGCGCACATAGGCGCGAAAATCCGCCTCGCTGGCGAAGCGCTCAAGCGTCGGCCAGGTCAGCGGCTGCCGCGCCGGCTGCGACGCCGCCGATCCTGCGCAGGCAAAGGCAAGCGTCATCGCCAAGATCAGTGGTCGCACGCACGCCTCCCGCCGCAGCCGATTCCGATCGGATCGATAAACGGATCAATCCGGACGCAATTGCTGTAAGCGCTTTAGCGCGCGCCGCACCACAAAAAGCCGTGATCGCTCAGAACGGGTTGAGCCGGCGGCGGCGCGAATAGTGGAGGTAGCCGATATTGGCGCCGAGCCGGAAACCGACGCCTGCGCGGATAGGCGCCAGCGTCACCCGGTTGCGGCGCTGATAATTGACGCCAACGCCGCCGACGAAATAGGCCGAGCCATCGACGCCAGCGTAGCGGTGGAAGATGTCATCGGCATTTTGCAAATTGTACACCAGCGTGAACACGCGCGAGGCGTTGCCGCCGGTGTCGAAGCCGATCGAGGGGCCTTGCCAGAAGACGCGCGTGGCCCCAGCGCCCTTCCGGCGCAGACGCCCGCTGCCATAACGCAGCCCAATTCCGATCGCGCCCGAGCCTTCATTGCCCTCGATATAGCCATTGGGCCGACCCAAATCCGCGAACACGTGGCGCACCACGGTGGCGAGCCCTTCGGCGCCCGCGCCAAAGAAACGCTGCCCGGCGGCGAGCACTTCGTCCTCGGAATAGCTCTGCTCGTTCTGGGCCAGCGCCGCGGCTGGCGCGAGCGTGCTTGCGGCTAGACCAAGCGCGATTGCGCGGCGTGAGAATTGTTCTGCCATGGCGAGCGCCTCCTATGTTGAACCATTATCCGACACCGATGGCTCTGAGCGCAAGGTGAACGGAGTGTGGCGCCGGCATGGCGATCCAGCGGCGACGCCGCGGCGCTCAGCTTTGCGCGGCTTCGGCGCCGAAGCGGCCGATGGCCATGAAACGCTCGCGCCGCTGCAAGCGTACCTCGGCCGGGGTGAGCGGGGCGAGCGCGTCAAGCGTCGCGGCCACCGCCGCGCCGACGGCGGCGACCGCCGTCGCCGGCTCACGATGGGCCCCGCCGATTGGCTCGGGAATGATGGCATCGATTACCCCCAGCGCCAACAAATCCTGCGCCGTGATCTTCAGCGCGTTGGCGACTTCCTTGACCCGGTCAGCGCGCGGCCCTTCGTTGTCGCGCTTGCGGTAGAGGATCGAGGCCGCGCCTTCGGGGCTGATTACGGAATAGTACGCGTGCTGCAGCATCAGCACTTTGCTGGCCGCGGCGATGGCGATGGCGCCGCCGGAGCCGCCTTCGCCCGATATCACCGCCACCATAGGCACGCCGAGCGTGAGGCAGCGTTCGGTCGAGCGGGCGATGGCTTCGCCCTGACCGCGCTCCTCCGCGCCGATGCCGGGATAAGCGCCGGCCGAGTCAACAAAACTCACCACCGGCAGCGAAAAGCGCTCGGCCAGATCCATCAGCCGCACGGCTTTGCGGTAGCCCTCCGGGCGGGCCATGCCGAAATTGTGCCGCAGGCGATCTTGCGTGGTGCGGCCCTTCTCGTGCCCGAGCACGACGCAGGGCCGGCCCAGAAACTTGCCCGTGCCGCCAAGGATGGCCGCGTCCTCGCCGTAGAGGCGATCGCCCGACAGCTCGACGAAATCGTTGACCAGGGCGGCCACGTAATCGCGAAAATGGGGGCGCTCTGGGTGGCGGGCGACTTGGGCCTTCTGCCAAGGATCGAGCTTGGCATAGACGGCGGCGAGCTGGTTCTCGGCTTTCGTCTTTAGCCGCGACAGCTCGACGCCCTGGGTGATGGCGTCCGCGCCCGAGGCCTCGGCGAGGGCCGCGAGTTCCTCGATCTTGGCTTCGATCTCGGCGACTGATTTCTCGAATTCGAGGTAGGTGCGCAAAGCGGATCGTCCCGGCCCCGGGCGGCCCCCCGGACGGAGCGGACCATAGCCGGCCCGGCCCGGGCATCAAGCCGTCGCTCCGGCCAGGAGTTCCGATTGCGCGCTTTCGCGGCGCGCGGCATGCTGCGGCTGCGAACACAACAGGATCGGCGCCCCCGTATGAAACCCCCCCGCCATTTCTTCGCCCCCCTCGCCATCGGTGCGCCGCAACCTTTGCGCGAGCCACCGGTGGCGCTCGAGCGCATGTTGCATTTCGTGCCGCCGCACCTGGAGAAGGTGCGCGCCAAAGTCCCTGAACTGGCGCGCGAGGCTGACGTGATCGTCGCCAATCTCGAGGATGCTATCCCCGCCGACGCCAAGGAAGCCGCCCGTGCCGGTGCGATCGAGATGGGGCGCATGGATTTGCGCGGCGCGGGGCTGTGGGCGCGCATCAACGCGCTCAACGCTCCCTGGCATCTCGATGACGTCACCGGGCTGGTCGCGGGCCTCGGCGACAGGCTCGATGTCATCATCGTGCCCAAGGTCGAGGGCCCGTGGGACTTGCACTACATGGACCAATTTCTGGCCCAGCTCGAAGCCAAACATAAGCTCAGCAAGCCGATCCTACTGCACGCGCTGCTCGAAACCGCCCAGGGCGTGGCCAATGTCGAGGCGATCGCGGCGGCGAGCCCGCGGCTGCAGGGCATGTCGCTGGGGCCGGCCGATCTCGCCGCCTCGCGCAAGATGAAAACCACGCGCGTCGGCGGCGGGCATCCGGGCTACCGGGTCATCGCCGATCCCGGTTCAGAAAACGGGGGTGAGGGCGCGCGGGATTCTGTACAACAAGATCTCTGGCATTACACGCTGGCGAAAATGGTCGATGCCTGCGCCACGCACGGGCTGAAGCCGTTCTACGGGCCGTTCGGCGACATCGCCGATTCCGAAGGCTGCGAGCAGCAATTCCGCAACGCCTATCTTATGGGCTGCGCCGGCGCCTGGAGCCTGCACCCAAGCCAGATCGCCATCGCGCGGCGCGTATTCTCGCCCGACATCGACGAAGTGAAGTTCGCGCTGCGCATCTTGGCGGCAATGCCCGATGGCAGCGGGGTGGCCATGCTCGACGGCAAGATGCAGGACGACGCCACCTGGAAACAGGCGAAAGTGATGGTCGATCTGGCGCGTCTGGTGGCGGCGAAAGAGCCGGAAATGGCGCTGGCTTACGGATTTTAGGCCGCGCTCACGGGGCCCCCCAGCCCATCGCCAGCGCCCCAAGCAGGAGCGCGCCGAGGGCGATGCGATACCAAGCGAACGGCCCAAAGCCAACGCGGGTGACGAAATCGAGGAACGGCTTGACCACCAGCAGCGCGGAAAAAAACGCAAACACGAAGCCTACGGCGATTTCGGCGGCGCGGTCGGCGCCGATCGTGTCCTTCACATCAAGGAATTCGACCACGAACGCGCCCAGCATGGTCGGCATGGCGAGGAAGAAGGAAAACTCCGCCGCCGCGCGACGGTCGAGCCCCATCAGCAAGCCGCCAAAGATGGTCGCGCCGGAGCGGGAGACGCCGGGGATCAGCGCTACCAATTGAAATAGCCCGACGCCAATCGCGCGCGGGATCGGCGTGTCGGCGGCGTCGACGATTTGCGGCGCCGGGCGCCAACGCTCGATCGCAAACATGGCGAGCCCCCCGAGGATGAAAGCCCAGGCGATCACCGCCATGCTCTGGTGCAACGCGCCGGTGACGTAATCCTTGCCCCACAAGCCGATCGGCGCCGCCGGCAGGAACGCCAGGAACAGCATCAGCGCGAAGCGGCGCGCCTGGGGTTTGCTCGGCAGCCCGACGACGACCTCGATGATGCGCTGGCGATAGAGCCAGATCACCGCCAGGATCGAGCCAAGCTGGATCATCACCGTGAAGGAGCTGTTTTTGTCCTCGTAGCCCAGCAGGTTCTCGGCGAGCTTGAGATGGGCGGTCGAGGAAACCGGCAAAAATTCCGTCAGCCCCTGCAAGATGCCCAGCAACGCGGCGCGGGCGAGGTCGAGTAGGTCCAAGTGATTCCCCTATGCAAAGGCGGCGCGAACATGGCGCGGGCGGGGCTGGCGCGGAAGGGGAAATTCTCTGCTGCAGGGGCGACAGCGCAGGCGCACTGGGCCATAGAACGGGCGTGACCGCCGCAGCAGAGATCAAGGCGCAAGCCCGCGCGCTCGGCTTCGACGCCGTCGGCGTCGCATCCGCCAGCGTCGATTGGCCAGCTGGCGGGCGGCTTGCGGAATTTCTGGCGCTGGGCCGCCACGGCGACATGGCTTGGCTTGAACATGGCCCGCCGGCGACCTCGCCGGTCAACGACGACGCCGCCGGCGAGGACACCAGCGGTCCAAGTAACCGGCGCTCGCATCCGCAGGCGCTGTGGCCGCAAGCCAAGAGCGCGGTGTTGGTGGGCTTGAGCTACGCGCCCGGCGATGATTCCATCGCGCTGCTGCAACACAAGACCCAAGGCCTGGTTTCCGCTTACGCGGCGCGGCGCGACTATCATGACGTGATCAAGGGCAAGCTCAAACAGCTGGCGCAATGGCTCGTGCGCGAGAGCGGCGCGGAGGTGAAGGTGTTTGTCGATACCGCGCCGCTAATGGAAAAGCCGTTGGCCGAACGCGCGGGTCTGGGCTGGCAGGGCAAGCACACGAACCTTGTATCGCGCGAGCATGGCTCATGGCTGTTGCTTGGCGCCATCCTCACTAGCGCCGAGATGGAACCCGATGCGCCGCACGGGGATCATTGCGGCTCATGCCGCGCGTGTCTCGACGTGTGCCCGACCGACGCTTTCCCTGCGCCCTATCAACTCGACGCGCGCCGTTGCCTTTCGTACCTCACCATCGAGCACAAGGGTCAGATACCGCGCGAGTTTCGCGCTGCGCTGGGCAACCGCGTGTTCGGCTGCGACGATTGTCTGGCGGTGTGCCCCTGGAACAAGTTCGCGGCCGCGGCGCAGGAGACGCGCCTCAGCTTGCGCGAGGAATTGCGGCTGGCGCCGCTGGCGGAACTCGCGGCGCTCGACGACTCGCAATTTCGCGCCCGCTTCGCCGGCACGCCGGTCAAGCGCACCGGCCGCGACCGTTTCGTGCGCAACGTGCTCTGCGCTATCGGCAATTCCGGCGACCCGGGCCTGGCGGGGGCGGTGGAGGCGAAACTGGACGATCCCTCGCCGCTGCTGCGCGGCATGGCGGTGTGGGCGCTGCGCCAGCTTGACGAGACCCGCTTCCATCGCCTCAAATCGCGGCGGGCGGCGCACGAGTCCGATCCCGGCGTGCGGGAGGAATGGGGATGAACCCGGAAGACGAAGACGCCGAAGCGCCCGAACCGCCTCTACCCTACACGCCGACACCGCGCCCTAGGGTGGAGCGCCCATCGGATGCCGCGTCCGCGCCGCCGCCGGCGCCGTCGCCCACGACGCCGCCGGACATTGCCTTGCCAAGCGCCGGGCGCGTCGGCGGCGTTCGGGCCCGCAACGCGCAACACAATCTCGATCTCGACCTGCGCCGCATGAAGCGGCGCAAGCGCTTCGGCTTTTTGATCATTGCCGCATCGTCGCTGTTCATCGCGCTGGTGGTGGCGCCGGTGACTTGGGTGGCCGCGTACCTGTTCATCGATCCGCCGACCAACATACTGATGCTGCTGCGCGCGGGGGAGGGGCAAACCATCCGCCACCAGCCGGTTCCGCTCAGCGCCATCTCGCCGCACTTGGTGCGCGCCGTGATCGCGGCCGAGGACAACAATTTCTGTTCCCACGTTGGCTTTGACGTCGAGGCGATCGAGCAGGCGATGCAAGCGAATGCGCGCGGCCGAACCACGCGCGGCGCCTCCACCATCAGCCAGCAGGTGGCGAAGAATTTGTTCCTCTGGCCGGAACGCTCCTGGCTACGCAAAGGGCTCGAAACCTATTTCACCGCGCTGATCGAGTTCATGTGGCCGAAGCGGCGCATCATGGAGCATTATCTCAACATCGCCGAATGGAACGACGGAAATTTCGGCGCCGAGGCTGCCGCGCAAGCTCTTTTCCAGGTGTCGGCGGCAGACCTCTCGCCGAGGCAGGCCGCGCAACTTGCCGCGGTTTTGCCCAGTCCGTACTGCGGGCCGAGGGGCGATCTCAAGCCCTGCTGGCGCGCCGACCGTCCCGGCCCCTATGTCCGCTCGCGTGCGGCGATGCTGGTGCAGCGGGCAGCGACGGTGCGCAACGAGCATTTGGCCGGTTGCGTCCTGCAGCGCGACGCCGCGCCGAACCCCAAATAGGCGAGCCTGCCGGGTCTCGGCTGCAATTTAGCGTCTCTGGTTCCAGTTTCGCATGGCGCAGGCCCGATCCGCCGCTAGTATGGCGAGGCTGCAGGGAGGGGACAGTCCATGTTGTTTGCGCAGATCGCTGGCTGGGTGCTGCTTGGCTTGGCCGCAGCCTATTTCATCTGGAAGTTCTACCAGACCCGGGTGGACTTCACCTACATGACCCACAACGATCAGGGCTTCAAACGCGCCCTGAAGGGACGCGGCTTCTTGATCGACCCGGAGGAATTTATCGTCCGGGGCCCCAATGCCCCGAAGATCGAGTTTGTCGCGCTCGATCCCGCCACCGGCCAGCGCAAATTGGCGCCGCTGCTCAACCAGAAGACCGGCGCCATCAATCTGCGTCCGCAATTCTGCGTGCCGCTGCCGTTTCCCGGCATCAC
>JANNQT010000037.1:0-35328 GCA_031400895.1 Alphaproteobacteria bacterium | reverse complement strand
CTCGCTTCACGCCCTGGAACCGCTGCGGACAGAACGCGCACTTGGCGTTGCACGGGCTGGCGAGTTCTAGATCGAAGATGCGCATCAGATTTTCGTAATGATATCAGTCATTTAGCCTGCCGATCAAGGGCTCCTGACGCGTCCCGCCGCGCGCCGGGCGGGCGGGACCGAGAATCCTCCCGAGGAGCGCACCCGGCGTCTCGAGCGCCGCCAGCCGTGCCAGGTACCGCCGGCGCGCGGCCCGCCGGCCCTCGTCGAAATGGCCCTGACGCAGGATCACCGAGAGCTTCTCGCGGATGTCGGCGGGGTCGCCGTACTCCGCCGTGTCGACGATCCCGGCGTACTCGCGGAAGGCCGGGAAGATCTGGCGAACCGGAAAGATGTTGCAGCGGTAGGGGAGCTCCGGCGTCAACAGCCCTCCCCGGCCGGTGGCCGTCGGCGACGTGGCGCCCGGCATGTTCTGCACGATCAGGTGCGGGATCCCCATCACCACCGCCTTGGACACGCTGTTCTGGATGATGTTGTCGGACAGGATCGCGTCGCAGCTTCGCAGCAGGTGATCGTATAGATCGAAGCGCAGCAGCCCAAGGAGGTGCAGCGAGAGCGGGCCTCGCACCACCGGCGTTTGCGGCTTCACGTTTGCGCGCCACCTCGGCGGTGCCGATCTTCGACACCACCCGCTCCACTTCAGGGAACTGCAGAAGCCTGGCTTCAAGCGTGGACTGCATTTCGACCGCCTGCGTGAGGCTGGTTCCGGGAATGCGCAGCGCGTGCAGGGCGATGTCGCCCTCGTCGAGGTTGGGGATGAATTCCGACCCCATGCGCGAGGCAATGAGGGCGCTGATCAAAACCAGACCAACGGCGCCAGCCACCACCCTCGTGCGCGCCTTGAGCGCCCATTCGAGCGCCGGCGCGTACCAGGCGCGGGCCGCCCGCATCGCCCGGCTTTCCTGCTCATCGACCTTGCCGGTGACGAACAGAGCGACGGCGGCGGGAACAAAGGTGAGCGAGAGGACCAGCGCGGCGGTCAACGCAAAGACCACCGTGAACGCCATCGGATGGAACATCTTCCCCTCCACGCCGCTGAGCGCGAAGATTGGGACATAAACCAAGGTTATGATCAGGACGCCAAAAATGGAGGGCTTGATGACTTCGGCAGTGGCGTCCTCCGCCAACCGGAAGCGTTCGTCGCGGCTGAGCAGGCGGCCGAGCCGGTGCTGGTCCATGCCAAAACGGCGCAGGCAATTCTCGACGATGATCACCGCGCCATCAACGATAAGGCCGAAGTCGAGCGCGCCCAGGCTCATCAGATTTCCCGAGACACGGTTCTGCACCATGCCGGTGATGGTCATCAGCATCGCCAGCGGGATGATTGCGGCGGTGATCAAGGCCGCGCGAATGTTTCCAAGCAGCAAGAACAACACGACAATGACCAGCAGCGCGCCTTCCGCGAGATTGGTCTCAACCGTCTTGATGGTGCGATCGACCAATTCGGTGCGATCATAGATCGGGTTGGCGACTACGCCTTCTGGAAGTGAGCGCGAAGCTGCTTCCAGCCGTTCCGCCACCGCGCGCGCCACCGTGCGGCTGTTCTCGCCCATCAGCATGAACACAGTGCCGAGCACGATTTCGCGACCGTTTTCGGTCGCCGCGCCAGTGCGCAATTCGCCGCCAATAATCACGTCAGCGACATCGGCCACGCGGATCGGCACACCGCCGCGATTGGCGACGATAATGCGCTGCAAATCTTCGATGCCGCCGGCTTGGCCCGCAGAGCGCACCAGCAATTGCTCGCCATAGCGTTCAACATAACCGGCGCCGACATTGGCGTTGTTCGCCTGCAACGCCGCGACAACATCGTTCATGCTCAAGCCGGCGGCGGCGAGCCGATCCGGCCATGGCGTCACATGATATTCGCGCACATAGCCGCCAATGGTGTTGATTTCGGTGACGCCAGGCGTGTTGCGCAATTGCGGGCGGATCACCCAATCCTGCAGCGTGCGCAAATCTTCGGGCGCCCATTCCGTACCATCGGGCCGGCGCGCGCCTTCGGCGGCTTCCACCGTGTACATGAAGATCTCGCCGAGCCCGGTGGAAATGGGCCCGAGTTCCGGTTCGACCCCCTGCGGCAGCTGACCACGCACGCTCTGCAGGCGTTCGTTGATGAGTTGGCGGGCACAATAGATGTCGGTGCCGTCCGCAAAAACCACCGTCACCTGGCTGAGGCCATAGCGAGAGATCGAGCGCGTATAGTGCAGCCCGGGGAGACCCGCGATCGCCGTCTCGATCGGAAACGTAAGGCGTTGCTCAGCTTCCAGAGGGGAGTATCCGGTAGCCTCGGTATTGATCTGAACCTGGACATTGGTGATGTCCGGCGTGGCGTCGATGGCGAGCCGCTGAAAGCTCCACACACCGACCCCCGCGCACAACAAGACGACGGCGAAAACGATCCAGCGGTGGCGGATCGACAGGTGGATGATGCGGTCCAACATCTGTTCGCCCCTCAATGGTCGTGGCTGGCGCCGGACTTTTCGATGTCGGCGCGTATGAGGAAGGCGTTGTCGGCGACGTAGCTCGCGCCGGGATCGAGGCCGCCCAACACTTCAGTCCATTCCGGCGTCTGCCGGCCAAGCTCCAGCATGCGCACTTCGTAGGTCTCGCCCACGTGCGCGAACACGACCGTGAACTCGCGGAAGCGCTGCAGCGCCCGTGTGCGGACCGCCAGCGGCACATGCGCGGACGCCACCACGGCGGCGCCCTCTACGGCCTGCCCCGGCCGCCAGGCCCCGTTCGCGTTCGGCAATTCTACGTGGGCGACGATCGTTTGCGTCATCATGTCGGCGCTGGGTAGAATGGCTTCGATGGTTGCACGCACGTTGTGGTCGCCGGACAGATTGCGCACATTGATCGGCTGACCCGCGCGCAAACGTTCCGCGTCACGCGGATAGACGTAAAATTCCGCATGCACCTGTCGCGCATCGGCGATGACATAGATCGGGGCCGCCCCGGAGACGTCGCCGACATTGGCGTTGCGCGCCATCACGACACCGGAAATGGGAGCGGGGATTGCATAGGTTTGCAGGCTTTCGCTGGAAGTGACGCGCGCCAGGGTTTCGCCGCGGTTGACGCGCGCGCCGATTTCCTTGGTCATCGCCACGATGCGGCCCGGGTACCACGCCGTGACATCGGCGCGTCCCTGCGGCTGCAGTTCAACGCGCCCAGAGAGCGCAATGGTTTCCTCGATTACGGCCGCCCCTGCGGTTTCGACGCGCACGCCCGCGGCCTCGGCTTGCGCGGCGGCGATGGTCGTGCGGCCTTCGTAGGACGCGTAGGCCCAATCATGATCGGCGCCCGCGAGCACGGCGCGCACCGTAACATCGAAGGAGTGCGGCTCTTCCACCACGCCGGCGCCTTTGAGATAATCGGCCTCTGGTGCGAAAGCGAAGCGATCGACTTGGCCGCCGAGGCGCGTCAGCGTCATGGCGAGCTGCACCTCTCCAGGCGCGAGCGGTCGGTCGTCGCGATAGGCAAACACCCGCAATTGCGGCTCGACGCCGGTCTCGAAAATGGTGATCTCGACGGCGAAATCGCCAGAGCGCAACATGCGCCCATTGTGCGGTCCGCGCTCATACTCGCCCGCCTTTTGTTCGCCATGGGCGGCTTCGCTCGACTTGTTGCCGCACGCAGCGATCGGCGCGGCCAGCAGCAACACCGCGGCAATGCCGCGGCTGAAGACATGTCGGATCATGGATTGGTCTCCTCGCCCGCGACGCGAGCGGACAAGCGGTCGAGCGCCGCCTCGGTATGGTGATAGGTGCGCAGCGCGTAAACGCGGGCCTCGCGGGCGCCGGTGAGCGCACGCTGGGCTTCGAACACATCGAGATAAGAAAACGCGCCGTGATCATAGCCCGCGCGCGCCAGCGCCAGCGCGCGCTCGGCCTGCGGCAACACAGCCCGGTCCAGGGCCGCTACGGTTGACGCCGCGCTTTGCAAGCGCCGTTCGAGCGCAAAGACCTCGCGTTCGATCCTTTGGCGGGCGGCGTCGACATTGTAAGCGGCGCGCCTTTGCTCGGCGCGAGCGCGTTCGATCGCCCCCCGGTTCCGGTCAAAAATCCCGAACGGGACCGCTAGACCAGCCACCAGACCGGTTTCCCCGTTTTGTTCGAAGCGCCGGACGCCGATATTCAGCACCGGGTCTTGAAAGCCGAGCGCGCGCTCCAGCCGCACGGCGGCCTCGGCGCGCGCGCGCTCGGCGTCGGCGCGAGCCAGGTCCGGGCTCTGAGCAAGTTCAACCGCGTGCGCGTGAGAGCTGCGTTCCGTAAGTTCAAGCGCAGAGTCGGCCAAGACCATGCCCTCATCGCCGCCAATGAGGCTCGCCAGCAATGCACGCGCAAGCTCCGCGTCGCGCGCCGCCGCCTCGTGGGCAATGTGCGCTTCCGCGAGCCCCGCCTCGGCGCGCGCGCCCGCCATCAATGGATCGCGCGCAGCCGTGACGCGGCGCATGACGCTCGCGTGCAACGTTTGCGCCGTCTCGACGCGCTCGGCGGCGACTTTTACCAGCGCTTCCGTCGCAAGCGCATCGTAATAGGCGCGCTGTACCTCTTCGAGGAGGTCGAGACGAGCGATCAGCGCGTCAAGCGTGGCGCTATTAAACGCGTGCGCGGCCACGGCCATGCGCGCCCGCCGGCTGCCGCCCCGCTCGATCGGTTGCGTAATCCGGAATGTGGTTTCCGCTCCATCCAAACCGCGCAGCGCGCCTTCGCCGCCGAAATTCTCCACTTCAATGCCCAGTTCCGGATTTGGCCGGGACCGCGCCTGACGCACGCCCCCTGTCGCCGCATCGACGCCCGCGCCGGCGGCGCGCAGACGCGGATCGGCCGCGGCGGCGCGCGCTAGCGCTTCATCCAAGGTCAATGCGCCTGTTTGCGCATGCGCGGCCGTGGCCAGGCCAAGCGCAGCAACGACAACCGCACTCGCCATGCGCCTCGATTTGCGGCAAGCGCGGCGGTCGGCATGGGGCGCCGCGTTCGCCCGTTCGGATCGAAAATTCATGTGACTCTCTCGCCAATTGCGTGAAACTTCACGCGGCGAAAGCAGTCGCCGCGCGTCAGGATTTCGCGGTGGCTCTGGGGGGGCGCTCAAGCCCGAAAATCAAGCCATGCACGGCCAAGGACGGCTCATACGCGAACCCGAGGCAAAGCGCCGCCCGCCGCAGCACCGTCACCTCGCCGACGGCCGGCATCTGGGCGATGTGGGCGCCGGTGCAATGCGCATGCGGTTTCGACTCTTGCTCGTCGGGTATGCGTTGGCCGCTCCCCTCGCTCGCCGCCGAATGATGCGCCTGGAACACGTGTCCAGCGCCACCCAGGGCGTGGCTTTCGGCGTGCGCGGGCTCTACACAGACCAAGGCAATGACCGCGACGCAAAGCGTCACGATCCATCGTCTCCAGTCAGCCCAGGCCGCACCCATCACCTTTAGCCCTCCCTTAACCTCGTCCGGGCATGGCGCCACAATAGCCTATGCGTAACCCAGGCCGCACTGCCAAATGGTAAAGACATGAATCGCGTGCGGCGTGCCCCGAGATGGACGGGTTTCGCGCGGCGATTGTGCGGTTGCTTGCCCATATTGGCGGCGCGGCCTCACGCTTTTCGCCGAACTCGGCCATTCGTCGGCTGTCGCCGCGCCGGGCGCTGCGCCGCCGCGCCGAGGGGGCGGGCGGCGCGGGCCTCGGCGTTATTGTTTTTCGACCATGGTGACGATTTGCGGTTCGCTCGCGCTTTTGAGCTCGAACGTGACCTGGTCGCCGACGGCAATGCCCTGCAGCATGGCGGGGTTCTCGGCGCGAAATTGCATCGACATCGCCGGCCAGCTGATTGCCGCAATCGCCTGGTGATCGAGCGAAATCGTGCCGGCCGCGGCGTCGATGGCGGTCACCGTGCCGGTGGAGCGGATCGGACCTGCGACCGCCCCGCTCGTTCCCATCGCGCCCATATTGTCCTTGGCGGGCGCGCTCGCTTCGGGCGAGCAAGCCGCCACGGCCGCCAGCGCGCCCGCGAGTGCGATCAATTTTCCCTTCATGGTGTTTCTCCTGCTTGGCTGATCCGAGATGAAGCGAGCGCGGCGCGCTCAAGACCGCGGCGGCGGATCAGAAGATACGCCGCGGGAATGACAAACAGGGACAGAAGCGGCGCCGTCAACATGCCCCCGACCATGGGCGCGGCGATGCGGCGCATGATCTCGGCGCCAGCGCCGCCGGTAAACAGGATCGGCAACAGGCCGGCAAGGATCACCGCGACGGTCATCGCCTTCGGCCGCAAGCGCAGCAGCGCGCCTTCGCGCACGGCTTGCGCAATCACCTCCGGGGTGAGCGCGATGCCGCGCTCCTCGCGCTCTTTCAGCGCATTCTTGAGATAGATCAGCATGATGACGCCGAACTCGGCGGCAAGCCCCGCCAACGCGATAAAGCCGACCGCCACCGCCACCGAGAAATCAAAGCCCAAGGCGTAAACCAGCCAAACCCCGCCGGTCAGCGCGAACGGCAGCGAGACCATCACGATGGCCGCTTCGTCCAGGCGGCGGAAGATAAGATAGAGCAGGATGAAAATGATGAGAATCGTCGCCGGCCCCACGATCGTCAGGCGCTCGGCGGCGCGCGCAAGATATTCGAACTGCCCCGAATAAGCGAGGCTCACCCCGGCCGGCAATTCGACCTGGCTGGCCACCGCGCGCTGCAGGTCGCGCACCACCGATGCCAGATCGCGCCCGCGCACATCGACATAGACATAAGCCGAGAGCCGCCCGTTTTCGCTGCGGATCATCGCCGGGCCGTCGGCTATGGTGAGCGTTGCGACCTCACCGAGCGTGAGGCGCAGGCCGGCGTCGGTCACAATCGGCAGCGCGATCAACCGCTCAAGCGAATCGCGCACTTCGCGCGGGTAGCGCAGATTGATCGGATAGCGCGCGCGCCCCTCGACCACTTCGCCGATGTTCTCCCCGCCGATGGCGCCAGACACCACCGCCTGCACGTCGGCGATGTTGAGCCCGTAGCGCGAAGCCGCAAAGCGATTAATGTCGACATCGACATAGCGCCCGCCCGAGAGCCGCTCCGAGATCGCCGAGGAAACCCCAGCCACGTCGCGGGCGGCGGCTTCGACGGCGCGCGCGGCGCTGTCGATAGAGGCAAGATCGGGCCCGCTGACCTTGACGCCGATCGGGCTTTTCACGCCCGTCGCCAGCATGTCGATGCGGTTGCGGATCGGCGGCACCCAGACATTGGTGAGGCCGGGTACGCGCACGACCCGATCTAATTCCTCGATGATGCGTTCGGGCGTCATGCCGGGGCGCCATTGCGCGCGCGGCTTGAGCTGGATTGTGGTCTCGAACATTTCCAGCGGCGCGGGGTCGGTGGCGGTTTCCGCGCGCCCGGCCTTGCCGAACACGCTTGCCACTTCCGGCACGGTGCGGATCAGCCGATCGGTCACCTGCAGCAGGTCGGAAGCCTCCGCCGCCGACAGGCCCGGCAGCGCAGTCGGCATGTAGAGGAGATCGCCCTCGTCCATCATTGGCATGAATTCGCCGCCGAGGCGCGAGAGCGGCAGCGCCGTGGTGGCGAATGCGAGCGCGGCGATCAGCAGGATCAACTTCGGCTTGGCGAGCGCAAAATCGATCGCCGGCTGGTAGAGGCGGGCGAGGAAGCGGTTGATCGGGTTGGCGTCCTCATGCGGAATTTTGCCCCTGATCCAGAACCCCATCAGCACCGGGATCAGCGTGATCGCCAGCGCCGCGGACGCCGCCATTGCGTAGGTCTTGGTGAAGGCGAGCGGCGCAAACAGCCGCCCCTCCTGCGCCTGCAGCGTGAACACCGGCACGAACGAGAGCGTGATGATCAAGAGGCTGAAGAACAGCGCTGGGCCGACCTCGATGGAAGCATCGGTGATGACCCGCCAATGGTCCGGGCCTTGGGGCATCTCACCGTCGTGCTCCTCGCGCCAGCGTTCGAGCTTCTTGTGCGCGTTCTCGATCATGACGATGGCGGCGTCGACCATCGCGCCGACGGCGATGGCGATGCCGGACAGCGACATGATGTTAGCCTCGACCCCTTGGAGCCGCATGATCAGGAAGGCGGTGGCGACCCCGAGCGGCAGGGTGACTATAGCCACCAGCGCCGAGCGCAGATGGAACAAGAACAACGCGCACACCAGCGCCACGACGATGAATTCCTCGGCGAGTTTGCTTGTGAGATTTTCGATGGCGCGGTCGATCAGCGACGAGCGATCGTAGGTGGTGACAATCTCGACGCCCTCTGGAAGGCTTCGCCCCAGTTCGTCCAGCCGCGTGCGCACTGCTTCGATCACTTGGCGCGCATTGGCGCCGGCGCGGATCACCACGATTCCGCCGGCGACTTCGCCCTCGCCATTGAGTTCGGCGATGCCGCGGCGCATTTCCGGGCCGATCTGCACCCAGGCGACATCGCCCAAGGTGACCGGAACGCCGCTGGCGCCAAGGCCCAGGGGGATGGAATTGAAATCCTCGATGCCGCGCAAATATCCCGAAGCACGCACCATGTGCTCGGCCTCGGCCATCTCGACCACCGCGCCGCCGGCTTCCTGGTTGGCGCCGCGCACCGCTTCGGCGACGCGTGCCTGGCTCACGCCATAGGCCGCCATGCGTTCGGGATCCATGACGATCTGGTACTGCCGCACCATGCCGCCGATCGAAGCGACTTCGGCAACCCCCGGGACGCTCTTCAACTCGAAGCGCAGCAGCCAATCCTGCAGGCCGCGCAATTGCCCAAGATCGTGGCGACCGCTGCGATCGATCAGCGCATATTGATAAACCCAGCCCACGCCAGTGGCGTCAGGCCCGAGCGAAGACCGCGCGCCCGCCGGCAGTCGCCCTTGCACCTGGTTCAGATATTCGAGCACGCGCGAGCGCGCCCAATAGAGATCAGTCCCGTCCTCGAAGATCACATAGACGAAGCTGTCGCCGAAGAACGAATAGCCGCGCACCGTGCGCGCACCGGGCACCGACAGCATGGTCGTGGTCAGCGGGTATGTGACCTGGTTTTCGACGATCTGCGGCGCCTGGCCAGGATAGGAGGTGCGGATCACCACTTGCACGTCGGAAAGGTCGGGCAAGGCATCGACCGGCGTCGTGCGCACCGCCAGTGCTCCGGCGACCGCAAGCGCCAAGGTCGCGAGCACCACCAGGAAGCGGTTGGCGACCGACCAGCGGATGATCGAAGCGATCATCGCGGCGACCCCGTCTTGCTAATCTCTTCGACGACATAGGCGGCGCCGTTTTGCCGAAAGCGGAACGCCACGGAATCACCGACGCCAAGACCTGCCGCGAGTTCCGGACGCGCGAAGCTGAATTGCATCGTCATCGCCGGCCAATTGAGGCTGGCGATCGGCCCGTGCGCGATGGTGACGCCCACGCTGCTCATAGTGGTCACGCGTCCGGACGCGATATGGAATGTGGCGGCGGTGTCGTCGGGCCCAGCGCTCGACGCCTGCAAGCGCTCCAGCGCACCAGAGAGATTTGCCTCCGAGTCGATCAGGAATTGTCCAGACGCAACGACGCGCTGGCCCTCGCTCAACCCGCTGCGGATTTCGATGTTGTCGCCGCTCTGGCGGCCGAGTTGCACCTCGGTCGGCGCATAGCCGCTGTCGTTCGCAACGATCACCATGGTGCGCGTTCCGGTGCGGATCACCGCTTCGGTCGGAACCAGCAGCACCGGGCGCGCCTCGCTATCCTCGATCCGCACCTGCGCGCTCATGCCGGGACGCAAGCGTCCCTGCGGATTAGGCAGAACGATACGCACTTCGATTGTGCGCGTTGCAGCATTCGCCGCCGGCAGCACGCTTTCGATGCGGCCGGAGAAGCTCTCGCCCGGATAGGCCGGCAGAGTCGCAATCGCGCGTCCGCCGGCGCGCGCCGCGCCGGAATCGCCCTGCGGCAGCGAGGCAATGAGCCAAATCGGCGAGATGCCGCTGATCGTGGCGAGCGGCGCGCCTGGTATGATCGTCATGCCCTGACGCACGTCGAGCGCGGTGATGACGCCGGAGATCGGCGCGGTCACCGTGAACACCGGGCGCGGCGCGCCATCCTGCTCAACGCGCTCGATCAAGGATTGCGGCATGCCGAGCATGGCGAGACGGCGGCGCGCCGCGGCGGCGAGATCGCCGCCGGTGCCGCGGAAGGCAAGGTATTCAGCTTGCGCCGCCGCCCATTCCGGTACGCGAATATCGACAATCGGCGCTCCCGCTCGCACTACATCGCCGACAGCGCGGCGATGCGCGCGCTCGACGAACCCGCCCGCGCGCGCCTGCACGATGGCGACATTGCGCTCGTTGAACGCGATTATTCCCGCCGCGGTCACCGAGCGCGCCACCGAGGCGCGTTCGACGCTCGCCAAGCGAACCCCCAGATTCTGCGCTACGCTCGCATCGATGCGCACGCCCGCTTCGCCCGCCGCCTCGTCGGCGTAGCGCGGCGCCAGCTGCATATCCATGAACGGCGATTTTCCCGGCGCATCGAAATGCTGGTCGGGAACCATCGGGTCGTACCAATAGAGCACCTGGCGGTCTGCGTCGGCGCCGTCGCCAATTGCGCCCGGGGCGCGGCTTGCGCCAAGCCAATAGCCGCCAGCGCCGATCGCCGCTGCGCCCACAGCAAGCGCGGCGACCAGCAGCGCGATCTTCGGCGTTTTCACAGCTTCGCTCATGGCGCGCGCTCCCCATATTGCAACGTCAGCTCGGCGCCGATGCGTGCGCGCCGCTCTTCAAGGTCGATGATGTCGAGTTCAGCTTCCAGCGCCCCGCGCCGCGCCGCGATCAATTGGTCGACCGAGGCCGCGCCGGCGGCGAACGCGCCGGTCGTCGCCGCGGCGCGGCGTTGCGCCAGCAGCAGCCGCACCTCGCGTGCGCGCGCCAGATTGCCGGAGACCGCGGCATGCTCGGCCAGACCCGTCTCCAGCATGGCGACGTACTCGCGCTCGGCCGCGCCGCGTTCGGCGGCGACGCGCGCGACATCGGCGCGCCGCGCCGCGATCAGCGGCCCCTGACGGCCGCCTTGAAACAGCGGCAGTCCAATCCGAACTTCCGCCGAAGCCATGTCGCCGAAGCGCGGATCGCGGTGTCCATAGGAGAGCTCCCATGACCAATCCGGGCGCCGCTCGGCGCGCGCTATTTGGACATTGGCCTCGGCGGCGCCGGCCTCGGCCTGAAACGCAAGCAAGCCTGGGTGGTGGCGCAGATGCTGGCGCAGTTGCGCGGGATCGATGTCGAAGGCTGGCGTATCCGCCGCCAAGGGCTCGTCCGCCGCCGCGCCGATCCAGCGCCGCAATTCGGCGCGCGCTGCAAGTGCGCCGGCCTGCAGGTCGGCGACGCGGTCCTCAAGCAGCGAGACTTCAACAGACGCCGCGATCGCGTCGCCGGCGCCCGCGCCGCCAGCGGCGAGCCGCTCGCGCGCAGCCTCCGCCGCCGCGCGCGTTTCCGCCGCCAGACGATGCAGCGTCTCGACGCGCCGCTGCGCGAAATACAGATTGATCCAGGCTTGCGCCGCGCCAAGGCGCGCCTGCAGGCGCGTCACATCAAGCTCGGCGCGGGCGCGTTCGACCTCCGCGCGCGCCAGCGCGCGGCGCGCGCCCAACCCGCTCGGCATCTCCTGCATGATGCCGACGCGCTGCATCGTCATCTCGTCGCGGCCCAGCCGATAGCGGTCCACGCCGGTGACCGGCACATTGTCGAGCGCCAGCACCAGTTCGGGATCAGGCAAAGCGCCGGCGGGAGCAACCGAACGCTGCGCCGCCTCGACCGCGGCCCCGCCCGCGACGATCGCCGGCCCCTCGGCCGCGGCGCGCGCGACCGCATCGGAAAAACTCAAATCCTGGGCGTGTGCGCTCGGGGCCAAGCCAAGCGCGCAGCACATCAGCCACGCTTTGCGCATATCTAACTCCGGGAAAGCGAATAAATCGCAGACGCACGCACGCTAACCGCGCGCAAACGCCTTCATGCCGAAATCAGATGCTTCGTGGAGGGCGGAAGAGGTCTTGCAGCGGCCCGCTTGGCGGGGCTGGCTCGCCGACGACCGGCTCGACGACTCTCATTGGCCGCGCCGACAAACGGATCAGCGCCAGCGACGGGGTCACGGCCGGCGCTGACCGGCACGCCATGCCTGCCATGCAGCCGTCCAAGTCCGTTTGAATGGGATCGTCTGGACTGCCCCCATCGGGGTAGCAATCGTGCTGCGCCGCCGCCTGCATCGGGCAGTCCGACGCCATGGCGGCGCCCGCAAAGCCGCTCGCGGCCAACGAAAACGCAAGCAAAAGGGTTAGCCACAGACGGCGCATACGGCCATGATAGTGGGGACAGGCCAAGATTTCGTCAATGCGCCACCCCATGCAGCGGAAGCGTAATCACTGGTCAGCAGCCAAGGCATCATCGCAGCGCTCAGTGGCCGTCCCGGATGGGCCAATCCTCCCGTTTCGTAACCTCCCCGCTGAATATCCGTTGTCGCGCGCCTTCGAGCCGGTCGATTTCGGCTGTTTCTGCCCCGATCCAGCCCTCACACAACCGATCGCCTCCGGGATAGTCCCGACAGCAATTCCGGTCCATTTCTCGTCTTCGCGGAGGCGTGGTTGTGTTGAGGGGTAAATTGTGGGCTGAATACGCAAGCTCCATAAATTATCGAATACAAACAGTATATTATGCGATAATCTGGCGGAGAGGGAGGGATTCGAACCCTCGGTACGCTTGCACGTACTCCGGTTTTCGAGACCGGCGCGATCGACCACTCCGCCACCTCTCCGGGGCCGTCCTGCCGCCTGGTCAGCTTGGCTGCGGCATGTTTCGGGCCGGCGTGTTTTTCATATTTTGCGGGGGCCCGCAAGGTGCCGACCGCAAGCGCCAAACGGCCAGGATGTCCTCGGCTTGGCGTCAAAACTCTGGCCCGGCCACGGGACCACGCTCGTGGGCGCTTTGCTGTTGAGCGCCGCTCGCGCCGTGCGTAACCAAGGCGAAGCCGAGCGCCCGGTCAGCAGGCAGCTAGGCGTGTGGGCGAGCACGCCGCCCACCGGACCAGGCCAAACCGGACCTGGTTCATCGCTGAAGTCTCGCCGCATTGCCTCGGGGCCGCGGGCCCTCTATCGGCGTGGGGACGGTGGCGGGCGATCGGGCGCGCCGCCTGAGCGGATAAGAAAGCGGCAAAATGTCCCCCAAACTCGCGACCCACCGCTTCGATCACACCCGCTTGCGGACCCAATGAAGGCCCTTGCCGATGGCGCACCCGATGACCCCCGACCAGATCAGAGCGCCGAGCGCCCTCACCCACCTTGAGCGGCTGGAGGCTGAAAGCATCCACATCCTGCGCGAAGTGGTGGCGGAAGCCGACAAGCCGGTGCTGCTGTATTCGATCGGCAAGGACAGCGCCGTTATGTTGCACTTGGCGGTGAAGGCGTTTTTTCCGGCGCCGCCGCCGTTTCCGCTGCTGCACGTGGACACTACCTGGAAATTCCGCGCCATGTACGAAATGCGTGCGCGCGTCGCCGAGCAATTCGAGCTGCTGGTGTACACGAATCCCGAATGCGTGGAGAAGGGCATCAATCCGTTCGATCACGGCTCGCTGCACACCGATCTGTGGAAGACCGAAGGCTTGAAGCAGGCGCTAGACAAATACGGCTTCGACACCGCCTTCGGCGGCGCGCGCCGCGACGAGGAAAAGAGCCGCGCCAAGGAGCGCATCTTTTCCTTCCGCGCCGCCAACCACCGCTGGGACCCCAAGAACCAGCGCCCCGAACTCTGGCGGCTTTACAATGCCAGGAAGCAAAAGGGCGAGTCGATCCGGGTGTTCCCGATCTCGAACTGGACCGAGCTTGACGTCTGGCAATACATCCAGCTGGAAAACATCCCGATCGCGCCCTTGTATTTTTCCGCGCCGCGCCCGGTGGTGGAGCGCGACGGAACGCTGATCATGGTCGATGACGCGCGCATGCGGCTCAAGCCTGGGGAGACGCCGCAGATCAAGAACGTGCGCTTCCGTACGCTCGGTTGTTATCCGCTGACCGGCGCGGTGGAGAGCAAGGCTGAAACACTGCCGCAGATCATCCAGGAAATGCTGCTAACCACCAGCAGCGAACGCCACGGCCGCGTCATCGATCACGACCAGGGCGCCTCAATGGAGAAAAAGAAGCAGGAGGGCTATTTCTGATGCGCGCGCCACGTGAGCACGATGGAAGCCTTGGCGCTCCTCCCCCCAACGCGGCGGGGATAGCGAGGCGGGCCGTGCAGAAGAAACTGCCCGCGGCGCCACCGCTGTTCCTCCTGCACGCCCCCTCCCCCTACCCCCGCCCCCAGGGGCGGGGGAGATCGACGGCGCGATAATCCATGGCCCACGTGTCCGACCTGATCGCGAAAGATATCGACGCCTATTTGCAGCAGCATCAGCACAAATCTCTGTTGCGCTTCATCACCTGCGGCAGCGTCGATGACGGCAAGTCGACGCTGATCGGGCGGCTGCTTTATGACTCAAAGATGATCTTCGAGGACCAGATGGCGGCGCTTGAGGCCGATTCCAAAAAGGTCGGCACCCAGGGCGGCGAGATCGATTTCGCGCTGCTGGTCGATGGCCTCGCCGCCGAGCGCGAGCAAG
The DNA here is from genome assembly GCA_031400895.1 of Alphaproteobacteria bacterium. GTDB lineage: Bacteria > Pseudomonadota > Alphaproteobacteria > Caulobacterales > Aquidulcibacteraceae > Vitreimonas. The sequence goes on along the minus strand of JANNQT010000037.1, from coordinate 20,678 downwards.
GCATCACCATCGATGTCGCCTACCGCTATTTCTCCACCGACAAGCGCAAATTCATTGTCGCCGACACACCTGGCCACGAGCAATACACCCGCAACATGGTCACCGGCGCCTCGACCGCCGATCTTGCCATCATTCTGATCGATGCGCGCAAGGGCGTGCTGACGCAGACGCGGCGACACTCCTATCTGGTGTCGCTGATGGGCATCCGCCATGTGGTGCTGGCGGTCACCAAGATGGATCTGGTCGACTGGTCGCAAGACATTTTCGACACCATCGTCGGCGAGTATCGCGATTTCGCCAGCCAGATCGGTATTCCGGATTTTCTCGCCATCCCGATCTCCGGCCTCAAGGGCGACAACATCGCCGCACCCAACGCCGCCGCGCCATGGTATGGCGGGCCTTGCTTGTTGGCGCACCTGGAAGGCGTGGTGCTCGACGACCAGCGCCGCGCCGCCGGCCCGTTCCGCTTGCCGGTGCAATGGGTGAACCGCCCGAACCTCGATTTCCGCGGCTTTGCCGGGCAGATCGCCGGCGGGCGCGTCCGGCCTGGCGACAAGATCCGCGTCGCCCCCTCGGGCAAGACCAGCACGGTGGCGCGGATCGTCACCAAGGATGGCGATTTGGCCGAGGCGGTGGCGGGCCAGTCGGTGACGCTGACGCTGACCGACGAGATCGATTGCTCGCGCGGCGATGTCATCGCCGCCGCCAAGGCGGCGCCGGAGGTTTCCGACCAATTCGAAACCACCCTGATCTGGATGGGCGAGGACGCCCTGCTCCCAGGGCGACACTATTGGCTCAAGATCGGGACCCGGACCGTGTCGGCGCAAATCACCGACATCAAGTACAAAATCAACGTCAACACGCTCGAACATCTCGCCGCGAAGACCCTGGAGCTGAACGAGATCGCGGTTTGCAATGTAAGCCTCGATCAGAGCGTCGCGTTCGATCCCTACGCGGCCAACCAGGACATGGGCGGCTTCATCCTGATCGACCGCCTGACCAATGCCACCGTCGCCGCGGGGCTGATCCATTTCGCGTTGCGCCGCGCCCAGAATTTGCACTGGCAGGCGATCGACGTCACCCGCGAGGCGCGCGCGGAAATCAAGAACCAGAAGCCGCGCGTGCTCTGGTTCACCGGCCTTTCCGGCGCCGGCAAATCGACCATCGCCAATCTGGTGGAGAAGCGGCTCATCGCGCTTGGCCGCCACACCATCCTACTCGATGGCGACAACATCCGCCATGGCCTCAATCGTGATCTTGGCTTCACCGACGCCGACCGGGTCGAGAACATTCGCCGGGTGGCGGAAGCAGCGAAGCTGATGACCGATGCCGGCCTGATCGTGCTGGTGTCGTTCATTTCCCCGTTCCGCGCCGAACGGGCGATGGCCCGCACGTTGATGGCCGACGGTGAGTTTCTTGAGATCTTTATCGACACGCCGCTTTCCGAGGCGGAGAAACGCGACGTCAAAGGACTCTACAAGAAGGCGCGCGCCGGCAAGCTGAAGAATTTCACCGGCGTCGATAGCCCCTATGAGGCCCCCGAAAGTCCCGACCTCCGCATCGACACCACCAGGACCGACCCGGTGGCCGCGGCCGCGCAAATCGTGGCCAAGATCATCGGCGACGACAGCGACAGCGGCGGACTCTGACGGCGCCGCTCAGCAGCGTCCGGGACGCAGAAATGCCGGCGTCTCGGCGTCTGGTTCGCCAAGCGCGCGCGCATATTTGTGGCCATCGTAGATTGCGTGAACGATTGCCCCGGGGGCCAGGGCGTCGCCGATGCAGCGGACCGTCCTGATCCCTGTGGCGGACCAATCCTGCTCGCGGGCGGCGAGTTCCTGGTAGAGGGCGTCGTTCGGCACACGCGCGGTGATTGCGAGCACGCATGCGCAGGCGATCTCTCGTGTGCGGCCGGTCCACACGCACGTCAACACCGCCCCGGCGGCTTCGATGGCGACGAGATTGTGCGCGGCCATAATCTTCACATCGAGTTCGCGCAAGCGCTTCTGGATGTGGGGAAACTCCAGCGTGTGCACGGTCCAGGGCGCCGGCGCCTCGGCCGGCGTCACGAAGATCACCTCCTCGCCGGCGGCGCGCAGCTTTTCCGCCAGCACGCTGCCGAGGTAGAAGCCGTCGTCGTCGAACAACAAAACCGGCCCTTTAGGCGCGGCGCCCTCCATCACATCGTCCGGGGTAAGCACAAGATGGCGGTCGAAGCCCGCGATGCGCGCATTGCTGCGGCCGAAGCCGTCGCGCCGCCACGCAGCGCCGGTGGCGAGCACCACATGCTCGGCGCCGAACGCGAGCACGTCTTCGGCGTGCATGCGGCTTTCGCGATAAACGGCGACATTGGCCTGGCGCTCGATCTGGCCGACGCGCCAGTCGCGCACCCGCGCCCATGCGCTGAGGCCGGGCAGGCGCGCCTCGCGGCTGACGCGTCCGCCCAGCTCGCGCGAGGCTTCGGCCAAATGTACCTCGTAGCCGCGCTGGCCAAGCGCGCGCGCCGCCTCCAACCCCGCCGGCCCGGCGCCGACAATCAGCACGCGCGCGGAGGCGTGCTTTTGCGGGATGCGCTCCGGATGCCAGCCTTTGCGCCATTCCTCGCCCATGGTCGGGTTTTGCGTGCAGCGGATCGGCGTCATGGTGGAATCGCCGCTGACGCAGATATTGCAGCCGATGCACTCGCGGATATCGTCGATGCGTCCCTGCTCGATCTTGCGCGGCAGGAACGGGTCGGCGATCGAGGGACGCGCGGCGCCGATCATGTCGAGCACGCCGCGCCGCAACTGGCTGGCCATCGCGTCCGGCGAAGTGAAGCGGCCGACGCCGACAACGGGCTTTGAGGTTACTTGCTTGACCCAGTCGATAAACGGCTCCTGCGCACCCTCCCCGGCGAAGCGCGAGGGCGCTGAATCGGCGTGCCACGGCCCGGCATTGACGTCCCAGAGATCGGGGAGGTCGGCGAGCAAGTGCACGACCTCGCGCGCCTCCTCAATGGTGACGCCGCCCTCGCCCTGAAATTCCTCGACCGCGAAGCGGACCGCGACGGCGCAAGTATTGCCCACCGCTTCCTTGGTATCCTCGATCAGTTCACGCAGCAGCCGCGTGCGGTTCTGCAGCGAGCCGCCATATTCGTCGCTGCGCTGGTTGCGGCGGCGCTGCAGGAAGTGCATCGCCAGCGAAAGATCGTGCGCGGCGTAAACATATACGATGTCGAAGCCGGCGCGCTTGGCGCGCAGCGCCGCGGTGCGGTGCCAGCGCCGATAATCGGTGATGTCGCGGCGGCTCATGGCGCGGGCCTGGTGCGGATGGCCGTGCTTCAGCGGCTGATGCGACGGCGCCAGCGGGACTTCGCGCGAATAGAGGTTGGAGGCCGAGGCGCCGTTGTGCGCCAGTTCTACCGCCGCCAGAGCGCCGTGGGCGTGCACCGCCTCGCACATCAGCGCCAGCGCCGGGATGTCGGCATCGTCCCACAAACGCGCCTCGATATAGGGGCTCACGTCGCCGCTAGGATGGATCTCACATTCCTCGGTGCTGACCACGGCCCAGCCGCCTTCCGCCTTGATCCCGCGCATGGCCGCATGCGCTTGTGGCATTGCGTGGCCCATGCCGTTGCAGTGCGGAACCTGGAAGAAGCGGTTCTTGGCGACAACCGGGCCAAGCCGGATCGGCTCGAACAGGATGTCGTAGCGGGGATCGCGGCTCATGAGCGTTCAGGCGCCGCTATTGGCTTTGAGCGCACGACGCGCATCAGCAGATAAATCGGCAGCCCAGCGGCGGCCAGCACGAGCCCCCACAGGAAGGGCTCACGGCCCATGCCGACGAAAGCAAACACCGAATAGGCGCCGCCGAACAGCCCGAGCGCCAACAGGTCGCGCGAGAGCGGTCGGCGCCCGCGCAACGCCAGCATCGCCAAGGCGACCGACGACATGAGGTAAAGCGGCAAGTTCGCGGCGGTTACGATCTTACTCATGAAAGCGAAACCCTGCACCAGAGAGCTGCTGTAATTCATCAGCACCATGGCGCTCGCCAGGATTCCGGAGACGACCAGCGCCAAGGCCGGCGCGCCGCTGCTATTGTCACGCCCAAGAATGGGCGGTAGCACGCCGTTGCCGGCCATGGTGCGGGTGAGTTCGCCGACGAGCAGCGTCCAGCCGTTCAAACAGCCGAGGCCGCTGACCACCACGAACAGCGCCAGCCAGCGGCCGAAACCGCCGTCGACCAGCCGATCCAGCAGATCGACGAACGGCGCTTGCGATTTCGCCAATTCGGCCTGCGGAATGACCAGCATCGCGATCGCCGAGACCGCAATGTAGATCGCCGCCGTGAGCAGCGTGCCCACCAGAGTGGCGCGCGGAATGGTGCGGCCCGGATCGCGTACGCGGCTGGCGGGAACCGCCGCCGATTCCAATCCCAGCATGGCGAACAGCGCGACGGTGGACGCCGCCATGATTTGCGCCGCCGAGATCGGCGTCGAAGGCAGGTGGCGGACATAGGCGCCCGGCTCGCTGACCAGCAGCCACAGGCCAAGCAGAATCACCACGGCCATGGGCACGAGCTTGAGCAACGTCGTCACGATCTGAACCGGGCCGCTTGCGCGCACGCCGCGGAGATTGATCGCGACAAACAGCCATAACAGCGCGAGCGCCATGACCGGGGCCGGTGCGACTCCGATCAGCGCCGGCGCCGCCGCGTACAAATAACCGACCACGCCCACAGCGAGCGTGGCGTTGGTGATCCACAACGACACCCAATAGCACCAGGCGGCGAGAAAGGCGGCGGTCTCGCCCTGGGTGGAGCGAATATATCCGTAAGGTCCGTCGGGGTTGGGAAAGTCGCGCGCCAGGCGGGCGTACACGCCGGCGAGGACCGCGCAGCCCAGCGCCGTCACGCCCCAGCCTATGAGCGCGTTCAAGCCGTAGGGAGCGAGCACCGCCGGCATCAGGAAGATGCCGATGCCGATGGTGTTGCCGATCACCAGCGCCGTACAAGTCCAAAAGCCGATCAGGGCGGGCTGGGGGGGAACGCTTGGCGGAGCGCCGGATTCCTGAGCTGTCGTCATTGTTGTTGTTCTCAGGGCTGGCTGTAGATTACGCCGTCTTTCATCACGCCGACCACGCCGCGATAAAGAAGCTCGATGTCCTGCAGAGGATCGCCGGCCACGGCGATGAGGTCGGCGCGGCGACCGGGGGCGACCGAACCAAGTTCGTCCTCATGCCCGAGCAGCCGCGCGGAATTTATTGTAGCCGACTGGATCGCCTGCATCGGCGTCATGCCATAACGGACCATGTAGGCGAACTGACGCGCATTCTCGCCATGGGGATAGACGCCGCTATCGGTGCCGAAGGCGATGCGGACGCCGGCGCGCACGGCGTTGGCGAAACCTTGCCGCTGCGTTTCGGTGGTCTCCTCGTTCTTGCGGAGTATCTCTTGCGGCCAGCCGTCGCGGCGGCCGATTTCGTCAATATAGTCGCCATTATAAATGTCGGCGACCAGCCAGGTTCCGTGCTGGCGCATCAAGCGGATGCCTTCAGCGTCGAGATAGGAGCCATGCTCAATGGAGCGCACGCCGGCGCGCACCGCGCGCCTGATCCCCTCCGCCCCGTGGGCGTGGGCGATGACATAGGTTCCGTACTGGGCGGCTTCTTCGACAGCGGCGCGAATCTCGCCTTCGCTATATTCCGACGCGCCCGGGTTTGTCCCCGACGTCAGCACCGCGCCGGTAACGATCATCTTGATGAAATCGGCCCCGCCGGCGATGAGTTCGCGGACGCGCTGGCGCACTTCGGATTCGTTGTTGGCGACACCGCGGCGGAAATCGTCGGGCACGACCAGGTCCGGGGCGAATCCGGTGACTTCGCCGCCGCCATGGCTCACCGTGACATAGGCGCCGGCGACGTACATGCGCGGGCCCTCGATGTAGCCGGCGGCGATGCCGTCGCGGAGCGCCACATCGGCGAAGGCGCGATAAACCCCGACATCGCGCACTGTGGTGAAGCCGGCTCGCAAGGTGGCGCGGGCGTGGACCACGCCCACCAGCGCATCGCGCGCCGCCGAGCTCAGCAACGGCGCGGCCGGGTTCGAGGATTGGATATCCCCCACCAGATGGGAGTGCATGTCCATCAGACCCGGCAACACCGTGTAGGCGGACCAGTCGATAACAAGCGCGCCCGTGGGCGCCTCCGCGGGAAAGCTGCTCACCGCCGCTATGCGACCGTCCTCGATGCGGATCAACTGATCGGTCAGCACTCGTCCCTGGATCACATCGACCAGCCGGCCGGCGCGCACCAGTATCGTCTCGGCGGAGGCCGGGGCGGCGACCAGCCAGAGGCCGAGCACGCCGACCACCAGCAGCGCCCCTGCGCGCAACCATGCTTTCATATCGCTTACCCTCGGACGCATATTGCTTCTCAGCCTACCTCCCTTGGTCTAGGCTTGACAGCGACAAACGCCAAGGCGAACCCCATTCCGACGATGAAAGCCGTCCTGGCCACCCTCATTGCCGCCGCCGCGCTGATCGCTTCCAGCGCCCAGGCCGAGCCCCGCGCGCGCGATCTCGGCGTCCCGTTCGAGGGCGCGCCGGGCCCGCTCAATTCCATCACCGACGTTGCCGGCATCGCCGTGGGACAGGTCACTTTGATTGGCGATGTCGAGGGCAATTCGAGGCGCAAGATCCGCACCGGCGTGACCGCGATCCTGCCGCGCGGACGAGACAGCCTGAACGTCCCCGTGTTCGGCGCCATGTTCGCGCTCAACGGCAATGGCGAGATGACCGGCGCGGCTTGGCTGGAGGAATCCGGGCAGCTTGAAGGCCCTATCGTGCTGACCAACACCCACAGCGTGGGGCTCGCGCGCGACGCGGTGATCGCTTGGCGCGTGCGCGCCGGGGCGCCCGATCCGAGCGGCTATTGGTGGTCGCTGCCGGTAGTGGCCGAGACCTGGGACGGCGACCTCAACGACATCAACGGCTTTCACGTCCGCCCCGAGCATGTTTGGCGCGCGCTCGACGAGGCGCGCACGGGTCCGGTGGCCGAAGGAAATGTCGGCGGCGGAACCGGCATGACCTGCCACGAATTGAAGTGCGGCATCGGCACGGCGTCGCGCCTCGTCGCGGTGGGCGAACGCAGCTATGTCGTCGGCGCGCTGGTGCAAGCCAATTATGGCACGCGGCGGAGCCTTCGCATCGCCGGGGTTCCGATCGGCGCGCATCTGCGGATTGGCGACGAAGCCGAGACGCCCGCCGCGGAACATGGCTCGATCATCGTCGTCATCGCCACCGACGCGCCGCTCTTGCCGCACCAGCTCAAGCGCCTGGCTAGGCGCGCCGGCATGGGGCTCGCGCGCATGGGCAGCACCGCCGGCAACGGTTCCGGCGACATCTTCATCGCCTTCTCCACCGCCAATCGCGATGCCCTGGTTGGTCAATCGCTGGCGCAGGCGAATTTCCTCAACAACGGCGCGCTGGACCCCGTGTTCGAGGCGACGGTGCAGGCAACCGAGGAAGCCATCGTCAATGCCATGGTCGCCGCGCGCGACATGGAGGGAAACGAGGGGGCCCGCGCCCGCGCGCTGCCGCACGACCAGCTCATCGCGCTGCTGCGCCGCTACCGCCGCCACGCCGGCACGCCGTGAGGGCGTCAAGGCCCCCGTAGGAAACGGTCGTACCAGGCAAGATTGCGTTCAAGCCGGTCGCGCAAATAGCTCGGCACTGTCAGGCCGTGATTTTCGCCGGGGTAGATAACGAGTTGGACTGGCAGGTTGCGTGAGCGCAGCGCCTGATACATCTGCTCGGCGCCCAGGCACGGCACGTTGAAATCCTCTTCAGCGCACTGAAACAAGGTGGGAGTGGAAATGCGGTCAGCGTGAAGGAAGGGATAGCTGTTGCGCACATAGGCTTCGGTCTCCGTCCACGGCGCACCCAACTCCAATTCGTATTCGCGCACATATTGGTCGTGGCCGTAGCTCGCCAGAGCATTCGATGTACCGGCGCCGCTCACAGCGGCCGCGAAGCGCCGGTCGCTGGCGATGACGTAGTTCGTGAGCATGCCGCCATAGCTCCAGCCGCCTACCCCCAGGCGCTGGGGATCGGCGACGCCCATCGCCACAACATGGTCAACCGCTGCCAGTACGTCCTCGACATCGCGCTCACCCCAATGCGCATAGATTGCGCGCGAGAAATCGAACCCGCGCCCTGAGCTGCCGCGCGGATTGACTGCGACGACCGCATATCCGTTTGCCGCGTAGGCCTGCCAATCGGCCATGAATTCGTGGCTGAACTGATAGACCGGGCCGCCATGGAGGCGTAGGATGGTCGGATATCGCCGGCCAGGTTCGTAATCCAGCGGCCTGACGAGGAGCCCTTCGATCATGGCGCCATCCGCGCTTTGGAAGGCGATGTCCTCGACCGGCGCCAACCGCATTTCGGCCAACCAAGAATTGTGCGCGGTCAGCGGACGCAGGCCCTCTCCCTCCACACCCTCTCCCTCCACGGCGGAAATCTCATAGGGGTGATGGTCGTCTCCGCCCAGAGTTGCGACGCGGCCGTTGGCGGCGACAGCGAAATCATACTCAAAACGCGGCCCGCGCGTGAGCGAAGTCACCGCGCCGCTGTCCACATCGATGCGAGACAGATGCGTCACGCGATTGCGTTCGATCAGTGCAATCACGGAGCGACCGTCTGGCGACCAGCGCGGCTTGTAGAAGCACAAATCGATCGACGCCGGCAGGTTGGCGCGTCCGCTGGCAACGTCGATGACGGCGAGCTGCCATGGTGCATAATAAATCCATCGGTCTTCGCCGCTTTGTAGGTAGGCGATGCGGGTGCTGTCGGGGCTCCAGCTTGGGCGCGATTCCCAATACGGATCGAGGTCCGAGCCCGGGAAGGTTGTGAGCTGCCGCTCGGCCGCGCCGTCATCCGGCGAAATCAGATAGATGTCGAAATTCAGCGTGCGATCAGGATCGACGCCGCGCTTGGTGATATAGGCGATGTAGCGGCCGTCGGGGGACCAGGCCGGCAGCTGCTCGTCATGATCGCCTGGCGTCAGCAACCTCGCTGTGCGCGCGGACAGATCGAATACGTAAAGATGCCGGCGCCGATACGTTAGATACCCTATTCCGTCTTCCTTGAACTGATAGCGTTCGGTGACGATAGGAGGAGGATTAGCGGGGGCCGGCGTACCAGCGGGCCGTTCGGGATCGTTGGCGATCACGGCCAGACGCCGGCCATCGGGCGCCCAGACAAAATCCTCGACCCCGCCGGGGAAGTCGGTGAGACGCCGGGCCCGCCCGCCCGTGGCGGACATGATCCAAACTTGCGTCAAGGCGTCCTCGCCGCCGCGGTCGGAGAGGAAGGCCAGGTTGCGCCCATCCGGACTCCACAGCGGGCGCCACTCGTTTACCTCCGGCGTGCGCGTTAATGCCTGGCTGCGCCCTCCGTCCCAACTGACGCGCCACAAGTCGGACTGCTGCTTGTCGGCTTCGGCATTGGTTGTGGTCACGCTGTAGGCGAGCCAAGCGCCGTCGGGAGAAAAGACATGCTCGGCCACATCAGCAAGGCGTGAGAGATCGTCAGCGCCAAATCCCTCATCGGCCCGCGATGGTGCGACCGTCGCCGTCCAGACGGCGCAGGCAAAGGCAAGGACAATGCGTATCTTCATGGCCGGCTCGCTGCTCCCGTGCGCGCGCGTGTGCGATAATGTTCAAGCGCGTCCCTCAAATATTTGATCGTGGCTTCGCGCTCGCGCTCCGAATTGTAGTCGTCGCGCGCCTCTGCGGCGCTCAGCACCCGCTCCATCCAGGCAGCGAAATAGGCGGCGTCCCCGTCAGCCGGCGGCGCCCCGCCCGGCAGGTCGAGATAGATCGGGCTGGTGGTCGCATAAGGATAGAGGTCGAGCACGAGCGGATCGGCGCCCTCGTTCCATGCCCGCAGCAACATCCAGCCGCCAGCTTCGACCGGCATGGCGCCTTCGGCGTCGAAGCTGCGCCGGTCCCCCGACAGGCGGAAGCTTTGGACGACGCGGCCATTGTGGACCAGTTCCAGATGCTCCACTGGGACCGGCGAGCGCAGCGCGATCCTGTAGGACAGCGCTCCCGACGCAGTTCGCCTGACCGTGTCGCCAGGGTGCGCCCCCTCCACCTCGAATCCGAGCATCGGACCATTGCTTGCGAACGATCGCCCCGCTTGCAGCGCCGCGCGCAACGCCGCCGGGCTCGCATCGCCACGCGTGTCGAGAAAGACTCGGTTCATCCCCACCGGCCCGCGCAGCGAGGCGTAGTTCGCCATCGCATCGGTGCCGGCGCCGGTGGGCAGGCGAAAGCCGAGATTGAGCAGCCGATACCAGACGGCCGCCGTCGCCTTGTGATCAGCGAAACCGACGACTTCGATGTAATCGACTTTGCCGGCGGCGACATCGGCGGGAAGCATGTTGGTCAGCGATTGCTCGTTGGGCGGATCGATCACCCAGTCGAACGGATGCACGTAGCCCACCAGCGCGCCTTGCGCATGCGCGAGATCGGCGACCGCGCCGTTGTGGGGATAAGGCGAACTCAACGCGGTTCCGCGATAGGCGGAAAAATCCGGCGTCAGGAAATGATCGGAGAGATGGAGCAGGCCGAGATGACCCCAGAGGCTGGTGTGATATTCCTGCGCATGCAGGATAAGCACGCCATCGCCGCTCGCCGGATCGGGGTCGGTGCGGAAAGTGCCGACGTCCGGAATCCGCTCCTCCTTGTTGACGATGGTGTTATAAACCACGTCGAGGTCCGCGGCGCGGGCCTGGCGCGCGAGATTTTCGGGCGTGTTGCGATACGCGCCGCCATAATTCATGTGCACGTGCAGATCGGCGCTGCGCCAGCTTCCGAACGACGCGGGCAGCTCATGCAGCCGCAGATCCACGCGCACGCTGCGCGCCGCGCCGCCGGCGAGGCGCACGCTCTGGCGCCAGGGCAGATAGCGAAAGCCGCGCTGCACCCATATGCTCGCGGTCCCGGCGGGCGCATCGAGCGAACATGGCGAGGCGCAATCGAAATAGTGGGTCTCGGCCCGCTGTAGCGTGCGGTCAAATCCGTCATCGGCGTGCATCCACGCCGTTTCCGGTGCGAGTGCGCGTCCATCCCCGCCCAACACCGCTACGCGCGCGGAAACGCTAGCCCCGTTTTCGTCGCGGATATCGAGCGTGAGCCGCGCCGGCGGCGATTTGTAGCTGCGCGTGCGTGCAATTATCGGCGTTTCCTGCCCACCGACAGCTTCGCGCACGACCAGCGCCGTGTTCCCATGCTCATTGCTGATGAAGGCGATGCGTTCGCCGTCCGGGGACCAGCGCGCGCCGCTTCGGTCGAACTCGCCGAAGTTCAGCGGCAGCGGCGCCGCACCTGCCGGCGTGGTCAGCCACAATTGCCGCCACTGCCGACCGTGATAGCTGGAAAAGAGCACGCGCCTGCCGTCCGGCGAAGGTTCGGGGCGGGCGCTCCAGGAGGTCTCTTCGCTCAGCACGCGCACGCGGTCAGCGGGATCGGCGACAGAGACCGACCAGATATCGCCGCTTCCCCACGCCACTTCGGCGTTGCTGACATAGAAGATGCGCGCGCCGTCGGGCGACCATGCCGGGTTTATCGCGTGATCGAACGCCGAATAATAATAGCGCGCGATCTCGCTGCGGCGCGCGCCGATGAGCAGCCGCGCACCGCTCAACCCGCGCGCACCGATGTCGGCGATGAAGAGATTAAAATGGCCGGTCCCTTGCGTCGACACCCAGGCGATGCGCCGGCCGTCCGGAGAAAGCCGCGGCTCGACATTGACCGCGCCGCCGCTGGTCAGCTTCTGCTCACGGTCGCTAGCCAAATCGAGCCGCCAGAGCTCAATCGCGGCGCCGTCATAGCGGGCGAACACGACGCTGCGTCCATCGGGCGCGACATCGGGCTGATAATCGTAGGCGCCGCGTGGATGCGTGAGTTCCATCGTTTCATCCGAGCCGATGGTCTGGCGCCAAAGCGAGCCGGCCATGCTGTAGATCAGCGACGTTCCGTCCGGCGTGAACGCAGCGCTTGACGGCCCGGTCGTCAGTTGCGGCAGGTAGAGCTCGCGCCAATAATAGGAGTGCGGCAGATCGACTTGCGTGAGCACGGCTTCGCGGCGCGCCTCGGCGACGCCCGCCATCGCCAGCAACACCAGCGCGGCAAGGACGGCGAGCCGGCGCATCTAGCGCCCCGCTCCGGCGAGCGCCTGGTCCAGCGCCGCGCGCAGCAATGGCATCGCCTCATCCACCTCCGCCCGGCTCACGCTGAGCGGGGGCATAAACCGGACCGTGCAGACTCCGCAGGAGAGCAGCAGCAGGCCGTTGTGAAACGCGCGCGTGATCAGCGCATCGCAAAGCGAAGACGCGGGCGCGCCATCGGGTTCAACCAGCTCCATGCCAATCATCAGCCCGCGCCCGCGCAGATCGCCGATGCAGGGATAGTCGCGCGCCATTTCTCGCAACTGCGCCATGAAATACCCGCCTATCGCCGCCGCATTGGCCGCGTACTCGCGCTCCACCAGATCAAGCGTGGCGATAGCCGCCGCGCAGGTGATCGGATTGCCGCCATAGGTGTTGCCGTGCGCGCCGCGCTTCCATTGCTGCATCAGCCGCTTCTTCGCTACGACAGCGCCGATCGGCAGGCCTGACCCCAATCCTTTGGCAAGTGTCATGATATCGGGCGACACGCCCTCGTGCTCGCAGGCGAACATCCGGCCGGTTCGGCCTATTCCGGTCTGCACTTCGTCGAACACCAGCAGGATGCCGTGCTCGTCGCACAGGCCGCGCAAGCCCGCGAGGAAGCCAGGCGGGGGAACCAAATAACCGCCCTCGCCCTGGATCGGCTCGACGATGATTGCCGCGACTTCCGAAGCCGGCAGGCTGCGCTCGAACAACATGCGGATATAATCGAGCACCGCACGTCCCTGATCGGGGCCGGCGAACAAGGGCCGGTATGGGTTGGGGAAAGGCACATGGACGACGCCCGGCATCGTCGGCGGGAACCCCTTCTGCTGCGTGTACTTGCTCGATGTAAACGCGAGTGCGCCCATGGTGCGGCCGTGGAACCCGCCCAAGAACCCGATGAAGCGCTGCCGGCCGCTGACATAACGGGCAAGCTTGATCGCGCCTTCGACGGCTTCGGTTCCGGACTGACAGAAGAAACTCATCGCCGGCTCGCCCATCGGCGCGAGCCGAGCGAGGCGCTCGGCAAGGGCAACCATGCGCTCATGCCAATAATCGCTGGAGATGTGCAGAAACTCGCCGGCCGCCTCGCGCACCGCTTTCACCAGTTCGGGATGGGCGTGACCGGTCGCGCATACCGCGATGCCGGCGGCGAAATCGAGAAAGCGATTGCCGTCGACGTCCCATACTTCCACGCCGCGCCCGTGCGACATGACGAACGGATAGTCGCGCGGATAGGACGGCGACACGACCTCAGCGTCGCGCGCAATCAGCGCGCGCGCCTTCGGCCCTGGGAGTTCGGTCTTGATGTGGGCGGCGGTTTCACGAGGCATTGGACTCACGCTGGAAGCTCCACGGGACGGCGATGCGCCGCATCGGTGCGCTCGTTGAGCGCGCGCAGGACGGACAATTCGTGCGCGGTCGGCGCGGCAAGCATCTCAATCGTATCGCCAATTGCAAGCTCCCAGCCGATTGCGGCGCGCGCTTCTTCAACGCTGGCGTCGGGGAAGAGCGCGCTGAGCGTAAGTTCATTGCTCGGCGGCGCCGGCGTCAAGATGCCGAAATCGGTGATCACCGCTTGCGGGCCGCCGCCGCGCATGCCGGTTCTGGCGCGGGCGTCACCGCCCTCCATGAAGCCTGCGCTGGTGCGGAAATCGATGCGGCGAACGAAAGTGCGAGGCGACGCCCGCATGATCACGAAGGTCTGCTTGGCGTGGGCGGCAATCTCTGGCGCGCCGCCGGCGCCGGGCAATCGCGTGCGCGGCTTGTCATAGGGGCCGATCACTGTGCTGTTGAGATTGCCGAAGCGGTCGATCTGCGCCGCGCCTAGAAAACCGACATCGACGCGCCCGGCTTGCAAATAATAGCTGAACACTTCCGGCAGCGGCACCACGCAAAGCGCGGTCTCCGCAAGCTCGCCGTCTCCGATCGATAGCGGCAGCGTGTTTGGGCGGGTTCCAATGGTTCCAGATTCATAAATCAGCACGATCTCCGGCGCGTGCGTCAGGCGCGCGAGATTGCACGCCGCGCTGGGCAAGCCGATGCCGACGAAGCAGACGCAATTATCCCACAGGCGGCGCGCGGCCGCGACGGTCATCATCTCGTCGCGGGCCCACTCGCTCATGGCGCCTCCCGCAGGCTGGCGAGGTGGGCCTCGTGGTCGGGGCAGGCCAGCACATGGCGTTCCATCCAAGCGCGGAAGGTTTCGCGGTCGCGGGCGATGGCGTCCCAGCTTTGATAGAAGCAATTGTCGCGCCGATAGAACCCGTGCGCGTAGGATGGATAGGCGCCGCCGGGGCAATGCACTGCGGCGCTTATTGTCCAGTGGGGGAGCACGATTGCGTTCATCGCCGGCGGCAATTCATCGACGACCTCCTCTACCGTGACGATCAACGCCGAAGCGGCGAGCGCGGCCTCCTTTTGCGCGCCGACGATGCCGTGAATCGCGACATTGCCCTTGCGGTCGGCGCGTTGCGCGTGCAGCACGGTGAGGTCGGGGTTGAGCGCCGGCACAGTGGCGAGATCCTCACCTGTGTAAGGGCAGCGAACACTGCGTACATTGGGGTTTACTGAAGCCAGATCGGCGCCGGCATAGCCGCGCAATACGCCGAACGGCAATCGCGCCGCGCCGGCGCAATAGGCGGCGGCCATGCCGGCGTGGCTGTGCTCGTCGATTTCGAGCGGGCGCGGCCATTGGTTTTCGACGGCGTCACGCAAGCGGTGCAACGAGCCCACGCCGGGATTGCCGCCCCAGGAGAAGGTGAGCTTGCTCGCGCAGCCCATGCCGATCAGCTGATCGTAGATAATGTCCGGGGTCATGCGCACGAGATGCAGATCGCGCCGTTTTTGCCGGACAATCTCATGGCCCGCCGCGAACGGGATGAGATGGGTGAAGCCCTCCAGCGCCACACACGCGCCGTCGCGCACGAATTCTTCGATCGCTTCGGACAGCGACAACAATCGCATCATTCCACCACTGTCCGCGACTGCTCGCGCATATATTGCGCGAGGTAGTAGAACGAGGCGATCGCCTTGCCGGTGGATCCCGATCCTTTCCAGCCGCCGAACGGCTGATAGCCTGGCCAAGCTCCGGTTGTCGCGCCTTGCGCGCGATTGGAATAGGTGACGCCCGCTTCGATATGTTCATGGAACCAGGCCACGTCCTCGGCGTCGCCGTAGATGCCGGCGGTGAGCCCCATGTCGGACGCGTTCGCCAGCCGCATCGCCTCGTCGCGATCTGTGACCCGATGCAGCATCAGAATGGGCAAAAACATCTCCTCTTTCCACAGCGGATGCGCGAGCGGCGCCTCCGCCAGCACTGGCTCGACATAATAGCCGCGTGCAAGATCGCCATCCGTGAGCTGGCGGCCGCCGGCGAGGATCTCCGCGCCATGATCGCGCAGCTGCGCGACAGAGCGGGCGTAAGCGTCGTGGGCGCGTTTGTTCGCCACCGGCCCCAGCCAGTTCGCCCGCAGACTCGGATCGCCGATGCGGATCGCTGCGATCTGGCGCTTCAGCCGTTCGATCAATGCGTCGGCGACGCGCGCATCCAAATAGAGCCGCGACAGGGCCGAGCATTTCTGCCCGCCCATGCCGTAGGCGGAGCGCACGATGCCGGAGGCGGCGCGATCGAGATCGGCATCAGCCGTCACGATACAGGGATTGTTACCGCCCATCTCGGCGATGCATGGTTTTGCGTAGGCCCCGCCGGCCATCTGCCGCATGAGGCCCATGCCGACCGCAACCGAGCCGGTGAAGGTGAGGCCAGCCAAGCGCGGGTGGCCGGCCATCGCAGCGCCAATTTCGGCGCCAGACCCGGAGAGATAGTTGAACACACCGGGCGGAACGCCGGCATAGCGCACGCAATCGGCAAGCAGCCGCCCCGCCCACGGCGTATCGCCGGCGCCTTTCACGACCACCGTGTTGCCGGTGACCATCGCCGCAGCGGCCGCGCCGCCGGCCAGCGCCAACGGAAAATTGAACGGCGCGATCACGCCCCAGACGCCATAGGGCCGCATCGTACTGCGATTGCGCGAGACTATTCCGTCGAGCGGATCGTTGGGCAGGACACGATCATAACCGCCGGCGCTTTCGAAATCGTCCGCGTAGCAGCGGAAGAAATCGACCGTCTCCTGCGCTTCGCCGAGCGCCTCCATGCGGTTCTTGCCGACTTCCAACGTGAGCGCGGCGGCAATCTCGTAAACGCGCGCTTCCATCAATTCCGCGACGCGCCGCATCAGCCGTACGCGCTCGGCTACAGGGGTCGCACGCCATTTCGGCCAGGCCGCATGCGCAGCTTGCATCGCTGCCTCGACATCGCCCTCGCTCGCCAGCGGAAATTCGCCGAGCACCAATTTGCTGTCGATCGGGCTGGTGCGCAGGTCGTAGCGTTGCGCCGGTTGGTCGGCGCCGCCGATGAAAAGATCGTGGCGTGCGCCCAGTTTGGCGCGCACGTCGGCCATGGCCGCCTCGAAGCGCTGATGCATCGCTTCAGGCGGATCGAACATCGTCGCATAGGTCAGGCGGAAGCTCATGCGGCTGAATCCTTTTGCGAGAGAAAGAAGCGCGTCAAGAGGCGGTCGAGGACGCCCAGCGCATCGGCGAGCTCGCGCTCGGAAATCACCAGCGGCGGCGCCAAGATGATGAGGTTGCCGCGGGTCGCGAATGACACGCACTCCTCGGCGAACGCGGCGTCCACGAGCGCCTTCAGCGCCGGCGGCTGTTGCGGCCACGGCGCCAGCGGCGCCTTCGAGGCGCGGTCGGAGACCAGTTCGATCACGGCGAACAGCCCGCGCCCGCCGCGCACATCGCCGATCACCGGGTGACGCTCCTGCAAGCGCTTCAGCTCCGCAAAGAGGTCGCCGCCCATGCGGCGCGAACGCTCGATCAGGCCCTCCTCCTCATA
Source organism: Alphaproteobacteria bacterium (assembly GCA_031400895.1). Taxonomy (GTDB): domain Bacteria; phylum Pseudomonadota; class Alphaproteobacteria; order Caulobacterales; family Aquidulcibacteraceae; genus Vitreimonas. Next base: position 3,578 of record JANNQT010000037.1, on the reverse strand, counting down.
GGCGGCCAGCGCTGCCACGCCGACGGCGCAGGCGAGCGGATGGCCGCAATAGGTGAGCCCGGTGTATAGCATCTCGTGTTCCAGCTTAGCGCTCACAGCACTGGAGAGCACCACAGCGCCCAGCGGAATCGCCGCGCCGGTGAGGCCTTTGGCCAGCGTCATCAGATCGGGGCGCCCGGCCTCGCCGTGACGCTGCCAGGCGAACCACTCGCCGCAACGCCCGAAGCCGCTCATCACTTCGTCGGCGATCAACAGCACGCCGCGCTCGGCGGTGTGCTTGCGCAGCGCCGGCCAATAGCTGTCGGGCGCGACGATGCCGTTGGTTCCCGCATCCGGCTCCATGATCAGTGCGGCGACGCTTGCTGCACCCTCCGTGTCGATGAGCGCGCCCACCGCTTCGGCGGCGCGCAACCCGCTTTCCGCCTCGTTCTTGCCCCCGAACGGGCAGCGATAAGCGTAAGGCGCAGCAACGCGGCGCACGCCCATCGCCGCAGCGTTGACCTGCGCGCCGGTACGCGTGTCGCCCGAAAGCGCCATGCCCATGAAGCTGGCGCCATGATAGGAGCGTTCGCGGGCGACGATCAGCCCTTCCGGTTTGCGGCTCGCCTGGCGCGCGAACTTGACCGCCTGCTCGTTGGCGTCAGCGCCGCCTAGGGTGAAGAACACCCTCCCGCCAGCGAACCCCGACAGCTCAAGCAGCAATTCCGCTAGGCGCGCGCGCGGCGCCGCGCCCCAGGCATTGGCCACGAAGCAGAGCTTTTCCGCCTGCTCGCGGATAGCCGCAACAAGGCGCGGATGTTGGTGGCCGAGATTGCTGCACTCGGACTGGCTGGCCATGTCGAGGATGGCGCGGCCGTCTTCGAGGAAGAAACGCGCGCCCTCCCCGCCGACGACATTTGGCGCCCGCCAGTCGGCCTGCACGCACCAGGAGTGCAGCACGTCGTGACGCTCCGAGCCCGCCAATGCCGTTTTCCTCCGAGACGCGCATTCTCTGGCCACGTGGCGCGCTTGCGACATAAGCTTGCCACCGGCCGAAGGCGCGCGCCATCGGGTTTGACAAATCCCACCGCGCGTTCCTTGCTCGTTCTTGTTCCCAGCGGCCAGGGCGCGGAGAGACATGCGAACCGACACCGCCAACAACGACGACGCCAAGATCGCCGCCCGCTGGCGCGCCAAGGGTGACGCGCTTCATGCCGCCGGCGACGCAAAGGCAGGCGCCGAGGCGCACATGGCCGCGCTCAAGGCCTCGACCCGGGACCCTTCGCTGATGCAGGCGGCGGGGGCGCTCAATGCCGGCGATCTTCCGGTCGCCGAGCGGCTGCTAAAGCCGCACCTGAAACGCAGCCCCACCGATATCGGGGCGATGCGGATGCTGGCGGAACTCGCCACCCGGCTCGGCCGCTATGGCGACGCCTGCGCCCTGCTCGATCGGGCGCTGGAGCTGGCCCCTGGGTTCCACCCGGCGCGGTTCGCGCGGGCGCTGGTGCAGTCCAGGCGCGCACGTCTCACCGAGGCGATCGCGGATACCGACGTGCTGCTCGCCGTGGCGCCCAACGCTCCAGCATTCCTGAATCTGAGGGCCTCGGTACTGGTTCGGCTCGGCGATTACGAGCCCGCGCGCGCGATCTATGAACGCGTGCTGGCCGAGCGGCCCAACGAAGCAAAGGTCTGGATGAGCTTGGGCCACGTGCTCAAAACATCCGGGCGTGCGCCGGAGGGGATCGAAGCCTATCGCCGCAGCCTGGCGCTGCGGCCCGAGCTTGGCGAAAGCTGGTGGAGCCTCGCCAATTTGAAGACGTTCCGATTCGACGATGCCGACATCGCCGCCATGCACACGGCATTGGACACGCCTGGGGTTGAAGAAGAGGACCTGTTACATCTGCATTTCGCGCTCGGCAAAGCGTTCGAGGACCGCGCCGATTTCGCCCGCTCCTACCAGCATTACGCGCAAGCCAATTCCATACGACGCGGCCAGCTCGATTATCAGCCTGAGGACACCAGCGCCAAGGTCGCGCGCATGCGCGCGGCGCTGACGCCCGACCTGTTCGAAGCCAGGCGCGGCGCCGGCTGTCAGGCCGCCGATCCCATCTTCATCCTCGGCATGCCGCGCGCCGGCTCGACATTGTTGGAACAGATTCTAGCGAGCCATCCGCTGGTAGAGGGCACCATGGAGCTGCCCGACATCGACCTGATGTCACAACGTCTCGCCGCAAAACGCGGCGATGGCGATGGCTATCCGGAGGTCCTTGTTGAACTCTCCGCCGACGTGCTGAAGGCGCTTGGGGAAGAATACCTTGAACGCACGCGTGTGCAGCGCCGGCTAGGGCGCCAATTCTTCATCGACAAGATGCCGAACAATTGGCTGCACGCCGGGTTCATTTTGCTGATCCTGCCGAACGCCAAGATCATCGATGCACGCCGCCACCCGATGGCCTGCTGTTTCTCCGCTTGGAAACAGCACTTCGCCCGTGGGCAGAATTATTCCTTCGGCCTGCCCGAGGTCGGCCGCTATTACGCGGACTATGTGGCGTTGATGGCACACATCGACGCCGTGCTCCCGGGCCGGGTGCAGCGGGTCATCCATGAGCGGCTGGTCGACGACCCGGAGGCCGAAATCCGGCGGCTGCTTGAGCGGCTTGGCCTACCGTTTGATCAGGCCTGCATCGAATTCTACAAAAATGACCGTGCGGTCCGCACGCCAAGTTCCGAGCAGGTTCGCCGTCCGATCTCGCGGGAAGGGATCGATCAGTGGCGCAATTACCAGCAATGGCTCGACCCGCTGGTCGCCGAATTGTCGCCCGCGCTTGACTCGTGGGATAAGTAGGATTGAAATCGGCCAACGGTTAGCTCGAAAACCGAATAAGGGGGACGGAATGAAGCCGGAACTAACGCCTCGCCGCCAGCGGGCTCGGGCCCGCCTGTCGCTGTTCATCGCATCGCTGATGACGACCACCGCCCTCTGTGGGGTCGCCGCGGCCCAGACCGCGCCCAGCCAGCCGAGCGAAGATGAGATCATAATCACCGCGACCAAGCGCGCCGAGAATATCCAGGACGTGCCTCTGAGCGTCCAGGCGCTCGGCGAGCGCACGCTCGACGAGCATCAGGTGTCCTCTTTCGACGATTATGCCGCCCTTCTCCCAAGCGTCAGCTTCCAGTCCTTCGGCCCGGGCCAGGCCCAGCTGGCCTTCCGCGGCGTCACCAGCGGCGGCGACGGGCTGCCGATCGGCTCCTCGCCGACCGCCTCCATGTATTTGGACGACACCCCGGTCACCACCATTGGCGCCAGCGTCGATTTGCACATCTACGACGTCGCCCGTGTCGAAGCGCTCTCCGGCCCGCAGGGGACGTTGTTCGGCGCAAGCTCGCTTTCCGGCGTCGTGCGCATCATCACCAACGCGCCCGATCCGTCCGGCTTCGAAGCCGGTTACGATCTTGAGGCCAATACCTTTAGCGAGGGAGAAGCCGGCGGCAGCTTCGAAGGCTTCGTCAATTTCCCACTCTCCGACAACGTGGCGCTGCGCCTCACCGGCTTCCTTGAGCGCGAGGGCCGCTACATCGACAACGTGCCGGGAACGCGC
>JANNQT010000036.1:0-27861 GCA_031400895.1 Alphaproteobacteria bacterium | reverse complement strand
TCGGCATGGCGCAAGGCGATCAGGATGCTCACTGCCGCGTACATGCCGGTGGAGACATCGGCGATGGCGACGCCGGGCTTGGTGGGCGGGCCGTCGGGATCGCCAGTGATGCTCATCAGTCCGCCCATGGCCTGGGCGACGAAGTCGTAGCCGGGCCGATCGGCGTATGGCCCGGTTTGGCCAAAGCCAGTCACCGAGCAATAGACCAGGCGCGGATTGATGGCGTGCAGGCTCGCATAATCGAGGCCGTAGCGCTTCAGCCCGCCGAGCTTGAAATTCTCCACCAGCACATCGGCCTTGGCGGCGAGCCTTCGGGCTCTGCGATATTGATCGCCAGCGAACGCTTGTTGCGATTGCAGGCGAGATAATAGGCGCTGCGGCCCGGTTCTCCCGCATCTGGGCCGCCCTCGCCCACTTCCGGCGGCAGATTGGGCGGACCCCAGCCGCGCGTATCGTCGCCGGTTCCGGGTTGCTCGATCTTGATCACGTCGGCGCCGAAATCGGCGAGAATCTGCGTGCACCACGGCCCGGCCAGAACCCGCGACAGGTCGAGCACCTTGACCCCGTCCAATGCCTCAGCCGCCACGCCCGCCTCCATGCAATCTCCTTGTTGCCCTACAGGTAACGCCACCCCGCCGCCAGGACAGCGTCAAGGTCGGCGGGCGTATCGACGTCGCACGCCAGCCCGGTTCGTGACACCATCGCCGCCCCCGGCGCCAGTGGAGCGAATTTGACATTCGCCCCCCATTTTTGCGCAACGCTCAGGGCGAATGTCAAATTCATAAGCTCCACTAAGCCCAATGTTTTCTAGTGGTCCTGATGATTCTGACACTTGCAAAAGCGCGCTGCATATCTGGGATGCAAGTGTCAGAATCGGACCACTAGCTTATGGTGCGCCAGACTGCCCTCGCCGAACGCGAAAGCGAAATCCGCGCCCTCCATGAGCGCGACCGCGGTCGTCCCCTGGCCATGGCGATCCGGCGCCAGCGCGATTCCGGCGCTCTGCGCCGCGGCCGCCAGTGCGCCAACATCATCGACGCCGAGCAGCGGAAGATCACCGTGAATCACCAGCAAAGGCCCGGCGATAGCTTCGCGCAACGCCGCCAATTCGGCATTGAGCCCGCGGCCAAGATCGCGCCACCTGAACCGATTTGACCCCAAGTCGCGCGCGCTTTAGGCACGGCCCCATGTCGATCTCGCCAACGCCAACCCATCCCGAAATCCGCGACTCGGTACGCAAATTGTGCGCCGAGTTTCCCGGCGAATACTGGCGCGCGCTTGACCGCGAGCGCGCCTACCCCACCGCTTTCGTGCAGGCGCTGACGCGCGCCGGTTTTCTTAGCGTGCTGATCCCGGATCAGTTTGGCGGCGCCGGCCTCGGCCTCGGCGCGGCGGCGGCGATCCTGGAGGAGATCCACCACAGCGGCGGCAATGGCGGCGCCTGCCACGCTCAGATGTACACGATGGGCACGCTGCTGCGGCACGGCTCGCCGGCGCAGAAGCAACAATATCTGCCGGCCATCGCATCCGGCGCATTGCGCTTGCAGGCGTTCGGCGTCACCGAGCCTGGCAGCGGCGTCGATACCACCCGCATCGCCACGTTTGCCAAACGTGAGGGCGACAAATACATCGTCAACGGCCAGAAAATCTGGATCAGCCGCGCCGAACATTCCGACCTGATGATCCTGCTGGTGCGCACCGCCCCGCGCGAGGCCTCGGCCAAAGCCACCGACGGCATGAGCGTGCTGCTGGTGGATATACGCGAAGCAGTCGGCAAGGGCCTCACCATCCGCCCGATCCGCACCATGCTCAATCACGCCACCACGGAATTGTTTTTCGACGACCTCGCCGTGCCGGCGGAAAATCTGATCGGCCAAGAAGGCCAGGGTTTCCGCTACATTATGGACGGCATGAATTCCGAGCGCGTGCTGATCGCCGCCGAATGCATCGGCGACGGTCGCTTCTTCATCGACCGCGCCAGCGCCTATGCGCGCGAGCGCACGGTGTTTGGCGGCCCGATCGGGGAAAACCAGGGCGTGCAATTCCCCATCGCCCGGGCTTATGTACAACTTTCCGCCGCCGCGCTGATGGTGGAGCATTGCTTGCGGCTTGGCGAAGCGGGCGAACCGTTCGGCGCCGAGGCCAATATGGCCAAGCTGCTCGCCTCCGAGGCCTCCTGGTTCGCCGCCGACATGTGCCTGCAGATTCATGGCGGTTTTGGCTTCGCCGAGGAATACGACATCGAACGCAAATTCCGCGAGACCAGGCTCTACCAAGTGGCGCCAATCCCGACCAATCTGATCCTGAGCCACGTCGCCACCCACGTGCTCGGCTTGCCGAAATCGTTCTAAACGCCGACGCCTCCCTTCTCCCGATGCGGGAAGTATTGCCAAACGCCCCCCATTCCCGGATTGGCGCGGCACGCGCCAATCCGGGACCCATGCACTCTAGCGGCTGCCAGTATTCACGCGGCAAAACAGCAGCGCTCTTCTTGCAGCTTCGGTGTTTATGGGCCCCTATGTGTCGCGACTGCGCGCTTCATGCCGCAAACGTCGCGCTCATCGCGGTAAGCCCGTCGCCGCGCACGGCCTTGAGCTCGCCTGGCCCGTCTCCGGCGCCGATGTAAAGCGGCTGATCGGCAAATGCCGGCGCCTGGGCGCGAAAAGCGAACCGCCGCGGCGACCGGCCGAGGTCGCGGCGCGCCTGCGCAAACAGCTTGGCGGCGATGAACGGCCCCTGCACCACCAAACCGGGATAATTTTCGACATCGCGCGCATAGGGCGCGTCGTAATGGATGCGGTGGCTGTTGAAGGTGACGGCGGAAAAGCGGAACAGATCGACCGCGCCCGGCCGCCATGGCGCGCCGGCGCCGACCACGCGTTCTTCGACCGGCGGCGTGGGCTCGCCGGCCTGGCGATAGACGATGGTCTGAAGCTCGCGCACACACTCGGCGCCGGCCTGGCTGACGCGGCGCTCCACTTCGACGAACACCAATTCGCCGCTCTTGCCTGCCTTGTACTTCAACTCGGCGATTGTGGACGTGAGCATCGCTTCCTCGCCTAGCCTGAGCGCCGCGCCGAAATTCATCTCCGAGGCCGCGAACATGCGCCGCGGCATACTCACCGGCGGCAAGAAACCGCCGCGCCGCTGGTGGCCGTCTTCGGCGAGTTCCGCCGCGTCGCAGGCGGGCAGAAAGAACGCCCAGTGCGCCAAGCCACGCGGCGCGCGCACCACATCCAGGTCATCACCGACAGCGCTGGCGAAGCGGCGCAGCGCCTGGGCGTCCAGCAGCTCGGTTTGGCGCTCGCAGCGCCCGATCCAGCTGCGCCAATGAGCGATGTCAGCTTCGCTCACCGACACGACGCCACCACGCCCTCGTCGTGCAATTTGCCAATAGCGGTGCTTGAGAGGCCGAGCAATTGGGCCAGCACTTCATCGGTATGCTGTCCCAGAAACGGCGCCGGCATGAGCGGCCCGCGCGGCTCGCCGAGCAGCGTCGCCGCCGGGCCCGAGGCGGGATAGCTCATGCCGCTGGGGCCGGTGAGCGCTTGAAAGATCGGGTTGGCGCTAAACAAGCGCTCGTCGCTGGTCACGGCTTCATGCAAGCTCTGATATCTCCCCCAGGTGACGCCGCCGAGATCGAACGCCGGGGCGAGTTCGGCCAGGCTTCGCTTGCCGATCGCCGCTTCGAACAACGGAAACAGCCGCTCGCGATGCTGAAAACGCACTCCTTCATCGCGCGCGAACGATACCGCCAGCTCGCGCTCCAACGCGCCGACCGCGTCGGTCAGGCCCAGCACCGTCACCAAGCTGCGCCATTGCTTCGGCGATATCGCCACCACCATGACGCGCGCGCCGTCGGCGGCGGCGAAATCGCGGCCGAAAGCGCCGAACAATTGGTTGCCCAGGCGCGGGCGGTCATGGCCCCGCGCGAGCACTTCGGCGACCATGCCGATATGGCTGAGGCTCGAGGCGACCAGATCGGACAGCGGCACGCGGATCTCGCGGCCCGCGCCGCTAACGCGGCGGTCGCGCTCGGCCGCCATCAAGGCAAACGCCGCATAAGCGCCGCCGAGCAAATCCCACGCCGGCAACACCTGGTTGATCGGCGCGTCGCCATCGCTTGGCCCGGTCATTAGCGGAATTCCGGACGCGGCGTTGACGGTATAGTCCATCGCCGGGGCCCCATCGGCCCAGCCGGTCACGCGCACGCAAATCACATCGGCGCGCGCGGCCTTGAGCTTGGCGTAGCCGAGAAAGCCGTTGACCGGATAATTGGTGACGAACAGCCCGCCATGCTCGCCAGGCGCGGTCGCCAGCGCCAGCGCCAGTTCGCGCCCCTTCGGCGAGGCCAGATCGATGGCGATCGATTTCTTGCCCTTGTTGAGCCCCTCCCAATAGAGGCTGGCGCCATTGTCGGCGAGCGGCCAGCGGCGGAAATCGGGGCCGCCGCCGATCGCGTCGAAGCGGATCACCTCCGCGCCCATCTGCGCCAGGTGCAAGCCGCAGGAAGGCGCGGCGATGAACGCCGCTCCCTCGACCACGCGCAATCCCTTGAGCAGATCGTACATCGCAAGCCTTAGCTGAGCTTGACCAGCATGCGCCCCAAATTCTCGCCGGAAAAGAGCCCAAACAGGGCATTCGCCATCGCTTTGGCGTTCCCCGCGCGCTGGCGTTCAAATTTGCATTGCCGGATATTTTTTGGCACACGTCCACGGCAAGCCTGCCCAGCGTTCGCTACCCCTGCCCGCGAACCGAACCTCTGGAGTCTCAGTGTGAGTAAGCCAAGGCGCGGCAAACTGGAGGCCGAGGCTGAACTCGCCCTGGTCTATTCGAGCCCCGCCATCCACGAGCGGCGGCGGCGAATACTCGATGAAACCCGCAGGATGATCGCCGAGCGCGGACTCTCGGATTTCAGCATGGACGAGATTGGCCAGCGCGCCGGCGTGGCCAAGCGCACGCTCTATAATGCCTTCCAGACCAAGGAACGCATGATCGCCATCGCCATCCACGAATATTTCGAGCGCTACCTCGCGCACATCCCGTTCAGCGGCCCGATCGGCTCGGTGCAGCGAAATGTCGAGCGGCTCATCTTCATGATCCAGCGCGACCTGCAAGTTCGCAATTATGTCAGCGCCATCGTCTCAATCTATTTCAGCGCCGATGCCGAAAGCGATATCTGGAAAACCATGCACTCGATGTCGGTCGAACCGAACCTGCAATGGATCCTGCCGTTGAAGGCCAAGCGCCAGCTGCAGCCCTGGGTGGACCCCGAGCGCCTGGCCGACGATCTCGTCCGCGTTGCTTACGCGACGCTAAACGATTGGCGCCGCAAGCGCATCGAAGACGAACACATTCTGTTCCACTTCGTGTGCGCGTGCTTCACCGTCGCCGCCGGCGCCACCCGCGGCGCGGCGCGCAAAGAGATCGAGGAGATGTTGTCGCGCTACCACGCCGAGGGCGCGCCACCGCCGCTGCCGCAGCGGAACAGAAAGGCCTAGCGCGTGTCGGCTGCAACGATCCGCCTTCAAAGCTGGCCTTCCTCCGCGGCGCCGACTAAACCGCCTATGCGCCACGCTGCGGCGCGCGAAGCGCTCATCGTCCAAACCCCACCCGCGCGCACGCGGCGCAATTCAGAAAGCGAACTCGCATGAGCGGTCCGATCAAACCCGTTATCGCCGTGCTCGGCGGCGCCGGCAAGGAGGGCGGCGGCCTGGCGCTGCGCTGGGCGCACGCCGGTTATCCGATCCTGATCGGCAGCCGCTCACCCGAACGCGCGGCGGCGGCGGCGGCCGAGATCAATACGGCGCTGGGACGCGAAGCGGCGCACGGCGCCGATAATCTCGCTGCCGCGCGGGATGCGCAGATCGTGGTGCTGGCGGTGCCCTATGCCGCGCAACGCGCAACCGTGGAAGGCCTAAGCGGCGCGCTGGCGGGAAAAATTCTGATCGACGTCACGGTGCCGCTGCTGCCGCCGAAAGTGACCCGCGTGCACTTGCCGGAAGGCGGCTCGGCGGTGGCGGCGATGCAGGAAATGCTGGGGCCGTCAGTCCGCGTGGTCTCTGCGTTCCAGAACATTTCCGCGCACCATTTGAAACAGCTCGATCACACCATCGATTGCGACGTGCTGGTCTGCGCCGACGATCGCGAGGCGGGCGATCTCGTGGTGGCCATGGCGCACGAGATCGGCCTCGGGGCCTGGAACGCTGGCGTGCTGGCGAACTCGGTCGTCGCCGAAGCGCTCACCTCAGTGCTGATCGCGCTCAACCAGCGCTACAAGGCGCCAGGCGCGGGGATCCGGATTACCGGGCTGCCGGTGCTGAGCTAAGCCGGCGCCGCTGCGCGGCTTTTTTTGACCGCCGACGGCTTTGATCGCCTAGACTGTCCCGGCCATGGAGCTGCCGCCCGCCTCGGACACGATCGTCGTCACCGCGCCGCGGCTGGCGGATGCGCCTGGCGAGCGGGCGTTCTCGGAATTTACCATCGACCAGACCGCGCTTGAACAGGCGATCCGGGTCGATGAGGCGCTGCGTCTGGCCGCTGGGGTCTCGCTGTTCCGGCGCACCGACAGCGCTGTCGCCAACCCAACCATCCAGGGCCTGTCGCTCCGCGCCTCCGCCCCCTCGGGGGCCGGGCGCAGCTTGGTTTTGCTCGACGGCGCCCCGCTCAACGACCCGTTCGGCGGCTGGGTGATTTGGGGTGCGATCACACCGGAAACGCTGTCGCGCGCGATGATCGTTCGCGGTGCCGGGGCTGGCCCCTACGGCGCGGGCGCGCTGCTCGGCACGGTGCGGCTGCAGGAGCGCGACGCCGACGGCTATGGCTTAAGCGCCGAAGGCGGCGAACGCGGGCATTGGCGCGGCGGCGGCTTCGCGCTAACCAGTACCGACAATTTCTCGCTGCTGCTCGCGGGCCAAGCCCAGCACGAAGACGGTTTCGTTCCCGTGCGCGCGAATCGCGGCGCGGCCGACACGCCAGTGTGGTTCGACGCCGCCTCAGCCACCGCGCGGCTCGGCTGGAGCAACAACGATCTCGCTTTCTCCGCCCGCCTCGGCGGCTACGAGGAAGAGCGCGGCGCGGGCCTTGCCGGCGCGCAATCGCGCAATAGCGGGCAAAGCTTCAGCCTTGCCCTCGCCCGCCCGGACGGCGATTTCACCTGGCGGCTGCAGGCTTGGGCGGCAGCGTCCGATCTGGCGAATTCCTCGGTGGCGACCGCGCCCGATCGCAGCGCCACCACCCCCGCCAACGATCAATTGGAAACCCCGGCGCTCGGCTGGGGGCTCAACGCGGCGCTGCGCTGGGACGGCGCCGGGGCTGGCCTCGAACTCGGCGCCGATGTGCGGGCGGCGGACGGCGAGACGCGCGAATTGTTCCGCTTTCTGGCTGGCCAATTCACCCGCTCGCGCGTGGCGGGCGGCGAAACGGCGATCGCGGGCGCTTATGTGGAAGCCTGGCGGCAGCTCGGCCCGACCTTGTATTCCGGCGGCGCGCGGCTCGATCGATGGCGCGCATTCGGCGGCGCGCGCATCGAACGCGATACCGCAACCGGCGCCGCCATTCTCAGCGTCGCGCCCAGCGACAACGATGTGCTCGCCCCTACGGCGCGCTTCGGCGTGCGCCATGATTTGGACAATGGCCATTTCCTGCGCGGCGCGCTGTACGCTGGCTTGCGTCCGCCCACGCTGAACGAATTGCACCGCCCCTTCCGCGTCGGCAACGACGTCACCGAGGCCAATTCCGGGCTCGAACCGGAGCGCCTGATCGGCGCCGATGTCGCTTTTGGCGGCGATGGCGATGCGGCAAGCTGGAGCATCGGCGCTTTCGCGACGCGGCTCGAGGACGCGATTGTCAACGTTACGCTCGGGGCCGGGCCGGGAACCTTTCCCCCTGGCGTGTTCGTGCCCGCCGGCGGCGCCTTTCGCCAGCGCCAGAACGCCGGCGCCATTGACGCCGTGGGCATTGAAGCGGACGCGCGCGGCGAGGCTGGCGATCTGAGCTGGCGGGCCGCGCTCAATTATGCCGACGCGCGCATGCAAGGCGGGCCGCTCGACGGCTTGCGTCCGGCGCAATCGCCGCAATGGAGCGCGAACGCGGGGCTGAGCTGGCGCGCCGGCACCGCGACCAGCTTCAGCGCCGATCTCGCCTACGAGAGCGCGCGCTTTGAGGACGATCTCAATTCGCGCGAACTTGCCCCCGCGCTGACCCTGGATTTACGTCTCGACCGGCGCCTCACCGACACGCTTTGGCTTTACGCCGTGCTCGACAACGTGCTCGATGCCGCCATCGAAACCGCCGAAACCGCCGATGGCGTGGAGAGCTTTGCCCCACCGCGCGCGTTCCGGATCGGCCTGCGGCTGGCCGCTGAGCCCTCCCCGCGAGAGCGCGGCATTGGCCGGCCCCCCTCCCCTTGAGGGAGTCGGGATCATTGCGCCCCTTATGCAACGCCAGCGTCCCCGCCGGCCAGCTTGGGCGGAAAATAACGTCCCTCGGCGAATTTGACCCAGATGATCGGCTGCTTCGGACCGACCCTGCCGCAGGTCACAATGTGGCGATCCGGGCAGGATTGGCCCAATTGCGACGGTCGAGCACCCTGGGCTGCAAGAAGGATTTCCTTTAACTTCGGGGCGCGAGCGCAGCGAGAAATCGGCTGCCAACCACTCATGAGGACTCCGCCATGTCGGCCGCCCCGATCTTGCTCTTGACCGACGCGCCCGGTGAGGCAGCGCAGGCCATGATCGATGGAGGGCTCGCCGACTATAATGAAGAGCAAGCAGGCTACCGCGACGCCTGCGACATCGCGGTGCTCGTGACCAACCCGGGAGATGGCCGCGTACTGGGCGGGCTCTTGGGACGCACGTCGCTCGGCCTCATGTTCGTGGACCTTGTCTATCTGCCTTCGGATCTGCGGCGCACAGGAGTCGGCGGCCGCATGCTGCGTATGGCCGAGGAGGAGGCGCTGCGCCGCGGCTGCATCTCCGCAGTGCTCTTTACCATCAGTTTCCAGGCGCCTGAATTCTACGCGTGTCATGGCTGGCGGGAGATCGGCCGTGTGCCATGCCTGCCGGCTGGCGCGAGCCGGGTCGTTATGATGAAGCAGTTGGCCTAGCCCTGGAGTAATTGCGCGGACAAAGGTGACGGCTCGATGCGTTCCCAGCGGCGGCCTCGTACGAACCACTGGCTGATGTCGGCGAATACCCTCCGGCTCGTGACGGGCGGGCGAGCGGTCGGTTTGCTGCCCCCCCAGTCCCCACAGGCATTGCTGACCCAAGCCACCACCCTTGGGTTTGCCGGGCCGCCCGCCCGGGGTGCATAAGGCGACATGAGCATTCTTCTTCGCATTGGCGCGCGCGGCTCCAAGCTGTCGCTGGCGCAGACCGGACAGACGCGCGCCAAGCTGGCGGCGCTGCTTGGGGTGAAAGCTGAGCGGCTCGAAATCGTGCCCATCCTCACCAGCGGCGATGCGATCCAGGATCGCCGGCTGATTGAATCTGGCGGCAAGGGCCTGTTCACCAAGGAGCTCGACGAAGCGCTGCTTGAAAATCGTATCGACATCGCGGTGCATTCACTCAAGGATTTGCCGACGCGCCTGCCGGATGGGATTGTGCTTGCCTGTGTGCCCGAGCGCGAGGATCCGCGCGATGCGTTTGTCAGCTCGCGGGCGCGCACGCTACAGGAACTCCCCGCCGGCGCCACTATCGGCACCGCCAGCTTGCGCCGGCAGGCGCAGACGCTGTTCGCGCGCCCGGACCTGGGCATCGTCACGCTGCGCGGCAATGTCGATACCCGCTTGGCCAAGCTCGAACGCGGCGAAGCGGACGCCACTTTCCTGGCGCTGGCGGGATTAAAGCGGCTCGGCTTGCAGGCGCGCGCGGCGAGCCTTGTCGATCCCGACGAAACCCCGCCAGCGCCGTGCCAAGGCGCGCTGGGGCTCACCGCGCGCGGTGACGATGCGCGCACGCGCGAATTGCTGGTGGCGCTCGAGCATTCCGGCGCACGCGTGGAAATCGAGGCGGAGCGCGCTTTTCTGGCGGCGCTCGACGGTTCGTGCCGCACCCCGATCGCCGCGCTCGCGCGCCTGCAAGACGATCGCTTGCGCTTCATCGGCGAAACGCTGACGCCCGACGGAACCGCGCGCTGGCGGCGCACCGAGACGATAGACCTGGGCGCCGATGCCATCGCCGAGGCGCGCGCCCTGGGCTTGCGCCTGGGTCTGGAAATCCGCGCCGAAGCCGGCGAGACTTTGATCACGGATACAAGGTGAGCCACCGCGTCGCCATCACCCGCGCGGCCCCGGAAGCCGAGCGCACCGCCGCGCGGGTGCGCGCTTGCGGGGCCGAGCCGGTGCTGGCGCCGCTGATCACGATCGTCCCTTGCGGCTACGATACCAGCAGCGCAGGCGCGCAGGCGCTGATCTTCACCAGCAGCAACGGCGTGCGCGCGTTTCCCGATGTGCGCGGCGCGCGCGACAAGCTCGTGCTCGCGGTCGGCGACGCCACCGCCGAGGCCGCGCGCGCCGCGGGCTTCACCGATGTGCGCTCGGCGGCGGGCGACGTCGCCGCGCTCGCCGCTTTGGCCAAGGCCGCGCTCGACCCGGCGCGCGGCAAGCTGATCCATATCGGCGGCGACCACCTCGCCGGAGACCTGTCGGGGCAACTGGCGGCGGTCGGTTTCAAAGTGGAACGGCGGGTGGCCTACGCGGCGGTGGCGGCGTCGGTGCTGCCAGCGGCGTTCGCGGCGCCGCTCGACATCGTGCTTTTCCACAGCGCCCGTGCGGCGGAGGCCTTTTTGGCGCTGGGCGCGCCGCGTGCGGCCTCGCTTACCGCCGGCTGCCTCAGCCCGGCGGTGGCGGCGGCGGCGGGGAGCGGCTGGCGGCGGCTGATCGTGGCGCCAACGCCACGCGAGCCGGCGCTTCTGGACGCGGTGCTCAAAGACTAGCCTCCCCGCTGGCGCAAGTGCTTGAGCGCGCCTGCCCCCGGCCCTAGGTTCTCCTTTTAGGACGTTTGTTTCTCAGCCGAAACGCTGAAAACATCGCGCGAAATCGGGGGATTGGATGAGCAGGGACAACGACGAGCGCGGCGAGCCGATCGACGTTGAGTTTGAGCCCGCGCGCCAAGAGCGTCGCCAGGGCGGCATTGGCGGCGGCGCGACCTTGCTGTTGGCCATTGTCGCGGCTGGGGCGGGCGCGGCCGGCGGGGCCATCGGCCCACGGGTGCCGGCGGTGAAGTCGGCGCTCGACAGCGCCTTTCCCGCCGCCGCTGTTTCCGGGCCGGAGGCGATGGCGCCAGACGCCGTCGCCGATATCAACAGCCGCTTAGGCGCCATCGAAACCTTGCTCAACACGCCGTTGCCGCTGGCCGCCGCCGGCCAGGCCGGCGACGCCGGAACCGTCCAGCGCGTGGTGGCGTTGCAAGCGGGGCTGCGCGATTTCGAGGCGCGGCTCAACGCGCTTCCCACTTCAGAGCAAGTGTCAGCGCTGCTGGCCGACGTGCGCCGCCTGCAAGAGGAATTGCCCGCGGTCGCCGCCGAGGCGCGCACCGCCGGCGCCGCCGCGCGCGCCTCCTACGCCATCATCGCCGCCGGCGAGGCGTCGAACACGTCGGGCCCGTTTGAGCAGGCGCACGCGGCGCTGGCGGTGCTGTTGCCCGACAACCCCCACGTTATCGCGCTAGCGCCGCTGGCGCGCGCCGGCGCGCCGACGCGGTCGCAATTGCGCGACGATTTTGAGCGGCTCGACAACGACATCATTCGCGTCGCCGCCCAGAGCCAGGCCGGGGCCGGCTTCTGGGGCCGGGTGCAGGCGGCGCTGGCGCAATGGATCGTGGTGCGCCGCCGCGGCGGCGGCGACACCCCCGAAGGCCTGGTGGAAAGCGCCGAGACCGCGCTGGCGCAGAACAATCTCGCGCGCGCCATCCAGCAGCTCAATCGCTTGCCCCAGGCCCCCAAGCGCGCTGCCCAGCCGTGGATCGACCAGGCCACCCGGCGGCTGGAAATCGACGAGCACATCGCGGCTATCCGCACTGAATTTTCTCGGGGGAGCTGAGCGATGCTAGGTTTGGCTTTCCTGCTGCTGGTGATCGTTTTCACCGTGCTGATGTCAACGCAAATCATCGGCGCCGATCCTGGCGTGGTGCATTTCGAATGGTTCGGCTGGGAAGGCGATACCAGCGCCTGGTTCACTGTGATCGTGCTGGTGACGCTGGTGGCGGTCTCGCTGCCGCTGCTGCGGCTGATCATGTTCCTGCTGGACGCGCCGGGCCGCATCGGCAAGGCCAGCCGGCGCGCGCGGGTGCGCCGCGGCCAGGAAGCGCTGGCGCTCGGGCTGATCGCCGCGGAAGCTGGCGAGTTCGAAGACGCGCGCCGCCATGCCGACAAGGCCGAGGATCTGGTCGATGAGCCACGCTTGGCGATGCTGCTGCAGGCGCGCGCCGCCGAAGTCGGCGGCGACGTCGCCGCCGCCGAGCGCGCTTATTCCGGCATGCTGCAACACGAGGACACCGAAGTGCTCGGCCGCAAGGGATTGATGGCCGCGGCGCTGAAGCGCGGCGACCGCACCGCCGCGCGCGCCCACGCCGAGGCCGCGCTGAAAGCCTCGAAGACTGCGGTGTGGCCGTTCCAGTACGCGTTCGATCTCGCGGTGCAGGCCGGCGACTGGGAAGCCGCGCTGGAAACGCTGGAAGCGGGCGACAAGCGCAAGCTGGTCGAGGATAAAGTCGGCAAGCGCCGGCGCGCGGTGCTGATGGCGGCGCAAGCGGCCAAGCTTGAACGCGAGCGCCGCGCCGACAAAGCCTCCGACATGGCGCAAAAGGCCTTCCGCACCGCGCCAGCGTTTGCGCCGGCGGGCGCGCTGGCGGCGCGGCTGCTGGTCGGCGAAGGCAAGGGCGAACGCGCCGCCTCGATCCTCGAGGAAGCCTGGGAAAACGCCCCGCACCCGGCGCTCGCGCACGCCTACCGCGACCTGGTTCCCGGTGAGAGCCGCGAAGCACGCGCCGAGCGCATGCGCACCTTGGCCGAGAAACGGCGCGATCACCGCGAGAGCCGCATCGTGCTGGCCGAACTGGCGATGGAGCGCGGCGATTGGGGCGGCGCGCAGGCGGCGCTGGACGACGCCTACCGCGAAAATCCCTCCTCGCGGATCTGCATCCTGTTCGCGCAAGTGGCGCGCGGACGCGGCGACGAGAACGCGGCGCGCACCTGGATGGCGCAGGCGGCGGCGGCGCCGCGCGAACTGGATTGGTCTGATCTCGACCCCGACGGGCCGGCATTCTTGTATGACGACAGCGACTGGGCCCGCCTCGTCTACGTGTTCGGCGACAGCGGCCAGCTGATCCACCCGCGCATGGAGCGCGGCGGCAATGACGCGCTCGGCCCAGTGCTGGCGCTGCCGACGGCCGCGCTCAGCCCCCCGCGCGCCGAGGCCGAAGCGGCGGAACCGGTGAAATAGCTTCTGGCAAAAATGTCATCCGGGGCTGGAAATATTCCCGTCTCGCGCTAAGCAGGAAGCGGTAGCGACACCGCGTGGGCGGGGAGGTGGAATTGCCTGGACAGAAATTCAGCATGTATTTCCATGCTGGGGCCCCGCCGCGCGACCCCAGGCCGCCCAGGGGCAAGTTTGCCTGCGCGGTGGCCATACCCGCGCGCGATGAGATTGATCTGATCGAGCCTTGCCTGCTGGCGCTGGCGGGCCAACAAGGCGCGCCGGATTTCGCCGTCGTGCTGGTGCTCAACAATTGCCGCGACGGCACCGCCGCCAAGATCAAGACGCTCAAGGGCCAATTGCCGTTCGAACTGCACGTCTATGAAATCGACTTGCCGCCGGAATTGGCCGACGCCGCCTGGGCGCGGCGGCTCGCGACCAACGCCGCCATCGCGCTGGTGCGCGAAGCCGGCATCGTGCTCACTACCGACGCCGATTCCCGCGCCGACCCGCAATGGCTGCGCACCACGCTTGAGGCCTTCGATTCCGGCGCCGATGTGGTCTGCGGCTTCGTCGCCCCCGATTTCGCCGACGCGCCCCCGCTCAGCTTCGACGCCATCCGTCGCGGCGCGCTCGAATACGAGTACAGCCAGTTGATGGCCGAGGCCAATTCGCTGATCGATCCCGATCCCGCCGATCCATGGCCCAGTCACGTGGTTGAATCCGGGCAGAACCTCTCCATCCGCGCCCGCGACCTGGTGGCCCTGGGCGGGGTGCCGCACATTTGCCCGGGCGAGGATCAGAAGCTGGTGGCGATGGCGCGCCGCGCCGGCGGACGCATCCGCCATTCGTTCTCGCCGAGTGTGACCACGTCGAGCCGGGTCAAGGGGCGCGCCAGCGGCGGCTGGAGCGACGATCTGATGTCGCGGCTGGAAGACAATCGCGCCCAATGCCATCCGAAGCTGGAGCCAGCGCGCTTGCTGCTGCGCCGCGCCACCATCCGCGCGGCAATGCGCCGCCAGTTCGGCGGCCCCGCCTTCGCCATCCATGCCGCGCGCTATCTCGATGACGACGCAGCCCTCGCCCATGTCGCCGGGGCGCCGCGCTTCGAGGAAGCCTGGGCGCGCCTGGAGGAACACAGCCCGATGCTGGCCAGGCATCCGCTGCACGCCGCCGACCTCGAGGCCAGCGCCACGCTGTTGCGCGCGTTCGTGCAGCGGCGCACCGCCCGCGCCAGCGCGCGACAAGCGCTTAGGGTGAAATAGCTGCTTCGCCCTGCTTTTCCTCGCGCTGGCTGAGCAGCAGATAGGGGATCAGCGCCAACAGCGCCGGGGTTGCGTAGGCGACGATGCGATAGAGCAGCAGCCCCGCGGCGATCTTGTCCGCCGATATGTTGTTGTGCGGGCCCACATGCAACATCAGCGCGTCGAACACGCCCAGTCCAGCCGGCGATCCCGCCGCCATGCCGGCGAAATGGGAAGTGGCAAAAGCGGTGACGAAGGAAAGCGGCGCGGCTTGGTGGGCGAAGCTCAGGAACACGAAAAAAATGTTGGCGCTGATCAGCCAGTCGGTCGCCCCCAACAACGAGCGCGCCAGCACCCCGCCGGCCGAAGGCGCGCTCACAGCCACGCCCCACAAGGTGAATTTTGTGCGCCGCCGCCCGGCGATCACCATCAATCCCAACAGCGCAACGAAAAAGCCGATGCCGCAGGTGCGCAACAATTCGTGCGGCAGTCCGAAGGCGGCGGCGATGACGTCGGGCTGCAGGATCAGGCCGATAGCCGCCAGCGTGGCCCCGCCGGTGAGCGAAATCAGGGTGACGCTGACCGCGGTGATGGCCGCGGCTTCCACCGGCAGGCCCCAGCGGCGGTAGAGTCCGGCCCGCACGCCGGCGCCGGAGATGGGCCCCAGCCCGACCGCGATTGACAGCGCGTTGCCGACGAAAGCCGACAGCACAATTCGCCCTGGCGCCAGTTTTACCTCGGCGTCGCGCAGCGCCAGATACTCGATGCCGCTCATCAGCAGGAAATTGGCGGCCACCAGCGCCAGCGCCACGCCGAGCGAAACCAGCGGCACCGCCGCCAGCGCCGCCCAAAGGGTCTCGGGGGTTTGGCCTTCCAGCGCGCCGGCGATGGCCCACAGGCACGCCGCCGCGATCGCCACCGCCAGCACGCGCTTGCCGATCCACCGTAAGCGCATGGCGCCCATCGACCTCCCCGCCCTCGCTACGCCATTGCCCCACCCTGGCGCAACTTTCAACTCGGAGCATCGGGCAAGCGAGCGGCGCGCGAAGTCCGCCGGGAAATCTCCATCGTTCAATAGAAAAATGGGTGGTGGAGCCGAGCGGGATCGAACCGCTGACCTCGTGAATGCCATTCACGCGCTCTCCCAACTGAGCTACGGCCCCATCTGGCGCGATTTCGCGCAATCTTATGTCCGGTTTTGGGAGGCGGAACCTACGCTCCGCCTGGAACCGGATCAAGCCGCCTTAGCGGCGGGTGTCGTCATCATCCTCGGCGGGAAGTTCGCCGATCGCATCCTCGGGAAATTCTACCTCGTCTTCCAAAAGCGGCACCGAATCGTCATCGGCGGCGTCCGCGCCGAGGTCGGCTTCTTCCTCGGAAAACCCCTCTGGCAATTCGTCGCCAGCGGCGGGAACAGCGCCCTCTTCCTCGTCATCGACGACCAGGGGCTCGGCCTCGACTTCGGCATCGACTTCCGGCGTCGCCTCGACTTCCTCCTCCTCCTCGTCGTCGCCCTTGGGTTTGCCTTTGGCGGCAACTTCCTCGTCGTCCTCGTAGGTGTCGTTGGCAGCGACCCGCGCCCGGCCGCGGCGCGAACGCACGCTTTCCTCGGTCGGATCGAAACTGGCGGTGCATTTCGGGCAAATCGCCGGGCGGCGGCCTAGATCGTAGAATTTCGCCCCGCAATTCGGGCAGACTTGCTTCTCGCCCAAATCGGTCTTGCCCAAGCCGCTCTCCTGCTGGAAACCGCACCCTTCCGGCGCGGCGGGCTCGCTTGCCACCATCGGGCGCCCCTGTCAAAAGCTTTGTCGCCGCGCCGCGCGGCGCTACGAGTTCTTTCCGCCATGCGCCTACGGGCCAGACATACCGGGCCGCTCACCGGCCGGGCCCGCCCGCCTGGGGACAAGTCGATCTCCCACCGCGCCTTGATCCTGGGGACGATGGCCAGCGGCCGCAGCGAAATCGAGGGCCTGCTCGAGGGCGCGGACGTGCTCAACACCGCCGCCGCCGTGCGCCAGTTCGGGGCGGAAGCGAGCGCCCTGGGCGGCGGGCGTTGGCGCGTCAATGGCGCCGGCGGCTTCACCCAACCCGGCGACACCATCGATTGCGGCAATTCCGGCACTGCCGTGCGGCTGCTGATGGGAGCGGCGGCCGGCTATGGCTTGAGCGCGCGTTTCGACGGCGATTCCTCGCTGCGCAAGCGGCCGATGAATCGGGTGATCGCCCCGCTCAGCCAAATGGGCGCGCGCTTTGATTCCGGGCGCACGACGCTGCCGCTTCTGGTCCATGGCGGCCGACTCAAGGGCGTGACCTATCGTTCGCCGGTTTCCTCGGCGCAGGTGAAGTCGGCGGTGCTGCTGGCGGGCGTCAACGCCGAGGGCGAGACGGTGCTGATCGAGCCCCAGCGCTCGCGCGATCATACCGAGCGCATGCTAAAACTGTTCGGCGCGGCGATCGACGAGATCGAGCTCGACGGCGCCCGCCATCCGCGCGTGCGCACGGGGCCGCTGCACGGCGCGAGCATTTACGTACCTGCCGACCCTTCCTCGGCGGCTTTCGCCGCCGCCGCCGCGCTGATCACGCCAAAATCCGAAGTCCGCATCGCCGACGTGCTGACCAATCCGCTGCGCTTCGGCTTTTTCGAAACCCTAGCCGAGATGGGCGCGGCGATCGCGCAAGCCCCGCGCCATGATCCGCGCGGCGAACCAATCGCCGACCTGGTGGTGCGCGCAGCCAGCCTCAGGGGCGTGACCCCGCCGGCCAACCGCTCGCCGGCGATGATCGACGAATTCCCGATCCTCTCGGTGGTGGCCGCGTTCGCCGAGGGCGAGACCCGCATCGAGGGCGCGGCCGAGCTGCGGGTAAAGGAAAGCGACCGCATCACGCTGATGGTGGAGGGGTTGCGCGCCTGCGGGGTCGAGGCCGAGGAATTGCCCGACGGCCTCGTGATCAACGGCGCCGGCGCGCGCGGCGTGCGCGGCGGGGCCGCCATCCGCACCCACGGCGATCACCGCGTGGCGATGTCGGTCCTGGTGCTGGGGCTGGCTTCGCGCGAGCCGGTTATTGTCGACGACGCGGAAATGATCGCCACCTCGTTCCCCGATTTCGCCGGCTTCATGCGCGGACTGGGGGCCGATATCGCCGCGGTCTGAGCAGCTATTTCTTCTTGCCGCGCGACAGCATGGCGGTCGCGGCCAAATCGCCGGTGACGTTGCCGAGGGTGCGGAAAATGTCGGGGATCACTTCCACCGCGAGCAGCACCCCCAGCAGCTCGGTCGGCAAGCCCAGCGCGATGGCGATCGGCGCCACCGAGGCGACGAAGGAGATCTGGCCGGGCAGCCCCACCGATCCCACGCTCACCCCGTAGGCCACGAACACGGCGCCGACATATTGCAGCACACTTGGCTCATAATGATAGAGGTGGGCGACGAAGATGCAGACGGCGAGGTTGGTCGCCGGGCTGGTGAAGCGGAACACCGCCACCGCCAGCGGCAACACAACGTCGGCGATGCGCGCCGGGAGCTGCAAGCCGCGCAGCGCCGCGTCCAGCATCGCCGGCAACGAGGCGAGCGAGGATTGGGTCGAGGCGGCGATCGCCCACACCGGCGCGGCGGCAGCGCTGAAGCGGCCGATTCCCTGGCGGCCGAGGACGATGGCGATCAGCCAGGCGATCAGCGTGAGCCCCAGCGTGATGGCGGAGACCACCAGCACGTAATGCACCAGCGCGTCCCAGGCGCCGAAGCCGGCGCGCAGCCCGAGACCTAGCCCCAACGCCGCCACCCCAAACGGCCCGGCGATCAGCACCCAGCGCACGATCACGATCATGGCTTCCGAGACGGCGCGGAAGAACGTCACCAGCGGCTCGCGCAGCGGCGCTTCGAGCTGCGTGGCGGCGAAGCCGAAGAATACGGCAAACACCACCAGCGGCAGGATCGCGCTTTCCGCCGCCGCTTTCACCGGATTGGCGGCCAGGCCCTCGATCCAGGCGCTGAAGCTCTGCGCCGGCGCGGCTTGCGCTTCCCCGCCGACGCCGGTGAGAAACGCATCGATCGCCGCCGCGCCGGTGGGCCAGAATTCGAGCACGGCATTGGTGGCGGCGATGGAATAGAGCGCGGCGAAGATCAGCAGCACGCTGAACAGGATCATGGCCCGCAGCACCAGCCCGCCGGTCTTGGCCGCGTCCGCCACCGAGGCGATGCCGACAATCAGCAGCGACACCACCAGCGGCACCACCGTCATCCGCAGCGCATTGAGCCAGAGCTTGCCGAAAGCTTCGATAATGTTGGCGGCGGCGGTGAGCTGGGGAGCGTCGGCGCGCACCCACGCGCCAGCGGCGATGCCGGCGATCAGCGCGGCCAGCACGATGAAGGAAAGGATTTTCATGGGCGCGTGGTAGCCCAGCGCAAACTCCTGCGCCAGCCGCACCCCTCCCGTCATCGCTTCGCGACGACACGCTCCCCTAGGGGAGGGATAGGTTTCAATCGTCAGGCGGCGTGCGAAGACCCAAACGTGTCAAGTGGCGATAGCGCGCGCCGCCCCTTTCCCTCCCCGGCACGGGGAGGGTGTCGCGCGCGCGATGCTCATGCGACCGTTTGCCCACCCGTCGCGCTGCGCGCGAAGCGCTCCCCGTGCCGGGGAGGGATGGCGCCCGCCTCCCGCGTCCGAAACTCCAGCACCCCGTCCGCCAGCTTGCCGAAACGCATCTGCATGATGTCGTGGCCGTAGCTTTGGTTGAGCTTCCAGGGCGCGGTGTCGGTTTGCTTGGGCAGCAGGTGCGCGACGCGTTGGAAATAGCCGGAGGAGAAATCTACAAACGGGCACCCTTGCACGCCTTCGCCCGGGGCGCTTGGCGTGACCTGCACGATGTCGTGGGAATCCATGTAATTGATCACCCGGCAGGCATATTCGCCGATCAGATCGGCCTTCAACGTCCACGACGCGTTGGTGTAACCAAATACCGAGAAGAGGTTCGGCACGCCGGTGAACATCGCCCCGCGATAGACGTAGGATTTGCCCAGCTCGATCCTGGCGCCGTCAACAACAAGCTCGGCCCCGCCGACCATTTGCAGCGCCAGTCCGGTGGCGGTGACGATGATGTCAGCTTCGAGCTCGGCGCCGGAATTGAGCTTGATCCCCTTCTCTGTGAAGCTGTCGATGGTGTCGGTCACCACCGAGACTTTGCCGGACTTGATGGCCAGGAACATGTCATTGTCCGGCACCAGGCAGAGCCGCTGCTCCCATGGATTGTAGCGCGGGGTGAAGTGTTTCTCGACCTGCTCGGGGCCGAGTTGATCGCGGATCAGGCCGAGCAGGCGCTCGCGCGTTTTCTGCGGCCGATTGCGGGCGAGGCGGAAGAAGATCTGCTGCATGCTCGTGCGCATCAGCCGGGTGAGGTCGTAGGCGAGTTGCGGCGGCAGCGTGCGGCGCAGCCAATTGGCGAATTTGTCCACCGCCGGCAGCGAGACCATATAGGTCGGCGAGCGCTGCAGCATGGTGACGTGGGCGGCCGCTTCCGCCATCGACGGCGCCAGCGTCACCGCCGTCGCGCCCGAGCCGATAATGACCACGCGCTTGCCGGAATAATCCAGGTTTTCCGGCCAGTGTTGCGGATGCACGATGCGGCCGCGGAAGCGCTCGGCGGCTTTGAACTCAGGCGTGTAGCCTTGGTCGTAATTGTAATAGCCGGCGCAGGAATAAAGAATGCGCGCGGTGAAGCGCATGGGCTGGCCCTCGCTTACCGCTTCGATGCTCCACAGCGCGGCAGCTGAGTCCCACGATGCGCGGGCGAGCTTGTGTTTGAAGCGGATGTGGCGGTCTACGCCATACTCGCGCGCGGTTTCGCTGACGTAGTTCCTGATCGAGGTCCCGTCGGCGATCGCCTTGGCCTCGGTCCATGGCTTGAACGCATAGCCGAGCGTGAACATGTCGCTGTCGGAGCGGATGCCCGGATAGCGGAACAAGTCCCAGGTGCCGCCAATGGCGTCGCGGTTCTCTAGGATGACGTAGGATTTGCCGGGGCAATGCTTGCCGAGATGCACGCCGGCGCCAATGCCGGAAAGGCCCGCGCCGATGATGAGGACGTCGAAATGTTCGGTCATGATCAGAATCCGCGCGCGCGCGGCTTGTCTGTCAAGCCGGACCCTACGTAAACAAGCCGGATCCTACGTAAACTGGCGCACCTCGTTCAACCCCGCCGCTTCAATCCGGCCTGAACCCCGCGTCCTTCGCCTCTTCCATTGAAAACGCCGCCGCCTCTGGAAACACGCTGACATCGAGGTCGGTCTGGGTGGAGGCCGCAGGCCGCGCCTCCGCGTAGGCGGCGGAGATCGCCGTCGTCTCCAATTTTTTATGACCCAGCATCATTTGAATCACGCGAATATCCGTGCATCCCAGGACAGGAGGCGCCAAAGAGCCCCTGACGCTACACCCGCAGAACGGGCCTACTGCGGTGGCGGTTTAGTACATTCGCCGATTGCAGACGGTTGTCAGTCAGCCGGCTGGGGCGTTTGCAAGCACACGGATTGCGCTTGTCGCAGCGCCTTCGCATAACTGAACTTTTTCTATCGAGACGTGAACCAGAACCCAGCCCACAGCGACTATAGTGCTGAAGGCAGGTGTCGATGCAGCGCGGTCCAGATAGGGTTCTAGACGAATACCTCGTTTTTGCGGCGCAAGGGGGCTCCCGCGTCGCCCTGGGCGAGCTTGTTCGGCGTTGGACGCCGAGACTTATACGTCACGCCCAACACCTGCTCGGGTCTGCCGATCAGGCAAACGACGCGGTGCAAGAAACTTGGCTGGCGGTCCTACGTGGCCTCCGTCGCCTCGAAGACCCGGCACGTTTTCCGGGCTGGATTTATGCGATCGCCACCCGCAGGTGCGCCGACTCGATCCGAGGAAGTGTACGCCTTCGCTCGTTTCGCGATCAGGCTCAAAGCGATCCCACCAACGAGGAAGCATTCCGCAGCACCGACGAAATACTCGACATGCGCGGCGCTCTGTCCCGGCTGCCCAGCGATCAGGCGGTGGTGATGGCGATGTTTTACGGCGCCGATCTTTCGGTCGAGGAAATCGCCGGCGCCCTCTCGATCCCGGCGGGCACTGTGAAGTCGCGTCTCCATCACGCTCGCGAGACTCTAAGGACAATTCTAGGAAAGGAATGACGATGAGCGATCTCGATAAAGCAATCCACGAAAGCTATTCAGCCGAGGATGCAGAACTGATGCAGCGACTCGCCGCTGATCCCTCGATGCTGCGGCAAGTGCTGAACGCCTTCGGCGGTCCTTTCGGCGCTTTCAATGTATTGGGAGTCCTCGTGACTTTCGTACTGCTCACCGGAGGTGGGTACTGCGTCTGGCGTTTCCTTGGCGCGGCAGACGTGCGGGACATGCTCATTTGGGGCGGCGGGGCGGCAGTCGCGTTGTGTGCGGTTTCAATGATCAAGGTCTGGTTCTGGATGGAGATGCAGCGAAACGCGACGGTGCGCGAGATCAAGCGGCTTGAACTCCAGGTGGCGCGACTAGCGGCTCGGCTGGCCGCGTGATCAAACGGTGAGTGCTTTGCCGGGCGGCGTCAGAGATGGCGCCGCCTCGTCAATGTCTGCAACGGGCCAATCCGGCTCGGACCGCCACATTGTTAAGGCAGGCCCGGTCGATCGAGACCCGCCGCTTGGCATGCCACGGCTGCGAAGGTCGCCGATTCGGCTCGCTCGCGGTTTGGCGCTCCATGCACCTCACATTCGGCTCAAATGCCCACACCGCAACCCCTTTCGCCGCCCGCTCCCTCCGCCTACACCCCGCCCCATGATCATCGCCGTTGATGGACCCACCGCTTCGGGCAAGGGTACGGTCGCCGCTGGGCTGGCCAAGCTCTACGGGCTGAAGCGGCTCGATACGGGCGCACTTTACCGGGCCGTGGGGCTGGCGGTGCTCGATGCGGGCGGCGACCCAGGGGATGAGGCGGCGGCGGTGAAGGCCGCGCGGGCGCTTGAGCTGGCGGCCATCGACGAGCACCGCATCCGCTCCTCCGCGGCCGGGCTGGCTGCGTCGCAGGTCGCGGCCATGCCGGGTGTGCGGGCGGTGCTGCGTGAGGCGCAGCGCGCCTTCGCCGCCGACCCCGCCGGCGCGGTGCTCGACGGGCGCGACATCGGCACGGTGATCTGCCCGGATGCGGAGGTGAAGCTTTACGTCACCGCGTCGCTGGGGGCGCGCACGCAAAGGCGGCTCACCGAATTGCGCGCGCGCGGCGAGCCGATCAGCTTTGCGGAGCTAGAGGCCCAGATCGCCGAACGCGACCGCCGCGACAGCGAGCGGGCGGATTCGCCGCTGCGCCAGGCCCCAGATGCGCACTTGCTCGATACCACCGAGCTTTCTATAGAGGCGGCGGTGGAGGCCGCCCGGCGCATTGTCGTGGCGGCGCTTTCGCGTCGGGGGCCCTAAGGTCCCAAGCTTCCGCCAAGCCTACCCCAGGACGGCCCCATGGTGGGGCCGAGACCGCCGGAGCCAACCGGTTGGCCCAAGTTTTGTTGGAGTTGCTTTTCGTATGACGTCCACCGAATCCATGAACCCCACCCGCGACGATTTCGCCGCGCTGCTGGACCAGAGCCTCACCACCCGCGGCATGATCGAGGGCCGCGTCATTCCCGCCACCGTCGTCGCGCTGGAGAACGATTTCGTCGTCGTTGACATTGGCTTAAAGACCGAAGGCCGCATCCCGATCCGGGAATTCATTACCGATGACGGCGCCGGGGCGCCGAAAGTGGGCGATATCGTCGAAGTCTATCTTGACCGCATCGAGAACGCGCTGGGCGACGCCGTGGTGTCGCGCGAGAAAGCGCGCCGCGAGGAAGCCTGGACCCGGCTTGAGAAAAATTTCGCCGCCGGCGAAGCGGTCATGGGCGCGCTTGTGGGCCGGGTAAAAGGCGGCTTCACCGTCGATCTCGGCGGGGCCAATGCGTTTCTCCCCGGCAGCCAGGTCGATATCCGCCCGGTGCGCGATGTCGGCCCGCTGATGAACATCATCCAGCCGTTCGCGATCCTGAAAATGGACCGCCAGCGCGGCAATATCGTCGTCTCGCGCCGCGCCGTGCTTGAAGAGAGCCGCGCTTCCGAACGCGCCGAGATCGTCGGCAATCTGAAGGAAGGCGAAGTCCGCGACGGCGTGGTCAAGAACATCACCGATTACGGCGCGTTCGTCGACCTCGGCGGCATCGACGGCCTGCTGCACGTCACCGACATGAGCTGGAAGCGCATTTCCCACCCAAGCCAGGTGCTCAATGTCGGCGACACGGTGAAAGTGCAGATCGTCAAGATCAACCCGGAAACCCAGCGCATTTCGCTCGGCATGAAGCAGCTGCTGAGCGATCCGTGGGTTGCGGTGGACGCCAAATATCCGTTCGGCGCCTAATTCTCCGGCCGCGTCACCAACATCACCGATTACGGCGCCTTCGTGGAGCTGGAGCCGGGCGTCGAGGGCCTGGTGCACGTTTCGGAAATGAGCTGGACCAAAAAGAACCTGCATCCCTCTAAGATTCTGTCCACCAGCCAGGAAGTCGATGTGCAGGTGATCGATGTCGATGGCGAGAAGCGGCGCATTTCGCTGGGCATCAAGCAGGCGCAGGCCAATCCTTGGGACGCGTTCAAGGCCGCCCACCCGGTCGGTTCGGTGATCGAGGGCGAGGTCAAGAACATCACCGAGTTCGGCTTGTTCGTCGGCCTGTCGCCGGAACTGGACGGCATGGTGCACCTCTCCGACATCGCCTGGGACGCCCAGGGCGAGGAAGCACTCGCCCGCCACAACAAGGGCGACATCGTGAAGGCCAAGGTGCTCGACATCGATAGCGACAAGGAGCGCATCTCGCTTGGCATCAAGCAGGTGCAGTCCGACCCGATGGGCGAGGCCGATTTCCGCAAGGGCCAGATCCTCACCGTGGAAGTGGTGGAGGTGGCGACCGGGGGCCTGGAGGTGGCGTTCGGCGAAGGCAACGCGCTGCGTTCCTTCATCCGCAAGTCCGATCTCTCGCGCGACCGCTCCGAGCAGCGCGCCGACCGCTTCGCCGTCGGCGATCGCATCGACGCCATGGTCACCAGCTTCGACAAGGGCAGCCGCAAGGTGGCGCTGTCGATCAAGGCCATGGAGCTGAAGGACGAGAAGGAAGCCATCGCCCAGTTCGGCTCCTCCGATTCCGGCGCTTCGCTCGGCGACATCCTTGGGGCGGCGCTGAAGGAAAAGAACAAGCCCTGAGGCGCGGCGTCCAAAATTACCAGACCCAAACTACCAGACCAAAATTACCAGAATTGGGCCCGGCGGACCGCGCTGGGCCCATTTTTTTCCGCTAATTCAATTCGATGGGCATTGACGTGGGGTCAAACTGGTCCTCTAGCTGCGGCGGTCAAGTTGAAGGATTGCCCATGTTGCGCTCCGAACTGGTGAGCCGCCTGCAGGAGGAATTTCCACATATGCGCGCCAGCGAGGTGGAAGCCGCCGTCGATGTGCTGCTGGAGGAAGTCGCCATTACCCTGGCCCAGGGTGGGCGCGTGGAATTGCGCGGCTTCGGGGCGTTTTCGGTGCGCAAGCGCAACGCCCGCACCGGTCGCAACCCCCGCACCGGCGTCACCGTGAAGGTCGAGGCCAAGCGGGTGCCGTTCTTCAAGCCGGGCAAGGAGCTGCGGCTCAACGTCAATGGCGGGGTAGAGCCGTAAGGTCCCTGGACCTCCACGCTCGATTTCCCTACGCCCCAGCAATCTACAACTCCAACGCAGGTGCGCTAATCCATGTCCATGCTGAAGGAATTTCGCGACTTCGCGATGAAGGGCAATGTCGTCGATCTCGCCGTTGGCGTGATTATTGGCGCGGCGTTTGGCACAATCGTCTCGTCGCTGGTCAACGATGTGATCATGCCGCCAATCGGCTGGCTGACCGGCGGGCTCGATTTCTCCGACCTGGCGTTCACCCTGCCAGCCTCGCCCTTGGCCCCCGAAGGCGCCGAGCTCGTCACCATCAATTACGGAAAGTTTCTGACCACCCTGATCAGCTTCCTGATCGTGGCCTGGGTGATTTTCCTGCTGGTGCGGGCCATGAACCGGCTGAAGCGCAACGCCGAAGCCGCCCCCGCCGCGCCAGCGCCAACGCCAGAAGACACCGTGCTGCTGCGCGAAATCCGCGACGCGTTGAAGAAGTAGGACGCACAGTTGAGCAGATGAACAAAACCGTCATTTTCGCCATCGTCGCCTGATGGCGGAAGCAAAGATCTGCGGCATCGCGACAAGCGAAGCCCTCGACGCGGCGCTGGCGGGTGGGGCGCGCTTTGTCGGCCTGGTCTTCTACGCCAAGAGCCCGCGCAATCTGAGCTTGGAAACCGCCGCCGCGTTGGCGGCTCGAGCACGCGGGCGGGCGGAGATCGTGGCGGTGGTTGTGGACGCGCCCGATGCATTGCTGGCCCAGATCGCCGCCGCCATAGCGCCGGACTTCCTGCAGGCCCACGGCGGCGAGAGCCCCGCGCGGATCGCGGCGCTGCGCCAATTCGCCGGCAAGGGCGTGATCAAGGCGCTTGGCGTGGCCCGCTCGGAAGACCTGGCGCAAACGCGCGCATTCGAGGCCGCCGCCGATATGCTGTTGTTCGACGCCAAGCCACCCCCCGGGGGCCTGCCTGGCGGCAACGCCGCGGCGTTCGACTGGAAAATATTGGCCAATCAGCGCTTTAGCCGGCCATGGCTGCTGTCAGGCGGGCTCGATCCGGACAATGTCGGCGAGGCGATATCGGCCTCCGGCGCGGCCCTGGTCGATGTGTCCTCTGGCGTCGAAACCGCCCCCGGCCTAAAGGACCCGGTGAAAATCGCCCAATTCCTGGCCGCAGCCCGAGCCTAGCTCCCCAAGAAAACGACCTGATGGATTCGCGCCGCAACTGGCAGGACCTCCCCGATTCCGAGGGCCGTTTTGGCCCCTACGGAGGCCGCTTCGTCGCCGAAACCTTGATGCCGCTGGTGCTGGCTCTGGAGCGCGCTTACCAGGAGGCGCAAGCCGATCCGGCATTCGCCGCGACCATGGCCGATTTCTGGGCGCATTATGTGGGCCGCCCCTCGCCCTTGTATTTCGCCGAGCGCATGAGCGCACATTTCGCCGCCGCCAAAATCTATTTCAAGCGCGACGAACTCAATCACACCGGCGCCCACAAGATCAACAATTGCCTCGGACAAATCATGCTCGCTCTACGCATGGGCAAGACCCGCATCATCGCCGAAACCGGCGCCGGCCAGCATGGCGTCGCCACTGCCACCGTGTGTGCGCGCTTTGGCTTGCCGTGTGTGGTGTTCATGGGCGCGACCGATATCGAACGGCAAAAGCCCAACGTGTTCCGGATGAAGTTGCTGGGCGCGGAAGTCCGCCCGGTGACCAGCGGGGCTGCGACGTTGAAAGACGCGATGAACGAGGCGTTGCGGGATTGGGTCACCAATGTGCACGACACTTTCTATTGCATCGGCACCGCCGCCGGTCCCCACCCCTATCCGGAAA
This sequence comes from Alphaproteobacteria bacterium, assembly GCA_031400895.1. Classification (GTDB taxonomy): domain Bacteria; phylum Pseudomonadota; class Alphaproteobacteria; order Caulobacterales; family Aquidulcibacteraceae; genus Vitreimonas. Next base: position 696 of record JANNQT010000036.1, on the reverse strand, counting down.
TGGTGCGCGATTTCCAAAGCATCATCGGCCGCGAAGCGCGCGCGCAGATATTGGAGCGCGAAGGCCGCCTGCCCGACGCGCTGATGGCGTGCATCGGCGGCGGCTCGAATGCGATCGGCCTGTTTCATCCGTTCATCGCCGACGAAAACGTGCGCCTGATCGGCGTCGAAGCGGCGGGACGCGGAATCGATGAACGCTTCGAACACTCCGCCGCCATCAATGGCGGCCGCCCCGGCGTACTGCACGGCAACCGCACTTATCTGTTGCAGAACGCTGACGGCCAAATCCTCGAAGGCCACTCAATCAGCGCGGGGCTGGATTATCCTGGCGTAGGCCCCGAGCACTCGTATCTGCACGATATCGGCCGCGCACAATATCTTTCTGCAACGGATGAAGAAGCGCTCGCCGCATTCCAGCTTTGCGCGCGGCTAGAGGGCATATTGCCGGCGCTGGAGCCGAGCCACGCACTCGCGCGCGTGGGCGATGTGGCGAAGGAGATCGGCAAAGGCGGCCTTATCGTCATGAACCTCTGCGGTCGGGGAGATAAAGACGTATTCACGGTGGCGGATGCGCTGGGGGTGGGGCTGTGATGCGCCAATATGGAGCACCGGCGCCCTCGCCGGCAGCGGTGTTGCAACCACAGCGGTCCGGGCAAGCTGAAACACCGCATGCCGGCGAGGGCGCCGGCGGTCCATA
>JANNQT010000035.1:0-10523 GCA_031400895.1 Alphaproteobacteria bacterium | reverse complement strand
ATCCGCTTCAGACTGGCTAGGCCAAGCTAAAGTGGAATTATCGTAGCCTTTTTGATCGTATAATTCTTCCCCCCATCTTGTGTAAACAGTCACGCGATTGTTAGGGTAGTATTGAATGTTTTGAATTTGCCAGGTATCGTTGATGCCATCACCATCCGGAGTTAGGCCGTTAAACACAGTGACTTCACAAGGCGGGTTCGCATCAAGAATTACCTTTGATATATTCACCGTTGTGGTTCTCACAATTATACCACCAAGGGAATAGCTCACAACCATTTCACAGTTATAAGTGCCTCCAGGAAGATTTGTAATGGTTTGGCAATTAGCAACACAATTACTAGGACTTGGAGTCCAATTATATTGCACGGTATAAGGGGATGTAGCTGCAGGAGAAATTAAAATGATGGGAATAACTTCTATTTTCCCATCTTTTTTATTATTACATGTTACGTCAGTACCATCGGCGGTTGCAGTAATAGTTGGAGCACATAAGGTAACCGTTTGAACAATTGAAGTGCTGGATATACAACCTTTTATATCTGTACCAATTACCGAATAATTAGTAGTTACGAGAGGTTGTATTGTGAATGAAGCACTGTTATTAACCGGTGTCGTGTTCCAAGTGTAGGTGTTTGCGCCATTCACAATTAGTGTGTTTATTTCTCCTTCACAAAATGGGGTAACTGAATTGTTTGAAGATATTACCAAAACAGGGAGTTGATTTACAGTAATTGATACCACTGCCGTGTTTTGACAGCTATTTGCATCTGTTCCGGTAAGCGTATAGATTTGACTCACGCTAGGTGTAAATGCCACGCCATTAGAGATTCCACCGGTCCACGAATAATTTACAGCACCTGATCCTTGTAAGGTTGTGCTGTTGCCGATGCAAAATTCTGTACTGCTTGCACTTGCAGTTACAATGGGTAATGGATTAACAACAACTTGAATGGTAGCTATGTTTGCGCTCACGCAACCAAAAGTATTTGTTCCGGTTACTGAATAAATTGCAGTGCTTAACGGACTGAATGAGGTGCCATTGCTAACGCCACCGGTCCATGTATACGTGCTAGCACCACTACCGATTAATGTAACTGTAACTCCTGCACAAACAACGCTATTGCTGGAGTTGGCGCTTACCGTTGGAATAGGATTTACAGCGATACTGATGCTTGCAGAATTCTGACACAAATTAATATCGGTTCCTACAACCGTATAATTGCTGCTGGTAATAGGAGCGAATGAAACGTTATTTAAAATTCCACCTGTCCATGTGTAGGTATTAGCTCCTCCTCCGAATAAAGCAGTTGAGAAACTTAAACAAATAGATGGACTATTTGAATTGGCAGTAACTAAAGGTAAGGCGTTAACTGTAATACTTACTATAGCTGCATTGGTGCTGGTGCAGCCGGCTGAGCTAGTACCAGTTAAACTATATACTGTGTTTGAAGTAGGATTGACCGCCACATTACTACCGGATAGTGATCCCGGCAACCATGTGTAGGTGCTAGCGCCACTAGCTAAAATTGAAGTAGTGCCTCCAAAGCAGATAACTGCGCTACTTGTACTAGCAGTAACATTTGGAATTGGATTAACCGTTATAGTGACTGTTGCCAAATTTGTACTGGTACATGCGGCCGAACTGGTGCCAACTAAACTATATGTTGTGGTGATGGTAGGCGAAACGGCTACTGTTGCTCCAGCAAGTGCTCCCGGATTCCAAACATAACTTTGTGCATTGCTTGCTAAAAGTGAGGTCGAGAAGCCGTTACAAATGGTTGCACTCGAAGTAGAGGCAGCAACTATCGGCAATTGATTCACTGTAATAGTTTGGGCTGCAACATTTGTGCTTGTGCAACCCGTAAGTGCATTGGTTCCGCTGACGGTGTAATTGCTAGTGATTGTTGGTGTTACAAAAATACTACTTCCGTTTAAGTTACCCGGATTCCATGTATAGGTAGTAGCACCTGTGCTACTTATTGTACTTGTGTTTCCAAAACAGATCACAGGATTTGTTACAGTAAGTACAACAATAGGCGCCCGCGCTCGCGCGCGCGCCGCCGCCGAGGCCCGGACGCTGCTCGACCGGAATTGCATCGGGGCTGCGGCGTGGCTCGCCCGCCGGCGGCGGCGGTGACTCGCCCTCTTGCGGACGCCGCGGTTGCGCGCCGATAGCGCGGGAAAAACTGACGCCCCAACGCACGCTCTCGATGTCGCGCTCGGCGAGATTGATTGCCCGCGCATCGATTGCGGTCAGCGCGCCGCTCAAATCGCGGCTGTAGCGCGCTGGAAACGCCGCTTGCGTCTCCGCCAAAGCTGTCGGCAGCGGAACGATGGCGTCGCGCGACAGGTTGCGCGCCCAGCTGAAGGACAGGTTCAGACCTTGCCCACCTCCTCGCTGTCCGCTCTGGCCACCCTGGCCGCCGTCCAACGACCAATTGGCGTTGAAAATGAGGTCCTCGCGCTCTTCGGCGCCGAGATCGGGATTGCCCCCATTGGTGCGGGCGATCTGCACATTTTCCCCGCGCACCGGATCGAACAACGAAACCGCAGGCGTCACCAGCAGCGGGTCGCCCAGCTGTTGCAGCGAGGGCGCGGCCTCGCTCAGCTCCGCCTGCAGCGAAAACCGCAGCGCACGCGTCGGCGACCAAGAGCCGCCATAGCCAACGCTGGAAAGCGCTGTGAAATCGCTGGGCTCGGCCCAGGAGGCGGTGGCGTTGACAGTCAAATCGCCAAACGCCTGGCCAAATTCGCGGCGGCGGCTGGTTATCGGGGCGATCAGGCCGATGCGCGCCGAAGGCGTGGTGCGTTCGAGCTCAGCGCGGCGTTGGCCGCTGGGATCGGCGGAGACGGCGTCAATGCGGCGCTGCTCGGCGCCGACGCGGAAGCTCGCGCGCAGCTGGCCGGCGGGCAGATCGAGCAGCGCGCCGTTGGCGTTGGCGGTGGCGTCAAGCAAACTCTGCTCGGCGCGCGTGCGCGAGGGCAGCGCGCTGTCGGCAGTGGCGCTTTCCTGGACGCTGAAATCACCGGTGGCGGTGGCGGTCCAGAGCCAGCCGGCATGCGCCCCGTCGAGCCCGGCGGTGGCGCGCAGGCTTTGGCTCTGGCTGTCGCGTTCGCGCACTTGGCCGGCGCTGTCGAACCCCAGCAAAGCGCGCTGCGCGCTGCTTTCGGCCCGCACCGAAGCGTTGCCGGTGACGCGCTCATCGAGCGCGCGCGAGACGCTCAGATTGGCGCGCCAATTCTCGCTCTCCGGCGCCAGCGTACGCGCGTCGCGGGCGTCCGCGCCAACCAGTGGCGGGGCAATGCCGCGCTCGGCTTCGGTGATGGCGCTGGCGAAATCACCGGCGGCGCCGGCGGCGAAGCGGTTGCCCTCGTTGATCTCGGTGCGCCCGCCTTCGAGCCGCAGCGAAGCGCGCGCGTCGCCGTCGGCGAGCGCGCCGCCGGCTTCCACATGGCTCGCCTCAAACCGCCGCTCCAGCACGATGTTGATGACGCGCTGGTCGGGGGAAAAGCCGTATTGCAGCGACAGCTGTTCGTCGAACACCTCGACGCGGGAGATCACGTCAGGCGGCAGGTCGCGGATTTCCTGGATGCCGCTGATGCGCCGCCCGTTCAGCAGCACAATGGGAAAGCCACCCCCGCGCGCGGACGCGCTTGCGGTGTGCGGCGAAATCGCGGCCAGGATCTGGAATATGGAGGAGGCGCCGTAAGAGCGCACGTCGGCGGCGCTGAAGGTGGATTCGGGCTGCACGTCGCCCGGGACGCTGCCGCGCTGACGCTCGGCGGTGACGACGACTTCGTCCTCATCTCCCCGCGGCGCCTGGGCCCAGCCAGCCGGCGCGGCCAGCAGGATGGCGAGAAACGGGACTAGGCGTCGCATCGCACCCCACGCTGGAAACCGCTTACCAAAAGGCCCCCAGCGCGCTAGCACCAGGGGCCTTCAATTTGCTAGGTTAGGTTGTTTCCGATCAGAAGCCCAGGCCCGTGAGACCAGCCTGGCTCGGGCCGGTGCGGTCACGATCACGCAGCGTGCCGCCAAAATTGTAGCGCACGCCGAAAGTGACGGTATCGGCGCTGATGCCGGTGGTGTCGGCATCGGCTTTGTTCCAGTCCAGCGTGAGCGAAATCGGCACGGCCGACAATTGGAACTCGCCGCCGACGCCATAGGTGATCACGTCTTCATCGAAGCCGGCGATGTCGAGCGAGGTCCAGCCGAGATTGCCCTGCAGGCGGAAATTCTCGGTCGGGAAGATGCGCGCTTGCGTGTTGATGCCGTAGCCGTCGGTGTCGAGGTCGCTGTTGCTGCCGTAGCCGACCGCGCCAGCCAGCGTGAGATTGTCGAGGTACAGATTGCCCTCGACGCCGCCGGTCCAGCTGGTGCTGCCGTCTGAATCCGACAAGCTGACGAAACCGCCGAACAAATGACTGTCATCTCGGCTGAACAAATGACCGGCGATCGAATAAGCCGAATCGCTGGCGTCGCTATCGGACAGGCCGAGATCGACCTCGAAATTGGCGCCGCCGAACGCCGCTTCCGCGCCGTAGAAATCAGAATCGCCCAGCACATCGACGTCGGTATTTCCGTAGACGCCGCCAACATAGCCGCCTTCGGCGTGGGCCGACGTAGCCGTCATGAGCGCGACCGCGGCCGCGCCAAAAAACACCTTCTTCATGTTGCAAATCCTCTGTTGCTTGATCTCGTCGCTCGACCCGCTGAATCGAGGTTCTAGGAGATTTTAGAGTCCCGCTTAAGAGGACAAAGCGGCTAGCGCTGAGATTTGGAATTACCTGTTGCGGCGGGGGCACACAAAAATTAACGAAATCATCATGCTGTGCACGAAACGAGTCTCCCCAACCGCTCCAGAAAAGCACCGCTGCCCGCCTAGCGAAGGCTCGAGAATCCCTTCACCACCAAGGGCGCGCCGGACGAAATTTTTCGTCCATTTTTGGGAGGTGAAGAATGCCCGCAGCGATTTCATGCGTCACATTGCCGGTGGACGATCTCGCGAAGTCGCTCGCCTTCTACAAGGGCCTCGGCCTCGCCCCCGAGGAGCAGGACGAGGACCACGCGGCCTACAATCTCGACGGCGTCTATTTGGTGTTGATGAACCGCTCGGATTTCGGCGTTTATGTCGAGAGCGTCGGCCATCGCCCCGCCGCGCGCGGCAGCGCCGAAACCATCCTTTCGTACTTCACCGAAAGCCGCGGCGAGGTAGATCAATTGCTGGCCAAAGCCAAGGCAGCCGGCGGGACCACCACCGCCGCCGAGGACGACGATGGCTCCTATTCCGGCTATTTCACCGACCCCGACGGCCACACCTGGGAAGTGCTGCACGACGCTGGGTAAGCCGAGCGCCCGCAGGCGCGCTGCGCGGCGGTGGGTGGTGTTAGCGCTCCGGCCGGTCGCGCACCGGCTCGCCGTTGCGCAGCACCCAGCGCGCGGTTCCGGCCACGCGGTCGATCTCGTTCTGCAATTCGCGCACGCTCTCGGGCATGCCGACGGCAGTGCCGACATAGTCCTCCACCCGCTTGCTGGCCCCGTTGCGGGTCAGCGTGATCACAGTGGTTGGATTGTCGGTAATTTGGGCCCGGTATTGGTCGCGCAGCCGTGCGAAGCCGATGGCGTCGAAGCGCGCCAGCAGCGCCGCGACCTCGGCGGGCGGGATGCTCGCTCGCGCTTCGCCAACGACATTGACGAACGCGCGCCCGACATAGCGCACCTCGCCCTCGCCGGTGATGGCGACTGTGTAGTCGGGGCAGAAGCCGTAACAGGCGCTACGCGACAGGGTGATTTCCACAGCGCCGTTAGGCGCCTGTGCCGTCCCGGTCGGCGCGCAGGCCAGGGCCAGCCCCGCCAGGGCCAGCCCCGCCAAGGCCTGCCCCGCCAAGGCCTGGGCAAAAAGCGAACGCGGCCACGTCATGCAAGTCATGGGTTCAGCTAACACGGAAGCGGCTGCAAGCTGAAGTGCGACAGGCGCCCAGCCTGCGAATTCGTATTCCCCAGCCGGCGCGCTTTGCGCTAGGCTCGGCCCCAAAGGAGGCTAATCCATGCACATCCTCGCCAAACTCACTTGCGTTGCGGCGCTATTGGCCGCGGGCCCAGCCCTGGCGGCCGGCAGTGGCGGCGGTGGCGGCGCCAGCCCCTCCCCTTCGACGCAGCGCGAAGATCCGCAAGCCGCCTACCAGGCCGGCGTCGCCGCGTTCAACGCGCAGAATTACCGCGAGGCCATCCGCCAGTTCCGCGCCGCCCAGCGCGCCGCGCGCAGCAATGGCCTCATCAATTACGCGCTCGGCCTCGCCTATGCCGGCAACGGGGACAAGGACGAAGCGCGCGAGGCGTTCGCGCGCGCGGTGCGCGATGAGACCGCCCCGGTCGCCGCACGGCTGCAGCTGGGTCTGGCCGAGCTTGAACACGGCGACCGCGAGGCGGCGGTCGCGCAACAAACCGCGCTCGCCGCCGCCATCGCCGCGTGCGACGCCGCATGCGGCGACCAGCGCCGCGGGCAATTGCAGGCCGCGCACGATCAGCTCACAAGCGCGCTCGAAACCGCCGCGGCGCCCGCCGCCGATCCCGCCGCTTGGAACTTCCCCAGCGTCGAGCAAGGCCGCGCCGCCTATGCCGAAGCGGTGGGGCTGATCAACCAGGAGCGCTTCGCCGAAGCGTTCGCGGCGCTTGAGAGCGCGCAAAGCGCCATCGGCCCACACCCGGACGTGCTCAATTATCTGGGCTTCGTCAGCCGCAGGCTGGGCCGTCTCGACACCGCGCTGGCTTATTATGACCGCGCGCTGGCGCTCGATCCGAACCATCTCGGCGCCACCGAATATCTGGGCGAGCTTTACATCCAGATGGGCGATCTCCACCGCGCCCGCGCGCAACTGGCGCAGCTCGACGCGCTCTGCGCCTATGGCTGCGCCCAGCGCGAGGAGCTGGCGCGGTGGATTGAACGCGGCGAAATGCGTTGACCGCAAATCACCCCTCCCCCCGACGGGGGGAGGGTAGGGAGGGGAGGCGTGTGGTCTTCACCGCCATTGCGCTCCTTCTCACCGTCGCCGCCGGCCCGGCCACGCCGCTGCTGCTGCGCGAACAAGGCTGGACCGCGCCGGGCGACACGCTGGCGTATGACCTGACGCACGCGCCGAGCGAATGCCTCGCCGCGCGCACCCCACAGATCGAGATCGGCCGCGCGCTGTTTCGCAGCCCCGCCCTGCTCGGCGGGCCGGCCGCGCGCGCGGGGCTATCGTGCCATGCCTGCCATTCCAACGGCCGGGTCAACGCGCGCTTTCTGTTGCCGGAGCTAACTGATCGCGCCGGTTCAGCCGACGTCACCTCGGAATGGTCCAGCCGCGTGCGCGGCGACGGGGCCATGAACCCGGTCTCCATTCCCGATCTCGCCGGCATCGCAACACGCACAGCGTTCGGGCGTGGGCGCGATCCCTCGCTTGAGCACTTCACCCTGAGCGTGATCGTCGAGGAATTTCAAGGCGAGCCGCCGCCGGCACAAGCTTTCGCCGGACTGATCGCTTATCTGCGCGCGCTTGACCCCAGCGCCTGCCCGGCGGGCGCGGCGGCGATCACGCTCATGTCCGCCGCCGACGACGTGCGCCGCGCGCTCGCCGCCGCCGCCGCCGCCGATGCGCCAACCGCGAGCTTAGTGTTGCTGGCGGCTCAGGATGCGATGGGCCGCATCGTCGAGCGGCTGCCAGCGCAGCGCTTCGCGCGCCAGCGTCAACGTCTGGAAACGCTGTCGCGCGAACTGGGCGCGCTACGCGCCGTCGCGCCAGCCGCCCGCGCCGATGCGCTCCCCGCCTGGCGGGCCCGCTTCGACGCGCAAATAACCGGCCTCTCCCGCCGCGGGCGGCGCAGCTATTTCGACCAGACGCAAGTGCAGGCGCGAGTTGACGCACGGGGGGATTAGGCGCCTGCTCGCTTGACACTCCGCTCACTCCCCGCGCTCGCCCTTCCACTCTCCGCGCTGTTTGAGCGCTTCGGTGAGTTCGCGCGGCATGTAGTTTTCGTCGTGCTTGGCCAGCACGCGGTCGGCTTGGAACGCTTGCCCCGGCGCCCAGCTGCCCTCGGCGACGACGCCTTGTCCCTCGCGGAACAGGTCCGGCAGCAGGCCCGCGTAATCGACCTCGACTAGCGTCTGGCCATCGGTCACCGAGAAGCGCACGCGCCCGTTGTTGCGCCGCAGCGTGCCTTCCACCACCAGGCCCCCCAGGCGCACGCGCCGCCCCGGCTCGGCCTTCTCCGCCAGATCTGAGGGCACGACAAAATAGACGACGCTGTCGCGCAGCCCGAACAACGTCAGCGTCATCGCCGCCACCAGCACCGCGCCCGCCGCCGCTATCATGATCAGACGCTGGTCCCGCCGCCGCATGCTTGCTCCTGTTGTGGGCTACCTACCCCGCTTCGCCCATCGCGCAAACCAAGCGACGCCGACGATTTCAATCCGTCGCCGGCAGTCGCAGGCGTGCCTTCAGGCCGCCGAGTTCGCTACGGGCGAACTCGATTTCCCCGGCATAGAGCTCCACCGTTTCCTTAAGGATGGAAAGGCCCAGCCCCTGGCCGGGCGCGGCCTCGTCCAGGCGCGCGCCGCGGGCCATGGCGCGGGCGATGTCCGATTCCGAGAGACCGGGGCCGTCGTCCTCGACGATAATATCGAGCACGCCCTTGGCGTCGGCCGGCGCGCGCACCCGCACGATCACCTGGCTCTTGCCGTACTTGCAGGCGTTGTCGACCAGATTGGCGGCCATTTCCAACAGGTCCTCGCGCTCGCCGCGGAAGGTGAGGTCGGCCTCGGCGTCGAGGGAAATGTCCATTGCTTTTTGATGGTCGTATTTCTGCTCCATCATGAACACCAGGTCGGCGAGGTTGGGGCTGACCGGCGTGCGATAGGCGATGGTGGCCCCGGCGCGCGCCTCGGCCCGGGCGGCGACGCGGGCGCGGCGCAATTGCCGCTCGACGAAAGCCTCCATCTCCTCGATCGACTGCGTCAGCACCACATCGCCGGCATGGCGCTCGGCGGCGGCGTTCTTCAGCACTGCGATCGGCGTTTTCAGCGCGTGCGCGAGATTGCCGACATGGCGGCGGGCGCGCTCGACCACTTCGCGGTTGTGATCGACCAGCGCGTTCAACTCATCGGCCACCGGCTGCAATTCGGCGGGATACTCGCCCGCCAGGCGCTCGGCATCGCCGCGGCGCACGCTGGCGATTTCGCCGCGCAGGTCGCTCAGCGGCTGCAAGCCGACGCGCACCTGCAGCGCCGCCAGCGCCGCCACGATCACCGCGCAGAACAGCAAGAACAGAGCGAACGCCGGTCCCAGCAGCGTGGTCACGTCGGTCAGCACCGCGCCCCAGGCGACGCCGACCACGAACAGATATTCGCCCTCCAAGCCGGGGATGCGGGAGACGCGGGCGATGATGCGCAGCGTCTCGCCCTCGGGGCCCGGCACATTGAGAAAATGCGGCTGCGCCGAGGTTTGCGGCGCGGTGAGGCGGCGCGCGGTGGGTGCGTCGATGGCGATGGCGACATCGATCAGCGAGGGCGAAATGTATTGCACATTGAGCTGCCCCCCCGGGCCGATGCGTGCGATCTGGAAATAGCGGCCGCTGAGGCCGCGCATGTAGCGCGGATCGTAGGGCAAATCGCGCAACGCGATGTCGCCGCTCAGTCCCGGCGCGGCGTTGCCGATCAGATCGTCGGCGACGCTCTCGATCTGCGGATCGATCAACAGGCGCATCAGGCTGTTGTTGAATTGCGTGTAGGCGACCCAGCCGATGGCAGCGAGGCCGGCGACGCTGACTAGGGCAATGGTGAACAAACGCGCCGCCAGCGAGCGGCGAAACAATTTGCTGTAGTGCTGGAGCGCGGCTAAAGCGCCGGACTTGAAATGCGACCCAGCTTCTCGGTTGAACACTTGTCGCATTTCTATTCCGGCGCTTTAGAGTCAAAAGCTTTAGCGCGGCTGATGGATCTGAAGTTCGCTCGGCGCCAGCCATGAAGAGGCGAATTTCAGATCCGCCGCGCTTGCGGCGTCACTGCTGCTCGGCGGGATTGACCAACCGGTAGCCCAAGCCCTTCTCGGTGATGATGCGCTCGGAACCGATCTTGCGGCGCAGAATGCCGACGAACACTTCGATGGTGTTGGAATCGCGCTCGTGGTCCTGGGCGTAGATTTTTTCCGTCAGTTCGGTGCGCGAGATGATGCGCCCGGCATGGTGCATCATGTAGTCGAGCACTTTGTATTGGTAGGCGGTGAGCTTGACCGGCACGCCCGCGACCGTCACCTGGGCGGTGGCCGAATTGAGGCTCAAATCACCGACCTCGAGCACGGAAGAGACGTGGTCGGTCTGGCGGCGCACATTGGCGCGCACCCGCGCCAAGAGCTCGGCCATGTGGAACGGCTTGGTGACGTAATCATTGGCGCCGAGGTCGAGCCCCTCGACCTTTTCGCTCCAGCGGTCGCGCGCCGAGAGGATCAGCACCGGATGCGTGCGCCCCTCCTTGCGCCAGGCCTTCAAC
>JANNQT010000034.1:0-21873 GCA_031400895.1 Alphaproteobacteria bacterium | reverse complement strand
TCTCGGACCGCCAACCCCCCGCCGCCTATTTCCGGCACGCGCCGGACATGCCCCGCCACGCCGCGGTAATTTCCCCCGCCCCCGGCTGGCCCACGCGCGCGGGCGCGGCGCCGCCGCGGCGGGGGCGCGGGGCCGGCGATGACGATGGCGAACGCGTGGTCAAATCCGGCCAGGAAGCGCTGGCGGCCTATTGCGTCGATCTCAACAAGAAGGCCAAGGAGGGCAAGATCGACCCGCTGATCGGGCGCGAGGCCGAAGTGCTGCGCTCGATCCAAATTCTTTGCCGCCGCAATAAGAACAACCCGCTGCTGGTGGGCGATCCCGGCGTCGGCAAGACCGCCATCGCCGAAGGGCTGGCGCGCAAGATCATCGAGCGCCAGGTGCCGGAAGTGCTGGCCGACGCCACCATTTTCGCGCTCGATCTCGGCGCGCTGCTGGCCGGCACCCGCTATCGCGGGGATTTCGAGGAACGCTTGAAGAGCGTAATGAAGGAATTGGAGAACCACCCCAAGGCGATCCTGTTCATCGACGAAATCCACACCGTGATCGGCGCCGGCGCCACCTCGGGCGGGGCCATGGACGCGTCAAATCTGCTCAAGCCGTCGTTGCAATCGGGCCAGTTGCGCTGCATGGGCTCCACCACTTACAAGGAATATCGCCAGCACTTCGAGAAGGACCGCGCGCTGGCGCGCCGGTTCCAGAAGATCGACGTCAACGAGCCCTCGATCCCCGACGCGATCAAGATTTTGATGGGGCTGCGGCCGTATTTCGAGGAATACCACAAGGTCAAATACACTGACGACGCCATCAAGACCGCGGTGGAACTCTCCTCGCGCCACATGGGCGACCGCAAATTGCCCGACAAAGCCATCGACGTGATCGACGAAGCCGGCGCCTCGATGATGTTGCTGGCGGCCAAGGAGCGCAAGCAGATCATCGATGTGGCCGAGGTTGAGGAAGTTGTCTCGCGCATGGCGCGGATACCGGCGAAGTCCGTGTCGAAGAACGATTCCGAAATGCTGGCGTCACTACACGCCGACCTGAAGCGGGTGGTATTCGGCCAGGACGAGGCCATCGACCAACTCGCCGCCGCTATCAAGATGGCGCGCGCCGGCTTGCGTGAACCGCAAAAACCGATCGGCTGCTATTTGTTCGCCGGCCCCACCGGCGTCGGCAAGACCGAAGTGGCGCGCTCGCTAGCCAACATCATGGGCATCGAGCTGTTGCGCTTCGACATGAGCGAATACATGGAGCGCCACACCGTCTCGCGCCTGATCGGTGCGCCTCCTGGCTATGTCGGCTACGACCAGGGCGGATTGCTCACCGACGGCGTCGATCAGCATCCCCATAGCGTGCTGCTGCTCGACGAAATCGAGAAGGCTCATCCCGACATTTTCAACATCCTGCTGCAAGTGATGGATCACGGTTCGCTCACCGACGCCAACGGCAAGAAGGTGGATTTCCGCAATGTGATCTTGATCATGACCACCAATGCCGGCGCCGCCGACGCGGCCAAGCAGGGCATCGGCTTCGGCGCCGGCAAGAAGGATTTCATGAACGAGGAGGCGATCAAGAATCTGTTCACGCCCGAATTCCGCAACCGGCTCGACGCCTCGATCCAGTTCAACGGGCTGCCCCCCGCCGTGGTCCGCAACGTGGTGCAGAAATTCATCATCCAGCTCGAAGGCCAATTGGCCGAGCGAAACGTGCAGATCGAAATCACCGACCGCGCCGCCGACTGGCTCGCCACCAAGGGCTACGATGAAAGCTTCGGCGCGCGTCCGCTGGCGCGGCTGATCCAAGAGAAGGTGAAAAAGCCGATGGCCGACGAATTGCTGTTCGGCAAGCTAAAGAACGGCGGCATCGTCAAAATCGATCTCGATCCCACCGACAAGGACAAGCTCAAATTCAGCTATTCGCAGGAATCGCGCGGACTGCTGTCCTCGTTTGGGAAAAAGCCGGAGAAGGCTTGAACCTGTTGCCGACAAGGTCAGCCCCAGGGCGCATAGTACTCGGAATCGAAATTGCGTGATTCATCACGTAATTTCGGGTTCCGGTACAAACGTATGATTCTGTGCCCACTTTCGTGACACTGGAGGTCATTTCCGTGACTCAGGCGCCAATGAAAGTGGGTGCTAGCTCGACCGGGCAGAGGAGGGAGCTTGTGATGATGAGGTTGTGGCGAACCGCGATCGTGTTGGCGGCGTCGGCGCTTGCTAGTCCGGCCTTGGCGTTTGCCGGGACAGGCGAGGTGCGCGCAGGCGTGCGCGCGCAGTGCACAGCTTGGGATCAGCCGACATGCGAGCGTTTGGCGCGTATCGCTGGAGATCTCGTCGCGGCCGAAACGGTGAGCGACGCGCTTGCGGGGGAGGTGGCGAGCCTTCCCAACGACCAAGGCGAATGGCTGGCCCAGGCGCTGGAGGCGCAATTGCGCCAGGCAGAGTTGGAAGGCGATGACGATGCCGTCGTTCGCGACGATCGTTCCGTCGCGCCAGAGGCAAGCGCGGACGCGATGGCCAGCGGAGCGCAGGTCGATGGGGACCGCCGCGGCCGCTCGTCCGCGCATGCGGCGCTGCTGCGCGCGATCGAGAAGGCGCGCGATTTCGTGCGGCGCACAATCGGAGGACGGGAAACGCCGAGGCCGCCGGCGCAGACGTGAGGGTTGGCGCGCGCGCCGCGATCGCGCTGTTGCTGGCGGGCTGCGATGAAATCGCGCGGGGCTTGTGCGCTGGGCGCTAAGCGCCCATGGACCGCCGGTCCCGGTGGCGACACCCACCCACGGCGCGGCCTGCGCAAGTGAGCCACCAAGTCGAAGCTACAGCGCCGCCGCGATCTGCTTTGCCAGCGCTGCCAACTCCGCCACATCCGCCTGGCCCGCTTTCCCGTGCCCTGCCAGCTTCACGCCAGCATAGCGGGGGATGATGTGAAAGTGCAGGTGGAAGATGGTTTGGCCGGCTTCCGCGCCGTTGAATTGCATCACGGCGACGCCGTCAGGCTTCAGGGCTTTTTCGACGGCGATCGCGAGCCGGTGCACGCGCTCGAGCAGCGGGGCCACGCGCTCGGACGGTAGCTCCAGAAAATTGCGCGCCCGCACGCCCGTCGGCAGGACCAAAACATGACCGCGCGATTGCGGGAAAATGTCCATGCAGGCGAGAGCGACCTCGTCCTCCAAAACTTTCACCGCTGGAATTTCCCCGCGCAGGATTTTGGCGAACAGATTGTCGTCGTCGTAGGCGCCGTGCAGGCTCATGGGTGCGACGCTCCAACCACCCTAAACAATGACCCACCCATCCCCGGATTCGCGGCACGCGAAGTCCGGGGCCAATAAACCCCAACGTTTGTGGTTATGGGCCCCGGACTTGCCGCTTCGCGCCAATCCGGGGATGGGTGGTGAGGGTGTGTGTGAGTGAACATTTCGGGCCGTTGCTCTAAGCCGGCGATTGCATGTTGCGCACGATGCGCAGCAGCGTGGTGCGGGGCAGGAATTTGCCCACGTTCGCAATGAAAGCGTTGCGTGCGCCAGTCACCACCACGCGCTGGTTGCGCTGGAAGCCCTCATAGCCCATGCGCGCCACCGGCGCGGAGGCCATCGCAGCGCCGGCGTTGTTGGCCAGCCGCGTCTTGCCGGTGCCGGCGCGCTCACGGAACTTCGATACCGTCGGCCCCGGGCACAGGCAGCTCACGTGCAGTCCGCTCCCGCGCGCTTCCTCCCACAGGGCTTCGGAGAACGAGAGCACATAGGCTTTCGAGGCATAGTAATTGGCCATCAGCGGCCCCGGCTGGAACGCGGCGGTGGAGGCGACGTTGAGCACGCCGCCGCGCCGCTTCGCCAGCATGGAATCCCAGAAATGATAGGTCACCTCCACCAACGCGCGCACATTCAAGTCGATCATTCCGAGTTGGGTGGGCAGATCGGAGGAGGTCAGCGCGCCGGCGTGGCCGTAGCCGGCATTGTTGACGACCACATCTACTTCGAGCCCGCGGCTCCTGATGGCTTCGGCGAGCGCCGTGCCGCCGCCAATGGCGCCTAGGTCCTGGGGGATCACGTGCGCTTTTACGCCGTGCGCCGAAGCGAGCCGCTGCGCGACCTCGCTCAGGGCGCTTTCGCTGCGTGCGGTGAGAATGAGGCCATAGCCGTCGCGGGCGAAGCACTCGGCCAAATCAACGCCTATCCCCGCCGAGGCGCCGGTCACCAGCGCCGTTTGCCCTTGCCCAAATTTATGCCGCGCCATGTCTACTCCTTGGTTGGCGCGACGATACGCGCGGCGTGGCAGGCTTCCAACTCCCCACGCTCGGCGTGCTAGGCTGGAGCGATGAGTTCAGACGAATTCCGCCTCAACCCCGACGAAAAGCCGTTCGATCCCCCCGATGGGCTCAAGCCCAAGGCGCAAAAGCCGCGCGACGCGGCGACGCTCATTCTGATCCGCGGCGGCCGCGAAGTGATGCTGGGCCAGCGCGCGGCCGGCCAAGTGTTCATGCCCGACAAATGGGTATTCCCTGGCGGCAGGGTCGATCCCGGGGACGCCAAGGCGCCCGCCCAGCGCGAACTCACCCCCGAGACCGAGGCGCTGCTGCGCCTGGGCGGGCAGGTGCGCCGTCCGCCGCGGGCTTTTGCGCTTGCGGCCGTGCGGGAGACCAAGGAGGAGGCGGGGCTGGTGCTGGGCGGGCCGGCGGGGCCCAATCTTACAAAGCTCAGCTTCGTCTGCCGCGCCATCACCCCGCCCCAGCGCGCCCGCCGCTTCGACGCCCGCTTCTTCCTGGCCGATGCCGAGGCGGTGCTTGCCGACGACCGCCCGGCGGGCGGGGACGAATTGCTGGATCTGCGCTGGTTTACCCTGGAGGCGGCCGAGGCCCTCGACCTGCCTTCGATCACCCGCTTCGTGCTGAAGGAAGTGCGAGCCAGGCTCGCCGGCGAGACGCTGGCGCCGCCGTTCCTGCGCTGGCGGCGGGGGGCGCATTCGATGGAGCGGCTGGGCCCGCCCTGATTGGTTTTGGCCGGCGATTTGGCCTGGTTGACTTTGCGGCTTTTGCCCCTATTTTCGCGCGCTTCCTTGAACCAGAGAAATTCGGGCCCGCGCCATGGCTAAGCCGACTGTCATCAAAATCCGCCTCAATTCGTCGGCGGACACGGGCTATTTCTACGTCACCAAGAAGAACCCGCGCACCAAGACCGAAAAGCTGAAGTTCCGGAAATACGATCCGGTCGTGCGCAAGCACGTCGAGTTCACCGAAGGCAAGATTAAGTAGGCGGACGCTGGCGGGCGCCCGTCGTCATCGAGCTGCGCTAACGACGACGCCTCACTTCGCATAAAGCAGCATCTGCGTGCAGCGGAACACGGCGATGGACTTGCCCGTGGTTTCGTCCTTCGCCTCGGCATCCCACACTTGCGTCGTGCGCCCGCCATGGATGAGGTGCGCCTCGCACGCGACCGCGCCCTCGCGCACCGTGCCCAGAAAATTGCATTTGAGCTCGATGGTCGTGAACCCAATCGCGGCGTCCGGCTTGGATACGACGCAGCCATAACCGCACGCCGAGTCCACCAGCGCGATGACGCTTGCCGCATGCAAAAAGCCGTTGGGGGCCATGTGGTGGGGCTTCACCTCGAAGCGTCCGCGCACGAAACCAGGGCGCGCCTCCAGCCATTCCAGTCCCAGATGGTCAGGCAGATGGCCGCTTTGACGCTCGGTCAGCGCTGCGACGTGGTCCATGTTTCTCTCCTCGGATTGGCGCTATCATGGCCCCATGACCCAAGTCGAAGTCAAAGCCGCAGTGCTGCTGATCGGCGATGAATTGCTCTCCGGGCGCACCCAGGACCTGAACCTGCAAACGCTGGCGAAATTCCTGGCCCCGCTTGGCGTACAGATAGCCGAGGCGCGGGTGGTGGCCGATGTTCCCGCGGAAATCGTCGCTGCCATCAACGCACTGCGCGCCACCTACGATTATGTGTTCACCACTGGCGGCATCGGCCCCACCCATGACGACAAGACCGCCGACGCCGTCGCTAGCGCCTTCGGTGTTTCCATCGGCGTGCGCGAGGACGCGCGCGCGATCCTGGAAGCGCACTATAAGGGGCCGGGCCCGCTAAACGAGGCGCGACTGCGCATGGCGCGCATCCCCGACGGCGCGACGCTGATCGCCAACCCGGTGTCGCGCGCGCCTGGCTTTCAACTTGGCAACGTGCTCGTCATGGCCGGCGTGCCCTCGATCATGCGCGGCATGCTGGAGGATGTAGGCCATCGCATCGAGGGCGGGGCGGTGGTGCGCGCCGTCACCGTGCGCGGCAAGGGCGTGCGCGAGGGCGACATCGCCGCCGGGCTCGCCGCACTGGAGGCGGCGTACGGCGGGGTGGTGAGCTTCGGCTCCTATCCCTGGTTTTCCCCGCCCGACAGCTTCGGCCTCCACTTGGTGGCGCGCTCGGCCGATGCCGCCGCGCTCGCCCGCGCCGGCGAGGACATGGCCGCGCTCATCCGCGCCCGCGGCGCGGAACCGGAAATAGTGGACGAATCCGCCTGACCTGCCCCATATCCACCCCGCGCGAGCGTGGCGAAACTGGTAGACGCAGCGGACTTAAAATCCGTTCGCCAGAAATGGCGGTGCGGGTTCAACTCCCGCCGCTCGCACCAACAATTGGGAAGCCTGAATCCGCATGCATATCCGCCACATCGACGAAGCTTTGGCTCTGATCGACGGCCGCAAGGAATTCGTGGTCAAGCGTGCGGGGGATTATGTCGCCATCGATTATCTGGTGGCGTTTGCCGATACCTTCGACGACATCCGCCGCGCGGAGCTGCGCGGGATCAAATTCCACCCCGATGGCGCCATTATGGCGCGGCCGTTCCATAAATTCTTCAATGTCGGCGAGCGCGAGCACACCCAGCCGCATGCGCTCGATTTCAGCGCTGAACACACGATCATGGACAAGCTCGACGGTTCCATGATTCACCCGGCGCAATTGCGCGACGGTTCGGTGCGCTTTATGACGCGGATGGGCATCACCGACACAGCGCGCCTGGCCGAGCGCCACGCCAGCGCTGAGTTGCTCGTCGCGCTCGCTGGTTATCTGAGCGACCAGATAACCCCGATCTTCGAATTCACCGCGCCGGACAATCGCATCGTCGTGAAATACGAAGAATCCGCGCTGACGCTGCTGGCGCTGCGCCACACCATTACCGGCGCCTATCTCGACCGCGGCGAGGTCGAAGCCGCCGCGCGTGCGCTCAATTTGGGCGCGGTGCGGTTGTGGGAGCGGCCGCGCACGGGCGGCGAATTGATCGAGACGGTGCGCGCGCTCAAAGGCGCCGAGGGCGTGGTGGTGCGTTTCGCCGACGGGCTCTGGGTTAAGATCAAGGGCGAGGAATACGCCCTGATGCACAAGGCGAAAGACGCGATCTCGCGCGAGAAGAACGTGCTCGCGGTGCTGCTGGATGGCATCGCCGACGACCTGCGCCCGCTGCTGATCGAGGAGGACCGCGTGCGCTTCGACCAATACGAGGCCAAGCTGCACGCGGCCATGCTGCGCACGGTGGCGGAAGTCGAGCGCGCGGTCGCCGCCGGCGCGGCGCTCGACCAGAAAACCTTCGCCACCGAGCATTTGCGCGACGCCCCGCCCTGGCTGCGTCCGCTGGCGTTCCTGGTGCGCGGCGGCCGCGTCACAGCGCTGGAGGCCGTGCGCCAAGCTTGGCGCAAACATTGCGGTACGCAAGTGGAAGTAGACGCGCTGCGGCCGCTGTTGGGGTTTGGCTGGGGCGGGGCGGGGGAGAAATAGCGCCGATCCTCGGACCCAGCGCCTTAAGAGGCGCTCTACGTGCTCATGCCGGAAAGGAAAAACAGCGCACCTGAAGGCGCGCGGCCCGGGAGCGGTTGCAAGCGCGGCGGGCGCGGCGTAAACGCGCCGCTCCCCACGAGAGCCCCCATGTCATCCGATCCCGCCACCGAAGCCGCGCGCCGGCGCACCTTTGCGATCATCTCGCACCCGGACGCGGGCAAGACCACGCTGACCGAAGGTCTGCTGCTTGCCGGCGGGGCGATCCATTTGGCCGGCGTGGTGGCGGCGCGCGGGCAGGCGCGGCGGACCAAGTCGGATTGGATGAAAATCGAGCGCGAGCGCGGCATTTCGGTGTCGGCCTCGGTGATGACGTTCGAGCACCAGGATTTGGTGTTCAATCTGCTCGACACGCCCGGCCACGAGGATTTCTCCGAGGACACCTACCGCACGCTGTCCGCCGCCGATTCTGCGGTGATGGTGCTCGACGCCGCCAAGGGCATCGAGGCGCAGACGCTGAAATTGTTCGAAGTCTGCCGCCTGCGCGACATCCCGATCACCACCTTCATCAACAAGATGGACCGCGAAGCGCTCGATCCGTTCGCGCTGCTCGACGAGATTCATTCCAAGCTGGCGATGGACACCGCGCCGATGTATTGGCCCGCCGCCTCGGGGCAGCGCTTTGCCGGCATGTTGGATTTGAGCGCCGACGAATTCGTACCGTTCAAGCGCCTGGAAGCGGGCGAGCAGGGGTTTGCGAGCCAGCAGCGGCAAAAGCGCGGCGGCAATGATTTTCTCGCCGGGGTGGGCGACGATGTGCGCGCCGAGTTGCAGGAGACTTCCGAACTGGCGCGCGAGGGCCTGCCCAAGTTCGAGTTGCAGGCGTTCCGCGAAGGGCATTTGACGCCGGTCTATTTCGGTTCGGCGCTGCGCCGCTTCGGCGTGCTGGAATTGCTGGCGGGCCTGGCCGCGCATGCGCCGCCGCCGCGCCAGCAAGCCGCGCGCATCAAGGGCGCTTCAGTTGCGGTCGCGCCGGGGCGCGAGGAGGTATCGGGCTTCGTGTTCAAGATCCAAGCCAACATGGATCCCAAGCACCGCGACCGGGTCGGCTTTTATAGGATCTGCTCGGGCCGCTTCCAGCGCGGCATGACGCTGAAAACCGCCGCCGGCAAAGGCTTCAACGTGCACAATCCGCTGATGTTCATGGCGCAAGAACGCGAGATCGCCGTCGAGGCGTTTCCAGGCGATGTGATCGGCATTCCCAGCCATGGTGGCCTGCGCGTGGGCGATTCGCTGTCGCAATCGGGCGAAGTGGTGTTCCAGGGCATCCCCAATTTCGCGCCGGAAATATTGAAACGCGTGCGGGTGCGCGATCCGCTGAAGCAAAAGCATTTGCGCAAGGCGCTGGAAGCCTTGGGCGAAGAAGGCGTGACGCAAGTTTTCAAGCCGGTGACCGGCGGCGATCTGGTGGTCGGCGCGGTGGGGGCGCTGCAATTCGACGTGCTCGACGAGCGCATGCAGGCCGAATACGGCCTCGACGTGATCTTCGAAACCTCGCCCTACCAGGCCGCGCGCTGGATCAGCGCCGAGGCCCGCGCCGACCTCGAAGGGTTCGCGGCAAAATCAAAAATGCAAATGGCCGAAGATGTCGATGGCGCGCCGGTGTATTTGGGCAAGAGCGCCTGGGAGATCGGCTACGTGCAGGAGAAGAACCCGAAGGTGCGGTTCTCCGCGGCGAAGGAACGCGCGGCTTAGGCATGGTCGATACGCGTACGCCGGAGCAGTGCCAAATCACCGATTGCCAACGGCTAAGCGATGTGCTTGTTTTGTTCCTGGGTCCGGCGGGTCCGAATCGAGCCAAGAAGCCTGCGGCCTAGGTCGGATGGAGGCGAGGAATGGGGCGACCCATCGCAATAGATCTATTCGCCGGCGCTGGCGGCATGAGCCTTGGCTTCGAGCAGGCTGGTTTCGATGTACGCGCGGCGGTCGAGGTCGATCCCGTCCATTGCGCCGTTCATAAATTCAATTTTCCCGATTGTTCGGTT
Organism: Alphaproteobacteria bacterium; assembly: GCA_031400895.1. Taxonomy (GTDB): domain Bacteria; phylum Pseudomonadota; class Alphaproteobacteria; order Caulobacterales; family Aquidulcibacteraceae; genus Vitreimonas. The sequence continues at coordinate 12,065 of JANNQT010000034.1, read as the reverse complement.
GTTCCCAAATCGATCACCGCAGTGACCGCCGCCGAAATACGTGCGGCGTCAAGCATAGGGGATAGCCGGGTGGATTGCGTTTTTGGCGGTCCTCCATGCCAAGGCTTTTCGCTGATTGGCCATCGTTCGTTTGACGATCCGCGGAATTCGCTAGTGCTTGAGTTTGTTCGACTGGTGGCGGAACTCGATGCGACAGCGTTTGTATTCGAGAACGTGAAGGGTCTGACGGTCGGACGGCATAAAGCGTTCCTGCATGAACTTGGCGAAGCATTCAGTCGCGCCGGATATGATTTGAGGCTGCCTTGGCGCGTTCTCGACGCCGCGCGATATGGCGTCCCGCAGCACCGGGAACGGCTGTTTATCCTCGGCGTCAAGAGGGGCGCTGAACCGCCAGCCTACCCGGAACCGACAGTCCGGCCGGCGGACGAACTCGATGCGCTGTTCGAACTTCCTAGCGGACCGACTTGCGCGGACGCGCTGAGCGATTTGCCTGACGCCGAGATGTTCGAGGAACTGATCGAAGACGACACGGCTCGCTTCAAGGTCATGGGGGCGCCGAGCCCATATGCGGCGGCGCTTCGTTGTCTCGGCAACGACTCGTGGTTTTACGGATTTCAGCGGGATTGGAATCCGGCCGAAATGACCTCAAGCTGCAGAACCGATCACAGTGCGATTTCGAAGCGGCGCTTCGGGGAGACCGGTCACGGACAGGCTGAGCCGATTTCCAGATTCTACAAACTCTCCCCGCGAGGACTCTCGAACACCCTGCGAGCGGGCACCGATGGCGCTCGCGGGGCCTTCACCAGCCCGCGCCCCATTCACTACTTGTACCCAAGGTGCGTGACCGTTCGGGAGATGGCGCGGCTGCACGGATTTCCGGACTGGTTTCGGTTCCACAAGACCAAATGGCACGGCGCTAGGCAAATCGGTAATTCGGTCCCGCCGCCGCTAGCGCGTGCGGTCGCGGCCCAAGTGATAGCGGCGATCAAAGTGCAGCCAAAGCGGCCGAGGCGGAGCTTGGCGCTCGGTGACGTTGCGCTGCTCAAAATGGAAGCGCGTGAAGCAGCTCAACATTTCAATGTACCGCCGCCGATAGGTCGGCGCGATAAGAAGAGCGGCGCCAAGAAGCGGAAGCAGTCGGAGATCGAACGGTTGAGAATTGCGGAGATGTCCGCCGCACGGGTGCGTCATGGCTAGCAACACCGAAGGCAACAGCTACCGGGCTATTCTTGAGCGCATCTTCCTGGCGAAATATAGAGCGGGGATGGAGGTAGTCGAGTTCGAGCGCGATGAAATCGTCGTCGCAGCGAAGGCGCTTGGATTGGAGCAACCTAAGAATCTTGGGGACGTGATTTACTCGGCGCGATATCGGGCGGGCCTGGCTGACTCGATTGTCTCCACGCAACCGGAAGGCCGCGAGTGGGTGATTGAGGGCGCAGGCCGGGGCAAGTATGCTTTCCGGCTAGAGAGCGTCAGTCGCATACTACCAAATGCAGCGATGGCGGTGGTAGGTATTCCCGACAACACGCCGGAATTGATACGGCTCTATAAGCTCGACGATGAGCAGGCGCTGCTTGCGGTGGTGCGATATAACCGTTTGGTCGATATCTTCCTTGGGTTGACAGCGTTCAGTTTGCAGAACCATCTCCGAAGCTCGGTTGCGGGGCTTGGGCAGATCGAGATCGACGAATTGTACGTCGGGATTGACAAAGCTGGCTGCCATTTCGCTATCCCGGTTCAGGCTAAGGGCGGCGCCGATCAGATCAGCGCGGTTCAAACCAAGCAGGACATCGCCTGGTGCGCTGAGCGTTTTCCCGGCATGCGGGTCCGCGCGTTATCGGCGCAGTTCATGGGCGACAGTCGTGTGGCGATGTTCGAGCTTGGACTCCAAGACTCAAAACTTCGCGTGTTCGACGAAAAACATTACAAGCTTGTCGAGGCTACCGACATTGATCGCGCGGCAATCGTCGCATATCGCGATTAGGAGCGCGCGGCTTAGGCCGCGTCCGCCGCCTTGCGCACTTTGAAGAAGCGGATGGCGCGTTGGGCGGCTTCGACGGGGACAGCATTGTACATGCGCCCGAATTCCTCGGCCTTGGCCATGGCGTTGTCGCCGCCGCAGGTCATCACCGCGATGGTCACGAACAGCGGCCGCTCGATATTGGCGGCGCGGCAGATCATCGCCAGGCCGTCGATATCCTGGCGCTGCAGCAAGTCGGCGGCGGTGTCGTAATCGACGCCGGTGATTTCAGCAAGACCGTAGAGGAAATGCGCCTGCTTGGATTCGCGGTAAAGCGAGACCAATAGCCGCGCGCTTAACTCGCCGCTGTTTTTCTTGGTCATGATGAACGATTTGGCGTTGCGGGTCTCGGCGGTCATTTCCTGCGCCGATTTGCGCATGCGGTCGCGGGCCTTGGCGAGGGCGGCGTCGAGGGCGCTGGGATCGAAGGCGGCGTTGCGCACCATGATCTGCTCGCGCAGGCTTTTTTCCACGACGAAATACATCTCGTTCAACAGATCGATCGGCAGGTCGCGGCGCTTGACCACGGCTTCATGCAGGACCGCGCTTTTCTGGGCGCGATCGACCGCGACTTCCAGGCTCGGGCGCGAGATTTGCGCGCCGTCGTTGCGGATCAGCGCGTCGAGCGCGACATCGTCGCCGACCCGAACGATGGCGTCGGAGAGCGCTTCGCTCACCAGCGGGCGCTGCGCCACCGCCTTGATGTGCTGCTGGCTCTGGTAATTGACGATTCTGAGCAGCGTGGGCTCGTCCAGCGCCGGGCTGCGGCTGAGGATTGGGGCGGCGACCTCGAACGAGCGGTTGGCGAGGTCGCGCATCAGCCCTTGGGGGGCGTCGGCGGCGTCGGCGAAGGCGTTGGAAAGCTCGGCCAGGACGCTGTCTTGCATCTCGGCGGCCACCATCTGCAGCACATCGCCCATCAGCGCCGATTCGCGCGCGCTGCGCGCCCCCGAGCTCTCGAAAAAGAGCTCGGTGACCTCGCGCAGCAATTCGCGGCGCTGGCCACTGTCGGTGGACTTGGCCAGGTCAAGGAGTTTCGCGAAGCGCGAATGCGACATTGGGGCCCGCTCGGATCAGAGAACCCCCCTTCCATACAACCAGAGCGTAAACAAAGATTTCCAGTTGCGCGGCCAATGCAGTCAAATCTTAATGAAACCCTAAGCGTCGCGCTCCAGCGCTTCGCGTTTAAGCTCGATTTCCAACCAATCGGCTTCCTCGGTTTCAAGCTGGGCGCGAGCGGCGCGCAGGCGATCGCTAGTGGTCTGATAAAGCGCCGGATCGCGCGCGAACAGATCGGGATCGGACAGCGCGCGCTCCAGTTCGGCGATCTTGGCGGCGCGCTGGGGTAAGGCGGCTTCTAGTTCGCTGGCGCGGCGCTCGTCCTTGTAGCTGAGCTTGGTCGCCTTCCTGGGGGTGGGGGGAGCAGGCGCGGCGCGTTTCGACCCGCTGGACGCGGTCGGGCTGGCGAAGCCGCCATGTTCGCGCTCGAAATCCGACCAGCCGCCGGGGGTTTCCACCCAGGCGCCGCGCGCGCCGGGGCCGATAATCTGGGTGACGACGCCGTCGAGGAAGGCGCGGTCGTGGCTGATCAGCAGGATGGCGCCGTCATAGTTCTCCAGCATCGCCTCAAGTGCTTCCAGTGTGTCCATGTCGAGATCGTTGGTCGGCTCGTCCAGCACCAGCAGGTTCGCCGGCTGCGCCAGCGCCACCGCCAAAGCGAGCCGGTTGCGCTCGCCGCCCGACAGCGCCGACACCGGCTGGCGCAATTGCGCCGGCGTGAACAGGAAATCCTGCGCGTAGGCGGCGATGTGGCGCGGGCGCCCGCGCACCATCACTTGATCGCCCCCCAGCGGCGCCAGCGTGTCCCACAGCGTAGCGCTCGGATCGATCGACGCGCGGGTCTGATCGACATAGGCGATGGTCAGGTTCTCGCCCAGCCGCACACGGCCCTGGTCGGGCTCACGCTGCTTCAGCAGTATTTCCAGCAGCGTAGTTTTGCCCGCGCCGTTGGGGCCGATGATGCCAAGCCGATCGCCGCGCATCACCCGCAGCGACAAGCCGGCGATCAGCTTGCGCTCGCCATAGCTCTTGGCAATGCCAATTGCTTCGATCACCAGCCTACCGGATTCAGCGCCGCGCTCGGCGGTGAGGACCGCGCTTTGCGTACGCATCAGCGCGCCGCGCTCGCGCCGCTCGGCGCGCAGCGCAGTCAGCTTGCGCCGCCGGCCCTCGTTGCGCGCGCGGCGCGCAGTGACGCCGCGGCGCAGCCAGTGTTCCTCCGCTTCGAGGTGGGTCCGCAGCCGCGCCATGGCGCGCGTCTCTTCCAGTTCCACGGCCTCGGCCCAATCGTCGAAAGCGGAAAAGCCGCGGTCGAGCTGCAGCAATTTGCGCTGCCGCAGCCACAACGTGGCGGTGGATGCGCGCTCCAGGAAGCGGCGGTCGTGGGAAATCATCAGGCAAGCGCCGCGAAAACCGGCAAGGCGCTGTTCGAGTTCCTCGATGGCGGCGATGTCGAGATGGTTGGTCGGCTCGTCCAGCAGCAACAGTTCCGGCTCGGCGGCGAAGGCGCGCGCCAGCGTTGCCCGGCGCGCCTCGCCGCCGGAGAGCGGGGCAACCTCGCGCTCGGGATCGAGCCCAAAAGAATGCAGCGCCGCCTCGGCGGCGTGCGCCGGGGTTGGCGCGCTGGCGCGGGCAGTGGTTGGCGCGCACGCGAACTCGCGCAGATTGGCGAAGCCGGCGAAATCCGAATCTTGCGGCGCGAACGCGAGCGTGGCGCCGCCGGCGATGGCGATGTCGCCCGAATCCGCCTCGGTCCAGCCGGCCAGAATCCGCATCAAAGTGGATTTTCCCGCGCCATTGGCGCCGATCAGGGCCACCCGCTCGCCGCGCTGCATGGAAAACTCGGCGCGGTCGAACAGCGGCGCCTGGCCCAGCGACAAGCTGAGCCCGCTCACGTTCACCATTGCCGGACGCAACGCCATTGCCGCCGCCTATTGGAAAATCTGCGGCATTTCGTCGGGAAATTCGACCTCGCCGAACGCATCGGCCAATTGGTCGAAGAAGCTCGCCATCTCGGTCTCGCGCGGCGAGCGCGCCGGCTGTTCAATGCCCGGCAGCGGATGAAGCTCGATGCCTTCATGGGCGACGCGCATGACGTCGGCCCAGATCTGCGCCGGCAACGTGCCGCCGGTGGTGTGGCTCATCGGCGTGTTGTCGTCGTGGCCGACCCAGACCCCGGCGGTGAAATCGGCGCTGTAACCGATGAACCAGGCGTCGCGCCAATCGGAGGAGGTGCCGGTCTTGCCGGCGACGTCGCGGCCGATCTGAGCGGCGGTCCCGGTGCCGCGCAGCACCACCGCCCCCATCATGCTGTTCATACGCAGGGCGACGTCCTCGTTGAGCACCCGGCGCAGCGGCGGCGCCTCGCGGCGATACAATTCGCGCCCGGCCGCGTTGGTGACGCGGGCGACGATGTGGGGCTCTACCGCGATGCCGCCAGTCATGAAGGCGGCGAACGCACCGGTCATGTCGCGCATATTGGTCACGATCGACCCGAGCGAGATCGATTGCGGGACGAATTCGTTGCCCTGGGGCATGTTGCGCACGCCGAGGCGGCTGGCGACCTGGGCGACGCGGCGCGGCTCCACTTCCGCGGTAACTTCCGCGGCCACGGTGTTGATCGAAAGCGCGAAGGCGGTGCGCAGCGTCACCGCGCCGCGATACTCCTCGTCGTAATTGCGCGGGGCCCAGCCGTCGATCACAACCGGCTCGTCGTAGCGCACGTCCTCGGTGTCGAGCCCGGCCTCGAGCGCCGCGGTGTAAACGAAGGTCTTGAACGCCGAGCCGGGCTGGCGGTTGGCTTGGGTGACGCGGTTGAGCTTGGAGGTGTTGTAATCGGTGCCCCCGACCAGTGCGCGCACGCCGCCTTCGCGGTCGATCGCCAGGAACGAGGCCTGCATCGGGCGGCGGCCGAAGGCGCGGTTGCCGAGCCGGCGGCGCACGGAATCGGAGGCTGCCCGCTGCAACAGCGGATCGAGCGTCAGCTGGATGACGAGGTCGGGGGTTTCCCCGCCGATGGCGTCGCGGGCCTCCTCCACCGCCAGATCGAACGCATAGCCGTGGGTGCGCTCAATGTCAGGGCGTGAGGCCACGCGGATGCGCTCGGCCCTGGCGCTGTCGCGCTGCGCGGGGGTGATGAAGCCCGCGTCCACCATGGCATCGAGCACAATGTGCTGGCGCTCGATGGCGCGATCGAGGTTCTCGCTGGGGGCCGAACGCGACGGCGCCTTGGGCAAGCCCGCCAGCATCGCCGCTTGCGCCAGGCTCAGTTCCTGGGCCGGCTTGCCGAAAAAGCGCCGCGCGGCGGCGTCGACGCCGTAGCAATTGTCGCCGAGAAAAACCCGGTTCAGATACAGTTCGAGAATTTCGTCCTTTGCGAGGCGCCGCTCGATGCGCGAGGCCAGCACCATTTCGCGCAGCTTGCGGTTGATGGTCTGGCGCGGAGTGAGGAACAGATTGCGCGCCAGCTGTTGGGAAATAGTGGAGGCCCCCTGCACGGTTTCGCCGGCCTGCAGATTGGCCAGCAGCGCCCGCAACACCGCCATGCGATCGACGCCCTCGTGCTGGTAGAAGCGCCGGTCCTCGATGGCGAGGAACGCTTGCGGCACATAATCTGGCAATTCCGCGAGCGGCGTGCGGCGCCCATAAAAAGGCCCGCGCACGCCGATGATCTCGCCGCCGCGATCGACGAACGTCACCGTGGGCAGGCGGTTCAGCGACCAAAGCGCCTCCGCGTCCGGCACCCGGGGCAGCCCCCAATAAATCCAGAACCAGCCCGCAACCACCAGCAGCAACACCGCGCCGGCCAACAGACTGGCGATCCGCCGCCACGTCAGCCGCGCCCGTTCGCGCAGCAATTGCTCCACGTGTTGGCGCGCCGCCGCCGCGCGCACCTTGGCCCAATCGATGCCGCGCTGCAGGTGTGGCCGTAGGTCTGGCACAAAATTCTCCGAATAGGGGGGTGTCCAATAAGCGTATGGCCAAATTCTGACCAGCGAAAGTGCTGGGTTTGAGACCCTCTATCCAACAAAAAAACCCCTGCGACCCTTGGAAATCCTCGGTTTGCAAAAAATCTATCAGACCGACCCGGCGCGGCCTTAGCTTTCCGGCACGGTCGAGAAATTGGGTTTGACAGGAATGACAAAGGACTTAGCCGCGAGCTTGCGGACCATGCTGGACGAAGCGGCGGCTTCGCTCAATGAGGGCGAAGCCGCCGATGCTGAGCGCCAGGCCAAGGCGATCTCCGCCCTAGTGCGCGCCGAGCGCGACGTGGCCCAGTTCCTGGTCGAACAAAGCGCGCTGGCGCCGGAGCAAGATGACGAAGAATTACGCGCCGAACTGCGACGCCGGCTGGCTCGTTTCGTTGAGGCCGAGCGCGCTGGCGCTCCTGATGCGGTGCTGGAGCGGATCGCGACTGAGGCGGTTGCTCGATGATTGGCAATTGTGGTCGCGGCCCTCGCAGCGTCCGCCCGCGGGTGAGTGGCGCACCTGGTTGTTCCTGGGCGGACGCGGCGCGGGCAAGACGCGCGCCGGAGCGGAATGGGTCTCGGCGCTCTGCCGCGACGGATACGCCCGCCGCATCGCCCTCGTCGGGCCGACCTTTCATGACGTGCGCGAAGTGATGATCGAAGGCGCCGCCGGCGTACGTTCGCTGCCTTATGCGCGGCCTGAGTACGAGGCCAGCCGCAAGCGGCTGATCTGGGCTAACGGCGCGCAGGCTTATTGCTTTTCCGCCGAGGACCCTGAAAGTCTGCGCGGGCCGCAATTCGACGCCGCCTGGGCTGACGAACTCTGCTACTGGGCCTATCCCGACGAGACGCTAGCCGCGCTCGCCCACGGCATGCGCGTCGGCGATCGGCCTCAGCTGTTGGTGACGACGACACCGCGTCCGACGCGCGCGCTGAAACAATTGCTGGCGGCGGCCGATACCGTGCTGACGAAATCGGCGACTTGGGCCAACAGCGCCAACTTGTCGCCGGACTTCATCGCCGGGCTCAATCAGCGCTGGAGCGGCGCGGCGCGGCAGCGTCAGGAATTGCTGGCGAACTGATCGAGGATGTCGAGGGGGCGCTGTGGCGGCGCGCCGACCTCGAAGCCGCCCGCACCCGCGAGCATGGCGAATTCGACCGCATCGTCGTCGCCGTCGATCCACCGGCGAGCGTCGGCGCCAACGCCGATCAATGCGGCATCGTCGCCGCCGCCGCTTGGGGCGAGGGCTGGAAACGTCAAGCCATGGTGCTGGCCGACGCCAGCCTGCAAGGCGCCGGGCCGCATGAGTGGGCGCAAGCGGCGTCGTCGCTGGCGCGCTCGCTCGGTGCGCACGCGATCGTCGCGGAAGCCAACAATGGCGGCGAAATGGTGCGGGCGGTGCTGCAGGCCGCCGCGCCCGATATTTACGTGCGCCTGGTGCGCGCCAGCGAGGGCAAGCGCGCCCGCGCCGAGCCGATCGCCGCGTTCTACGCACAAGGCCGCGTCAAGCACGCCGCCGCGTTTCCGGCGCTGGAGGACGAGATGTGCTCGTTCGGCGCCGAGGGCTTCAGGCACAGCCCCGATCGGCTCGACGCTTTGGTGTGGGCGCTGACCGATCTGCTGATGGGCGGCGCACAGCCGCGGCTGCGGTTATTGTGAGCGGCGCGGTCCAAGAAATAACGAAAGACGCTTTCATGTTCGAATGGCTACGCAAATTTCGCGCGCCCAATGCTCAAGCATGGCGGGGCGCGGAGCGGAAATTCTTGTCCTGGCACGATCTGGCCGCGCCGATCTGGTCGGCGCGCGATCCGGCCGCGTTCGCGCGCGAGGGCTATAGCCGCAACGCCATCGCCTATCGCTGCGTGCGCTTCATCGCCGAAGCCGCCGCCAGCGCTCCGCTGCTGGTGGGGCCAGGGACACATCCGCTGGGCAAGCTGCTGGCGCGGCCCAATCCGGAGCAAACCGGGATCGAATTGCTGGAGGGCTTCTACGGCCATTTGCAAGTGAGCGGCAATTCCTACCTCGAAGCCGCCAGCATCGAGGACAGCGCGCCTTCGGAGCTTTACGTGCTGCGCCCCGATCGCATGCGCGTCATTCCCGGCGCTGACGGCTGGCCGGTCGGCTGGGAGCACCGGGTCGGCTCGAACGTGCGCCGCTTCGAGCGCGATCCGCTCACCGGCGAAGCGCCGATCCTGCATTTGAAGCTCTTTCACCCCGCCGACGATTGGTACGGCCTCTCGCCGATGGAGGCCGCTGCCTACGCCATCGACATCCACAATGCCGGCGGCGCCTGGAACAAGGCGCTGATCGACAATGCCGCGCGGCCCTCTGGCGCGCTGGTGTTCACCGGCGCGGGCGGCGCGGATCGCCTGAGCGAAGAACAATTCCGGCGCATCAAGCAAGAATTGGACGAATTGCATGTTGGCGCCGCCAACGCCGGGCGACCGATGCTGCTGGAAGGCGGGCTCGATTGGCGGCCGATGAGCCTCTCGCCCTCGGACATGGATTTCATCGAGGCCCGCCACGCCGCCGCGCGCGATATCGCGCTGGCGTTCGGGGTGCCGCCGATGCTGCTCGGCATTCCCGGCAATAATACGTATTCGAACTACCGCGAAGCCAATCTCGCTTTCTGGCGCCACACGGCGCTGCCGCTGGCGCAGAAGGCCGCGCGTGCGCTCGAAGCTTGGCTCGGCGCGCGCTGGCGCGAGCCGGCGGCGATCCGCGTTGACATGGAAGCAGTGCCGGCGCTGGCGGTGGAGCGCGAAGCGCTGTGGGCGCGGCTAGCGGCGGCGGATTTTCTCAGCCAGGAGGAAAAGCGCGCGCTCGCGGGCGTGGCGGCGCCATGATCAGATTCGATCCGCGCATCACTTATGCCTTGATCCTGGCGCTGTTTCTGGAAACCGCCGGCGGCCTGATCTGGGCCGGGCGCGCGAATGCGCGGATGGAGCAGGTCGAGCGCGCGGTGGCGGCGCAGTCGGAGGCCAACGTACGCCTGGCGCGGCTGGAAGAGCAGGTCGCCGACGCGCGCCGTTCGCTTGCCCGCATCGAACAGCGGCTCGACGTGCGATGATGATCGAGGGCTACGCCTCGCTGTTCGGCATTGCCGACGAGATGGGCGATGTGGTGCGCGCGGGCGCGTTCCGATCGAGCCTCGCGCGCCGCGCCGAACCGCTGCCGATGCTGGTGGAGCACGAGCGCCGACTTGTCGCCGGCGCCTGGGATATCGCTCACGAAGACGGCTGGGGCCTGTTCGTGCGCGGCGCCATCCGTGACGAGATGCCCGGGGCTTCGCGCGCGCGGCGGATGCTGGCGCGCGGGCTCGACGGCTTGTCGATCGGCTTTGTACCGCTGGTGGCGCACCGAACCGGGCTCGGGCGCACCATTGAGGAAATTGAGCTGTTGGAAGTGTCGATCGTGACGCAACCGATGCAGCCGCAAGCGCGGCTGGCCCTGGCGCGAGGGCTTGGCCGCGCTGCTTGAGAAGGAGACTAAAGTGAGAAAAGAAACCAAGGCCGTAGGCGGCCAGGATGCGTTGATGCACGCGTTCGAGGAATTCAAGGCCACCAACGATTCGCGCCTTGACGCCATCGAACACAGGCGCGCCGACGTACTGCTGGAAGAAAAGGTCGATCGCATCGACCGCGCGCTCAGTGAACAGAAATCGCTGCTCGAACGCGCCGCACTTGCCGGCCGCCGCCCCGCGCTTGCCACTGAACCAGCCGAGTCCGAGCACAAATCGGCGTGGAGCGCCTACGTTCGCCGCGGCGACATGTCTCAGCTCGGCCAGTTCGAAGCCAAGGCGCTCTCGGTCGGCGTCGCGGCGGATGGCGGCCACCTCGCCCCGCCCGAACTTGATCGCCTGATCGAAAGCCGGCTGCGCGCGGCGTCCCCGATGCGCGAGATCGCCGGCATCCGCACTACCAGCGCCAATCTGTTCCGCAAGCCGATCAGCTTGACCGCCTCCGGTTCGGGCTGGGCGGCGGAAACCGGCGTGCGCACGGAAACAACGTCGCCCACCTTGGCGCTGCTCGATTTCCCAACCGCCGAACTCTACGCCAATCTCGCCGCCACCCAAGCCTTGCTCGACGACGCCTTCGTCAATCTCGAGGAGTGGATCGCCGGGGAAGTCGAGGATGCGTTCGCCGGCCAGGAACGGGCGGTGTTCGTCAATGGCGACGGGGTCAACAAGCCGAAGGGCTTCTTGAACTACACCATGATCGCCGACGCGAGCCATGTGTGGGGTCAGATCGGTTACATCGCCACTGGCGTTGCCGGCGCATTCGCGGCGACCGCGCCGGTCGATAAGATTATCGATCTGGTGTATGCGCCGAAAGCCCAGTTCCGCCAGAACGGGCGCTTCGTCATGAACCGGAAAACCGTGTCGGCGGTGCGCAAGCTGAAGGATGCCTCCGGGCAATATATCTGGGAGCCGAACGACCGCGGCGGCGCGACGTTGCTGGGCTATCCGGTGACTGAACTGGAAGACATGCCCGACATCGCGGCGAGCTCCAACTCGATCGCCTTCGGCGATTTCCAACGCGGCTATCTAATCGTCGACCGTGCCGGCGTGCGCCTGCTGCGCGACCCGTACTCCAACAAGCCCTACGTGATGTTCTACGTCACCAAGCGCGTAGGCGGCGGCGTGCAGAATTGCGACGCCATCAAAGTGCTGCGCTTCGCGGTGAGCTGAACCCGCGGCAGTCGGCAGTTGGCGGTCGGCAGTAGGGATCATTCCCTGCTGCCGCTGCTGACTATCGACTGCCTATTGCCGACTGCCGATTGCCGAGTTCAAATGACCATCACCATCCTAACGCCTCCCGCAAGCGAGCCGATCACGCTGGCCGAGGCGAAGCTGTTCTTGCGCGTCGATCAAGGCGCCGAGGACAGCCTCATCGCCACTTTGATCGGCGCCGCGCGCGAGGCGGTGGAGGTCGCCTGCGGGCGTGCGCTGATTACGCAGCGGGTGCGCGAGAGCCTCGATATCTGGCGCCGTGATAGCGTCGGCGGCGCGCTGATG